>NZ_CP013377.1:2329995-2662851 GCF_001718415.1 Burkholderia pseudomultivorans | reverse complement strand
GTCGGGTCGTCGGCGATCGCGGCGAGCAGCGCACGCATGCGAGGCGTCGCACTGGCGTGGATGTCGAGGCCGACGCTGAACTGCGCCTGCCCGCCCGGGCGGTGCACGAAAAGCACGAGCTCGCGCGCGACGGCGAGCGCGGTGGGCGCGCCGCAGTCCGCTTCGACGAGCGCGATGCAGAGATCGATGCCGGCGGTCACGCCGGCCGACGTATGGAACGGCGGATCGCTGACATAGATCGCATCCGGCTCGATGTGCGCGTCGGGACACAGCGCTTGCAGCGTCGAACACTGGTTCCAGTGCGTGGTCGCGCGCTTGCCGTTCAGCCATCCGCCCGCAGCGAGCACGAACGCGCCGGTGCAGATGCTTGCGATTCGCCGCGTGTCGGCGACGCGCGCCTGCAGCCACGGCAGCACGCTATCGTCCGACGCGGCTTGCCGCAGCGCCGCTTCGCTGCCGCCGGCGATGACGATCGTATCGATGCGCTCGGGCAGCGCCGCCAATGCGGTCGGACCGGCGAGGCGCAGGCCGGCATGCGTGACGATGTCGTCGCCGTGCGGCGACGCGAGCGTGAGCCGATAGGGCGCGACATGCTCCGGCAGATGGCGGTTCGCGACCGCGAACACTTCCATCGGGCCGGTGATGTCGAGCGACTGCACACCGTCGAAGCCGACGACGACAATGTCGCGCGCCGAACGATTGAGCTGGGGCATGGCAGAAAATGCGGTGGAGTTGTCCTTGTGACCGCGAGCATGATCCTTGTAATTTTGCGGACGTGCAATCGATTAACGCGGGCGGTGGATGCGGGGCAAGATGAGGAAGAACCTGAAGCGCATGATCGTGGCGATGCTCGTGGGTGTGCTGTCGGGCGCTTGGCCGTGGAGCGGGGTGTCGCATGCGGCGGCGGAACGCATGCAGCCAGCTGTGCGAGCGTCGGACGCGGCCTCGCCGAAGGCGGCGCGGACACGGCCACTCGTCGCGATCGTCGCGGACAACGCGGGAACGGAGACGACTGATTTCATCGTCCCGTATTCGATCCTGCAGACGTCCGGCGTGGCCGATGTTGTTGCCGTGTCGCCCGACGCAACGGAGGTCGAACTGATGCCCACACTGCGGATGCGTGCCGATACGACCTTCGAGCGTTTCGACGCCGCGACACCGGCCGGGGCGGATGTGGTGATCGTGCCTGCAATGCATCGCGCGGATCGGCCGGCGATGCTGGCGTGGCTGAAGAGGCAGGCCGCGGCCGGCGCGACGATGGTGGCGATCTGCGATGGTGCGGAAGTGCTGGCGAACGCCGGTCTACTCCGGCATCGGACCGCAACGTCTCACTGGTATTCGCGCGACGGCCTGCGCCGGCGCTTTGCCGATACGGACTGGATCGACGATCGTCGCTATGTGATCGACGGCGACGTGATGACGACGAGCGGCGTGTCGGCGTCGATTCCGGCGTCGCTGGCGCTGGTGGAGCGGCTCGCCGGACCGGCAGCGGCGCGTGACACTGCGCGACGCATGGGGGTGCGGACGTGGAGCGACGTGCATGACGGCAGTCGGTTTGCGCTGTCGGCGCGGGCTGTCGCGACTGCGCTGATGAATCGCGTTGCGCTCTGGCGGCATGAAACGTTCGAGTTGCCGGTTGAAAGCGGCTTCGACGAGTTGACGGTGGCGTTGACTGCCGACGCGTGGGCGCGGACCTGGCGCAGTGATGTCGTTGCGACGGGCGCGGCGCGGGAGATCGTGTCGAAGCAAGGGCTGCGGTTGCTGGCTCAGCCGGCGAAGCGTGCGCGCGAGCGCATCGCGATGCCCGATGCACAGACCGCGGATGCGGTGCTTCCGGGCGTGTTGGAAGATATCGCGTCGCGATATGGTCGAGCGACGGCGGATTGGGTTGCGTTGCAGTTGGAGTATTCGAACGACGATAAGCAAGACTAGCTGCTTCGAACTGTTGCCGGTGAGTTGCGCGTGTATGGGCGGTGCGTATGTCGCCGTCTCCGGGGCGATCCATGATCACGGTCGGATATACAGTTGGCGTATCCTGCTGGGCGCGTTCGATGCGCGTTTCCCTCGCACCGCGCGTAGATGACGGGAATGTAATGGTCCGGTGCGCGGCGGGTAAGGTTGCGCGCACTATGCTGCCTCGCATCCCATCCCGAATCGGGTCGATCCACGCCGCTTTCGTCGCGCCGGCGCGTGGCCGTGCAGAGTGCCGCTGTCGCGATCGTCCCCGGTTTAGTCCGGAGTGCGTCATGAACCAGCTTGCGTCCATTCGGACCTTCGTCAAGGTTGCCGAGCACCGGAGTTTCGCGAAGGCCGCGAAACAGCTCGGCGTCTCTGCGTCGGTCGTTACGCGCAGCGTCGCGTTGCTCGAAAGACATCTGTGCGTGCAACTCGTCAATCGCACGACACGCAGCATGTCGCTGACGGCGACGGGCGAACTCTATCTGCAGCACTGCACGGAACTGATCGGCCTGCTCGAATCGATGGACGCGTGCATTGCTACGGCGACCGGCATGCCGGCCGCGACGCTGAAGATCGCCGCGTCGGCGTCGTTCGCGTCGACCGACCTGCCGCGTCTGCTTGCCATGCATCGCGTGTTGGAGCCGCGCACCGCATTCGACCTGACCGTGTTCGACAGCATGGCCGACGTCGCCATTACCGATTTCGACGTGTGCTTCGGCACCGAGCGCCGCCTGCGCGATTCGACGCTCGTGTGCCGCTCGCTCGCCCGGATCGACGATGTGATCGTCGCCAGCCCCGACTATGTCGCGCGCCACGGCGCGCCGCAGACCCCGGATGAACTCGCATCGCACGACACGCTGCTGACCACTGAAGCGCCGGGGAGCTATTGGGAGTTCGGCGACGATTACGGCACCTACCGGGCCGTGGTGCGTCCGATCCTGAACGCGCAGCCGCCGCTGACGGTCAAGGGCGCGGCGCTCGCTGGGCTCGGCATCGCGCGGTTGCCGCGCGCGCTGGTTTCGGCGGAACTGGAAAGCGGCGCGCTGCAGGCGCTGCTCGCGCATGTCGCGTTGCGCGATGGCGCGCGCACCGTGTGGGCGCTGTATGCAAAGCAGTCGCGCCAGACGTTCGCGGTGCAGAATTTCGTCGAATTCGTCGTCGCGCATTACCGCCGCGAGGACCCCGCATGCGACGTCAATGTGACGGTTGGCGTGAATGCGGCGCGACACGAGAGGGTTAATTCTGAACTGATCTCGACCGAAAATATGTAGCGCCTACGGTGTGTGCGGTGGTCACGTTTACGTGATCCGACGCGGAAGCGGGATCGGAGTACGTGGCGCGCTCCCACGCATGACTCGAGCGGCTGAATCAATGAGCGGTCAGGTGCCGTGGACGACCTTGGGACGGAAGGTCTTTTGCGAACCCTGGCTAGCGGTGTCTTCGAGTACGATGTCCCGCGACAGATACCGGAGGCAGCAGACCCTCAGGAACGACGTGAAATTGGCCGGCGGTTCGCCGCGCAGGTCAAGCAGTTCTTCATAGAGCTTGACCGCGAATTGGCTGGTCGTCATCTTTTCGCGCTGCGCAATCTCGTGCAGCACGTCCCAGAACAGATTTTCCATGCGCACCGTGGTTACGACGCCGCGGATGCGTAGCGATCGCGTGCGCGATTCGTAGAGCATCGGATCTGCGTTGACTAGGACTTCACACATGGTTGTACTCCCTGGTTTCTCTTGCACACGGAGGGCGCGACACCGACAACAGCGGGGCGCCACGATTTTCGCTCAGAAGCGCTGCCATCGTCGGTTGTCTGTGTCAGCGCCGATAGGTCCCGGTTTCAGATTGCGCGCTTCTGCATCTGTTCTGCAATGTAGTCGGCTTGGCGGATCGCAAGCGTGACGATCGTGAGCGTGGGGTTCTCTGCGGCGCCCGTCGTGAACTGGCTTCCGTCCGAAACGAACAGATTCGGGACGTCATGTGTTTGACCGTGACGATTGACTACACCGTCTTCCGGCTCGGCGCTCATCCGACACGTGCCGAGATTGTGTGTCGACGGGTACGGGGAAACCCGATGGACCCTGATGGCACCGACGGCCTTGTAGAGCGCCTCGCCCTGCTTGAAGGCGTGCTCTCGCATCGCTTCATCATTGGGATGGTCGTCGTAGTGCACGTCAGCCACCGGCAGACCATACTGGTCCTTCTGGGTACTGTTCAATGTCACACGATTGGTTGCGCGCGGCATGTCTTCGCCGACGATCCAGAGCCCGGCCGTATGCGAATACTGGTCCATGGCCTGCGTGAACTCCGCTCCCCAGGCGCCGGGATTGAGAAACGCCGCGTAAAACGGCAAGCCGAGCGAAATCGTCTCGAGGTGGTAGCCGCCGACGAAACCGCGTTTGGGATCGTGGCGCGCTTCGTCTTCGACGATGCCGGCCATCGTCGTACCCTTGAACATTTCGACCTTCTCGTTGAACGACGCGTACACCGAGCCTGTCGTGTGACGCATGTAGTTGCGTCCCACCTGATCCGAGGAATTCGCGAGTCCCTTCGCGAATTTTCCGGAATGAGAATTCAACAGCAACCGCGGGGTCTCGATCGAGTTGCCTGCTACGGCGACAATACGTGCCTTCTGCCGCTGCAGCTTGCCCGCCGCGTCGTAGTAGAGCACGGCATTCGCCCGACCGCGTGCATCGTGCTCGATGCGTGCGACATGCGCCTCGGTGCGAAGCTCCATGTGCCCTGTAGCCTGCGCGTGCGGCAGTTCGGTATAGAGCGTGGACCATTTGGCGCCAAACCGGCAACCCTGGAAGCAGAAACCGCGCTGGAAGCAGTGCGTGCGATCGTCGCGCGCGACGCTGTTGATCGCCATGCGACCGGTGCTGCATTCCTTGTATCCGATCTTTGTCGCCCCTGCGTACAGCACCTTGAAGTTGTTGTTGCCGGGCAATCCGGGCAGCCCATTGGTGCGCGTCACCCCCATCTTCTTCTCTGCGCGATCGTAATAGGGGTCCAGTTCCTCGCGAGTGAGGGGCCAGTCGAGAAGCTGTGCGTCGTGGACCTGGCCGTAGGTGGTGCGGGCCTTGAACTCGTGGGGCTGAATGCGCAGACTCGCGCCGGCCCAGTGCACCGAGGTTCCGCCCACCGTCTTGCAGATCCACGCGGGGAGATTCGGAAAGTCCCGGGCGACACGCCAGGTTCCGGACGTAGTTCGCTTGTCGAGCCACGCAAGCTGCTGGAAAGAGGCCCATTCATCTGCGATGAAGTCCCCCTGGGTGTGCAGTTTGCCCGCTTCGAGCACGACCACGTCGATACCTTTCTGTGCCAGTTCGTTGGCGAGCGTGCCGCCACCCGCGCCTGATCCGATGATCACGACGACGTGATCGTCGTTGAGCGAGAACTTGGCGCTTGTCGCTCCTGACTGGATTTGCGTCTCTGCCATGATGTCTCTCTTTGCGCGATATCAGTTGTCGGACGGAACAGGGCCGCTCAGCGGTGCGGGCGGATCGGGCAACCAGGACAGGTTGTTGAAGCCCTTGTGGAGGTAGCCTCCGTCTCCGTCGCTTCCGCCGTATCCGAAGTGAGCGTAAGCAAGCGGATTGCTATACAGCGACACTACTGCTGTCGAGCGCACCGCGTCGAAGAACGGCGACCCTGCAAGAGCCGCTACGTCCTTGTCCTGCTGCGCGATCCCTCGCCTGGACCAGTCGCCGCCAGCGACAGCATCGAGTCGTTGGACGCCCTTGGCCAGCGTCGAGCGCAACTGCTTGTCGGCCACCGCCTTTTTGTCGAGGTCCTTGACGACCAGCGCATAGACGGCGTCGTCCAGGGACTGATGCGGATAGATGCGCTTGACGAGCGCGAGCAGGACCTGCCCCTGGTGCGTGTCGAGGCTCGTCATTTCAAGGGCCCAGGCGTGGCTTGGTGCGAACCCGGCAAGGATGGAGGTCACTGCCAGGGTGCCGAAGAGTACGCCGGTTCCCTTCAGCCATTCACGGCGTGTCAGTTTGATGCGTTGCACGGGCTCTACCGGTCGCTCCGTAGTCGCGGTGGCGAGCGGAATCGTCTCCATTTTCATTGTCTCGTCTCCTTCATATCTGCTCATGCTGGATTGCGGGTGACGCCTTATCTGTTGCGATGCTGCGAACTCGTACGTTGCGAGTTGTATTGCTTGTTATGTGTTGCGCTCACTGGTAGTGACCGTGTCGCTCCAGTACTTCGATCTTGTAGCCGTCAGGGTCGAGTATGAAGAAGTACCGCGCGAGGAGACTGCCGTCGCCAGCATGGAACTCGCGGAGATCGTTTGGCTGCATGCCAAGCGAAATCAGTCGGGCCCGCTCCTTGGTCGCGTCGTCTACCACGACCGCGACGTGACCGTAACCATCGCCATGCGTGTAGGGTTCTTGACGTCCCCTGTTCCAGGTCAGTTCGATTTCGTTTTCGCTTTCGCTATTGCGCAGATAGACGAGCGAGAAATCTTCGAAATCGAGGCGATGGCTGGTCGTCAGGCCGAACGCGCTTTCATAGAATGCGAGCGAGCGCTCCAAGTCGGCCACACGAATCATGGTGTGAATCAGTTTTGCCATGTTTGTGTCACCGGATATCAGAGCGAAATGCGCGCACCGAGCAGCGCGAGGAACTGTCGGAGCCACGCGCTATGGGCCGTCCATGCAGGAGCGGTCACGAACTGACCGTCGGTGACGGCTTCGGCCCAGTCGAGCTCGACAAATTCACCCTGTGCAAGCCGGACCTCGGGGGCGCACGCGGGATAGGCGGAGATCCGCTTGCCAGCGATGACCCCGGCGGCGCTCAGCAACTGCGCACCATGGCAGACCGCCGCAATCGGCTTGCCGGCTTGCGCAAAATCGCGGATGACGGTGATTACACGCGGGTTGAGCCGAAGGTACTCGGGAGCGCGGCCGCCGGGCAAAAGCAGGGCATCGTAGGCAGCCGTATCGACATCCGAGAAACTCGCATTGAGCGTGAAGTTGTGACCGCGCTTCTCGCTGTAGGTCTGATCGCCTTCGAAGTCGTGAATTGCCGTGCGGATTTGCTCGCCGGATCGTTTATCAGGGGTAACGACGTGTACCACGTAGCCAAGCGCACTGAGCGCTTGTACCGGCACCATCAACTCGTAGTCTTCCACGTAATCGCCTGCCAGTACCAGGATCTGTTTGGCCATTCTGTTCTCCATTCAGAAAGTGACGGGTAACTCGCCGTCCTCGCCGGTAGTCGTGGCACGAGGCGGCGCTTTGGTTACCGCAAGTGTATGGAGCAGCCGGGCCCGGCTGGTAATAGCGGGTTAAAACGGTGTTCGGGATTTCCACCATGTCCGCGGGACGTCGTTCGTTCTCGAAGACTTCCGGCGACGAAGATACGGCTCGGTGCTGATTTGGATGTCGCTCAGGCAAGACACGACGAAGAAAGACTGACCGGGCAGTATCATTGTCAGTCGAGGAATCGTTTTTTTCTCTGATGGGCTCTTCGCCCATGAAGGTTTTTACGGCATTCGTTTTCGGAGTGACGGCAGCGAACAGTGGGGCGGGGGGCTGCTTGGGGTATCGGCGGAATTGCTGGGCGTGGAGGTGAAGCCTGCGACTGCAGGGAAAACCGCAACGAAGGCCTGAGTCGCCGGGCCTGTCAGGAATTTTGTGTTTAAGGCATAACATGCTCCCAAGGAGAGTTTATGCCTCGCAAACCGAAAGCCCAGCCGGCGGCTCTGCCGGCGATTCCGGCCGAGCTGCTCGAGCAGTTCGGCAACGGTCCGATGACGGCCGAAGCCATCAACGCCGCGACGCTGGCGCTCAAGAAGGCGCTGATCGAACGGGCGCTGGGCGGCGAGATGAACCATCATCTCGGCTACCCTCCCGGTGCGGCCAAGCCGGTCAACGCCACGAATCAGCGCAACGGCAAAGGGGCCAAGACGGTTCTGACCGAAGACGGTCCGATCCGTATCGAGGTGCCGCGTGACCGCGACGGCAGCTTCGAACCCATCCTGATTCCCAAGCACGAACGGCGCTTCACGGGCTTCGACGACAAGATCGTCGCCATGTATGCCCGAGGCATGACCGTACGCGAGATTCAGGGCTTCTTGCTGGAACAGTACGGCACCGAGGTCTCGCCCGACTTCATCAGTTCGGTCACCGACGAGGTCATGGCCGAAGTCACCGCCTGGCAGGCCCGACCGCTTGAGCCGATGTATCCGGTCGTGTTTTTCGACGCACTGCGGGTCAAGATTCGCGAAGACGCCGTCGTGCGCAACAAGGCGGTGTACCTGGCGCTGGGCGTGCTGCCCGACGGCACGCGGGAAATCCTGGGCCTGTGGATCGAGAATACCGAGGGGGCCAAGTTCTGGATGAAGGTGTTCAACGATCTGAAGACGCGCGGCGTTCACGACATCCTGATTGCCGTCACGGACGGGCTCAAGGGCATGCCCGAAGCGCTGGCCGCCGTGTTCCCGGCCACCACGCTGCAGACCTGCATCGTCCACCTCATCCGCAACAGCCTCGATTACGCCAGTTGGAAGGACCGCCGAGGCTTGGCCGCGGCGATCAAGCCGATCTACGCCGCTCCCAGCGCGGAAGCCGCTCAGGCCGAACTCGATGCGTTTGCGGATGGGCCGTGGGGTCAGAAATTCCCGACTGTCAGTAGCGCGTGGCGCAACGCCTGGGATCGCGTGATCCCGTTCTTTGCGTTTCCGCCGGGTGTGCGCAAGAGCCGCGTAACCAAAACTGAATCGGGGCTTCGTAACCGAAATTAATGCACCTGAGCACGGCCATGCCATCATCACCCCACCCCTATTCCACCGTCACCGACTTCGCCAGATTCCTCGGCTTGTCGATATCCGTCCCCCTCGCCAGCGCCGCGTGATAAGCCAGCAGCTGCATCGGCACCGTATGCAGGATCGGCGAAAGCGGCCCGTAGTATTCATTGAGCCGGATCACATCGATCCCGTCCCCCGGCGACAGTCCGCAATCGACATCCGCGAACACGAACAGCTTCCCGTTGCGCGCGCTGACCTCATGCATGTTCGACCGCAGCTTCTCGAGCAGCATGTCGTTCGGCGCCACCGCAATCACCGGCATCTCGTTGCTGACGAGCGCGAGCGGCCCATGCTTGAGCTCGCCCGCCGGATAAGCCTCCGCATGGATATACGAAATCTCCTTCATCTTCAGCGCCCCTTCCAGCGCGATCGGATAATGCATTCCGCGTCCGAGAAACAGCATGTTGTCGCGGCGCGCGAGCAGTTCCGACCACGCGATGATCTGCGGCTCCAGCGCGAGCACCTTCGACATCGCATCGGGCAGATGCCGCAGCGCGCGCAGATGCTCCTTCTCGTCGTCGTCGCTCAGTCGCCCGCGCACCTGTGCCAGTGAAAGCGTCAGCAGGAACAGCGCGACGAGCTGCGTCGTAAACGCCTTCGTCGACGCCACGCCGATCTCGATGCCCGCACGTGTCACGAACTGCAACGCGCATTCGCGCATCAGCGCGCTCGTCGCCACGTTGCAGATCGCAAGCGTATGCGCCATCCCGTTCTGCTTCGCGACATGCACGGCGCCGAGCACGTCGGCCGTCTCGCCGCTCTGCGACACCGCGACGACGAGCGTGCGCGGATTCGGCACGCTGTCGCGATAGCGGAACTCGCTCGCAATCTCGACGCTCGCCGGCAGTTTCGCGATGCTCTCGATCCAGTACTTCGCGGTGAGCGCCGCGTGATAACTGCCGCCGCACGCGAGCAGCAACACCGAATCGACGTCGTTGAACACGCGCCATGCGCGATCGCCGAACAGCTCCGGCATGATCGACGTGACGTCGAGCAGCGTATCGGCGACGGCCTGCGGCTGCTCGAAGATCTCCTTCTGCATGTAGTAGCGATACGAACCGAGATCGGCCGCGCCGCTGTGCGCGGCGACGCGCTGCACCGCACGCTCGACGCGCTGACCCGCGGCATCGACGATCCAGTAGCGATGAAGCTGGATATCGGCGACGTCGCCGTTCTCCAGGTAGGCGATGCGGTCGGTGATGCCGGACAGCGCAATCGCGTCCGACGCCAGGAAGTTCTCGCCTTCGCCCACGCCGACGACGAGCGGCATCCCGTCGCGCGCGCCGACAATCCGGTGCGGCTCGTCGCGGCACATCACCGCGATCGCATAGCTGCCGCGCAGCCGCGCGACGGCGCGCCGGACCGCCTCGAACAGGTCGCCGTCGTACAGATGATCGATCAGGTGCGCGATCGCCTCGCTGTCGGTCTGGCTCGCGAACACGTAGCCGTGCGCTTCGAGTTTGGCGCGGAGCTGGTCGCAGTTCTCGATGATCCCGTTGTGCGACAGCGCGATGCGCGCATCGTCGTCGCTCGGCGAGAAGTGCGGATGCGCATTGAGCGTGACGGGCGCGCCGTGGGTCGCCCAGCGCGTATGCGCGATGCCGGTGTAGCCCGACAGCGCCTGCGCGGCGATCTCGCGCTGCAGGTTGGCGACGCGCTCGACGCTGCGCGCGCGAGCCAGCGCGCGGTCGCGGTAGACCACGACGCCGCACGAGTCGTAACCGCGGTATTCGAGCCGCTTCAGCCCGTCGACGAGGTTCGGCAGGATGTCCCGCTGGGCAACCGCCCCGACAATTCCACACATATCGCGCTCCGTAAATGACGTGTCTGAATCAGTGACAGCGATGGTAGAGGTGAGGGAATGGAATTTAATTTCAAAATATTGAAGTAGATGAAATGGATCGATGATCGGTTATGATATTGAAATTAAATTTCACATCACCGACCCGGAAGGAGCTGCCGATGGCCGGCATTACCCTTGACGATCTCGACTTGCGCATCCTGTCGATCCTGCAGGACGACGCGTCGGTGTCGAACCTGGAACTCGCCGAACGTGCGCTGTCGTCGCCGCCGACCTGTATGCGCCGCGTGCGCCGGCTGACGGAAGCGGGCGTGATCCGTCGGCAGGTGGCGATGCTCGACCAGGCCGCGATCGGCACGGCCGTCACGGCGCTGATCGAGATCAGCCTCGACCGGCAGACGGCCGAAGACTACGACGCGTTTGAGGCGTACGTGTGCGCAGAGCCGTCGGTCACGCAGTGCTATCGCGTGTCGCCGGGCCCCGATTTCGTCGTGGTGGCCGATCTGGCCGACGTCGCCGAATACGACGAATTCGCGCGGCGGCTGTTCACCGGCGCATCGAACGTGCGCAACGTGCGGACGTTTTTCTCGACCCGCCGCGCCAAATTCGAGACCAACGCGCGGGTTGCGCATGCGATGCGCAGGCGCGGCGGCTAGCAGGTGCAGGAGATGCGTTGCAAACGGGCATCGAGCCGAACGTCAACGACCGATCCTGCGAAACGGTCGCAGTCGGTGCGTTCGAAGTCAGTTCATGATCATGTAACGTTTTTTCACGCTTTTATTTCGAGATACGTTGATTGGCTTTATGCATTCAACGCTCACGAGTTCGGATGACTGACGTAATCGTGCGTTGAGATTTTGTCGAAGTCATGGATCTTCCCTTGGTTGATGTCTGCATCAACGGGTGCGGTTCGACGGGCGCTGAACCGAAACTCGCAAAATTACGTTGTTCAAATTCTAAAAATTAAAAATTTTATTATCTGAAAAATAAATCGCTTTATTTCGAGATATGCCGCGCGAGTTTTCGGTCGATTTGATTATTCCTGACAGTGTGGCTTGTCGGGTTCCTGCTACGATTGCGCACGGGGATCACGGGAGACCACGGCCGCGCAATGCCTGATTTCGTCCGCAGTCGTAACGCGTGCGAGGCGCGAAACCGCCTTTGAATCCTGCGCAGCTTCGGGGCCGGGGCTGCGCAAACCGCCACCGGTCCGACCGGGCATTGATCTTGATCAGAACCGAATTCATCGGCTCTGCACCTATTAAAACGAAAAATGAACAAGAACTGCTACCGGGTAGTATGTAATCGTGCGCGCGGCGCGATGATCGTCGTGCAGGAAAACGGCAGCTCGTCGCAAACAGCTGCGAATTCTCGGGGCACAAGTGCGCGATGGAGCCAGCCGAGCTTGCGTGTCGCGTGGCAACCGATTGCCATGGTGGCGGCGTTATTGTTCGGTGCGCCGTTATTCAGCTTTGCTCAGATTGCGCCAATACCCGGTACGAGCACACACGTCGTTCAGACGCAAAACGGTCTGCCGCAGGTGAATATTGCCGCGCCGTCCGGCGCAGGCGTATCGGTCAATACCTACAACCAGTTCGACGTTCAGAAAAACGGCGCGATTCTGAACAACTCGCCAACGCTGGTGAACACGCAACAAACGGGCTACATCAACGGCAACCCGAATTTCGGCCCGAACCAGTCCGCGCGCATCATCGTCAACCAGGTCAACAGCTCGAACGCCTCTCAACTGCGCGGTTACGTCGAGGTGGCGGGCTCACGGGCCGAAGTGATCCTGGCGAATCCGTCCGGCATCGTCGTCGACGGCGGCGGCTTCATCAATACGTCGCGCGCCACGCTGACGACCGGACAACCTTACTATGGCGCGGACGGTTCGCTCGCCGGCTACAACGTCAATCGCGGCCTCATCACCGTGCAAGGCGCGGGCCTCAACGCCGCGAACGTCGATCAGGTCGATCTGATTTCGCGGGCGGTGCAGGCGAATGCAGCGATTTACGCGAAGAACCTGAACGTCGTCGCCGGCGCGAACCAGGTCAATCACGATACGCTGGCAGCGACGCCGACCGCCGGCGACGGCGCGGCTCCGGCGGTCGCGATCGACGTGAGCCAGCTCGGCGGCATGTACGCGAACAGGGTCTTTCTTGTATCGAACGAGTTCGGCGTCGGTGTCGCGAATGCCGGCACGATCGCCGCACAAGGCGGCGACCTGACGCTGCAATCGAACGGGCAACTCGTCCTTACCGGCAAGACGACGGCGAGCGGCAATCTCGCCGCAACCGCGAACAGCGTGCAGAATTCCGGCACGACGTATGCGCAGCAGAACGTCAGTGTATCGACGGGCGGTACGTTGTCGAACAGCGGCACGCTCGCCGCGCAACAGAATACGACCGTCAACGCAGGCAGCATCGGTTCGATGGGTACGCTCGGCGCGGGCGTCAACAACGACGGTTCCGTCGGCCATAGCGGCGACCTGAATCTGTCGAGTAGCGGGCAACTGACGGCGACCGGTCAAAACGTCGCAGGCGGCAGCGCGTCGATCTCGGGCGGCAGCGTCAATCTCGGCGGTAGCCAGACGGCCGCAAACGCCAATCTCGCGTTGAATGCGAACGCGGGCGATCTGAATCTGTCCGGCGCGAGCACGAGCGCACAGGGTGCGCTCGATGCGAATGCGTCGGGTGCGCTGATCAACGATCACGGCAACGTGTCGAGCCAAAGCGCGGTGACGCTGACGGGTGGTAGCGTTTCGAATCAAGGCGGCAAGATATCGGCGCAAGGCCCGCTGAACGTGCAGACGAACGGCGCAATCGCGAACCAGGCCGGCACGCTCGTCTCCGACAGTTCGATGCAGATACGCGGCGGCGCGATCGCAAACAACCAAGGCACGATCCAGAGCACGGCCGGAATGAATATTTCCGGTGCGTCGGTGGACAACAGTGCCGGACGCATCACGTCGCTGAACGGTGACGGCCTTTCGATCACGACGACCGGGCAATTGATCAATGCGGCGGGCACAACAGCGACGGGCGCGCAGGGCGGTGTGATCGGCGGCAACGGCGGCGTTTCGGTACAGGCGGGCGCCGTCGCGAACCACGGTTCAATCACCGCACAGACCGACTTGCAAGTCGGCGCGCAATCTGTCGACAACGGCAGCGGCTCGATCTCCGCCGGGCGCAATGCGACGATCGATGTCGGTACGCAGTTGACGAACGGCTCGGGCAGCATTGCGGCTCAACAGGCGGTGACGGTCAACGCGGCATCGCTGAGTAATGACACTGGCGGAATCCAGGCAACGCAGTTGTCGCTGTCGGCGACGAATCTGAGCAATCGCGGCGGCACGATCACCCAGACCGGAACGGGCGCAACGAATATTGCCGTCGCGAACACGCTCGATAATTCGAGCAATGGCCTGATCCAGACCAACAGCACGGACCTGAACCTGGCGCCTGCGACGCTGATCAACGATCAAGGAAAGATTACGCACGCCGGCAACGGTACGTTGTCGATCGCCACGGGCGCATTGTCGAATCAGGGCGGCACGATTGCGACCAACGGCGCGCTGAGCCTGAAAGCCGCGGCCGTATCGAATCGTGCCGGTACGCTCGCCGCGCAGCGACGGGCCGCGCTCGACGTACGTTCGCTCGATAACCGTGCAGGCGGGTACATCGGTGCAGACAGCATGACGCTGAACGCACGCGGTGCAATCGACAACCGTGCGGGCACGCTCGAAGCGAACAACGGCGTTTCGGTGACTGCCGACAGTCTCGCGAACGCCGGCGGCTCGCTCAAAAACGTAGGCACGAGCGCGCTGTTGGTCACAACGGCAAACGCGCTGACGAATACCGCGGGCGGTACGATCGGCGGCAACGGCGACGTTTCCGTGTCGGCGGCCAGTATCGAGAATTCCGGCGGCTCGTTGTTGGCAGGGCAAGCGCTTTCAGTGCAGTCGAACGGCGCCATCGCGAATGCGGCCGGCCTCGTTCAAGCGAACGGGAACCTGACGCTGCGAGCACAAGGAGCGGTCACTAATAACGCGGGGCAAATCGAAGCGAACGGTACGAGTTCGACGCTCGCGTTGTCGGGCGCCAGCGTCGACAACAGTGACGGTCGTATCGTCAATATCGGAAGCGGCGCGACGACGATCGACGGCGGCGCGTCGATCACGAATACCAATGCGTCGGGAAAGGACGGCGCCGGCACGATCGGCGGCAACGGTGACGTGACGCTCACCGCGCAAACGCTGACGAACTCGCAAGGCGCTCAGACACTCGCCGGACATGACCTCCAGTTGAACGTCGGCAGCGACGCGAACAATAACGGCGGCGTGCTTTCTGCGGCGAACAGCCTGACGCTGCATAGCGCGAACGCTGCGTTTTCGAATCAGGCTGGGTCCGTGCGGGCCAATGGTGCGCTCGCGTTGCACACTGCGTCGATCGACAACACGTCGGGCAAGATCGGTAATGACGCAGGCAGCGGCGGCAGCGTGTCGATTCAGAGTGGTGCGCTGTCGAATCAGGGCGGCGCGATTGGTAGCGATCAAGATCTGACGTTGGTCGCAAACACGCTGACGGGTGACGGCTCCATCACCGCGGGCCGCAACGGTGCGATCGCGCTCGCGAACGACTACACGCAGACGTCAGCGAACAAGCTCCACGCGAATGGCAATCTGAACTTCACTACGTCGGGCAAGCTGACGAACCAGGGCGTGCTGGATGCAAACGGCGCGCTGACGGTGAATGCGGCGAACGTCGACAACCAGGCCGGCGCGGATCTGAATTCCGCGAACACGACGGTCAATGCGAACGGTGGCACGATCGACAACGCAGGCCGTATTGAAGGCGATGCGGTCACGACCAACAGCGCGATGCTGAACAACACGGGCACTGTGATCGGCGCCAACGTCACGGCGAACGCGAATACGATCACGAACAGCGGGGTGGCGGCCGTTTTCGCCGCAGCCAACCAGTTGAACCTGTACGCGACCAACCAGTTGTCGAATACGGGCGGTGCGAACCTGTTCAGCATCGGCGATATCAACATCGCGGCGAACGGCCAGCGCGACGCGAACGGTTCGCTCGCGAACCGCACGCAAAACGTGCTGAGCGATCAATCGACGATCGAAGCGCAGGGCAATATCGAACTCGCGGCAGGGACGTTCACCAATACGCGTCCCGCGCCGATGGTCAACACAGAAACGATCGACACGACGACCACGCACCAGACCAAACGCCAGAAGTACATCGTATGCGCGACGATGAACGCGGTCCCGAACGGAGGCTGTTCGCAGGCGATGTGGGTGAACGGCTACAAGACACCGCTCACTTCAACGTATACCCCATCGCAAGTTGTATCCGAATCGTCCGGACCTAATGCGACCGACAAGGTGCTGGTCGTGAGCGTGAACGGCACGCAGCAGACGATCTACTACAACACGCTGACGACCAACGCGGACGGAACGGTGACCGTCAACTATTGGGATGCGTACGATCCGCACGTAAACTACGTGCCCGATACGGAGTACACGACGCGCAGCGACGCCCATAACGGTTATCAGCGTGTCGAAATCTGGCGCGACACGACGTCGACGATTCAGCAGGACAAAGTGACGAGTCAGGCGCAGCAAGCGCAGCTTGTCGCGGGCGACAGCATCACGATGGCGAACGTCGGGGCGATCAACAACGAATACAGCGCGATCGCTGCCGGCAAGTCGATTCAGATCGGCAGCACGCAGCAGGACGGGGCCGTCGGTAGCGGCAGCTATGGCGGCACGGTCGTGAACAACGTCGGCCGGACGCTGTATCAGTATCAGACCGACAGCATCGTGTCGATGTATGCATGGAACCAGGACACGACGCGGGATCGCGGCACGATCGTCCAGCCGTCGGTGGTGTACACGCCGGTCGCGATCGGCGGAACCGGCGGCACGATCATCGCGAATCAGTCGGTGTCGATCGGTGCGCAGAACGTCAATAACCAGAACGTCGCCGCGCAGAATTCCGCGACCGGCGCGACGGGCGGCACGCTCGGCAGCAATGCGGCCAATCAGGGTGTATCGGGCGGTAGCCCCTCCAAGGTCGGTGCGGCGAGCGGACCGATAACCGTACCTGCGCTGCAATCGGTTGCGAGCGCCACGGGCGCATTGTCGATCACGCTGCCGACGAGCGGCATGTACACGATTCATCCCGCACCGGGCCAACCGTACCTGATCGTCACCGATCCGCGGTTGACGAGCTATACGAACTTCATTTCGAGCGACTACATGCTCGGCCAGCTGAACCTGAATCCCGCGAGCATCGAAAAGCGGCTGGGCGACGGGATGTACGAACAGCAGATGGTGCGCAACCAGATCACGCAGCTGACGGGCCGCACTTTCCTGCCGGGGTACGCGAACGCCGAGGACGAATATCGCGCGCTGATGACGAACGGTGCGAACTATGCGAAGTCGTTCGGTTTAGTGCCGGGCATGGCACTGACGGCTGCGCAAATGGACGCGTTGACGAGCGATATCGTGTGGCTCGTCGATCAGACCGTGACGCTGCCGGACGGGAACACGACGCATGTGCTGGCGCCAGTGGTCTACATGGCCCAAACGCACGCGAATGACCTGCAGCCGACCGGCGCGTTGATTGCAGCGGACGACATTCAAATTCATGCGGCTGGCAGCGCGACCAACTCGGGCGTGATCAAGGGCGGCACGAAGACCGTGCTGACAGCGACCGATATCCTGAACCGCGGCGGCACGATTGCGAGCGGCAGCGCGGGCGGGACGACGGTCGTATCGGCGACCAACGATGTCGTGAACGCGTCGGGCATGATCACCGGCAATCGCGTTGCGGTGATGGCCGGCCGCGATATCGTCAACACGACGCTGGTCGATGCGGTGGGCGCAACCGGCGCGTCCGGTGCAAGCAAGGTCAGTACGAGCTTGATCGGCCAGCAAGGCACGATCGCGGCGACGGGCGACCTGTCGGTGCAGGCTGGTCGCGATCTGACGTTGCATGGTGCGAATCTGTCGGCGGGCGGCGATGCGATGGTCACGGCCGGCCGCGATATCAATGTCGATACGGTTCGGTCGACGACGAACCAGTCGATGTATCTGAACGATCAGCATCATTGGGAAGAATCGACGACGAAGAACGTGACGAGCGGCATTACCGCAGGCGGCAGTCTCGGGATGCAAAGCGGCAACGATACGACGCTCAAGGGCGCGACCGTTTCCGCCGGTAAGGATTTGTCGGTGCTCGCAGGCGGCAACCTGACGGCGACGACGGTCACGGATACCTTGAAGCTCGATAACGTCGCGGCGGACAGCAAGACGCGCAAGGAAGTCGATCACAACTACGACGAACACGCTGTCGGCACGCAGTTCACGGCGGGCGGCAACGTGAATCTGGCCGCGGCGAGCGCCGACAAGTCGAAAGGCAACGTGACGCTTACAGGTTCGTCTGTGTCGGCAGGCATGACGAACGGTGTCGATAACGGTTCGGGCGCGGTGAATATCGCGGCGACGGGCAACGTCACGATCAACGAAGCCCGGGAGGAGCACGACAGGTATCAGTCGGTGCAGGTCCAGCGCGGCAGCTTCGTCAGCAGCACGAAGACCGATTCGATGACGGATATGCACGCGAATGTCGGCGTCGGCAGTACGGTGTCGGGTAACACCGTCAACGTTCAGTCGGGCCGCGATTTGACGGTGCAAGGCAGCACGATCGTCGGCACGGGCGATGTGACGCTTGGCGCGACGAACAACGTCAATATCACGACGTCCAGAGATACGGTCACGCAGGACAGCTACTACCGCGAAACGCATTCGGGTATCGGCACGAGCGGCTTGAGCGTGAGCATCGGCACGCAGAAGAAGACCGATACGGATCATGCTTCGTCGGTGGCGAACAACGCGAGCACGGTCGGGTCACTCGACGGCAACCTGAATATCAAGGCGGGCGATACGCTGCACGTGACGGGCAGCGACCTGATTGCCGGAAAGAACCTGACGGGTACGGCCGCGAACGTCGTGATCGATTCGGCGACGGATACCAGCAACAGGACGCATAGCGAAACCACCAGCAGCAGCGGCGTCACGCTCGGCCTGTCGGGCAGCGTTGGCGATGCGATCAACGGTGCGTATCAGCAGGCGCAGGCGGCAAAGAGCGGTGCCGGTGACAGTCGTGCGACGGCGCTGCACGCGATTGCTGCGGCGGGTAATGCTGCAATGGGCGTCGCTGGATTGACCGGTGGCGCGCTCGCGGGCGGCGGCACGCCGAGTCTTGGTGTTCAGGTGAGCGTCGGCTCAAGTCATAGCCGGCTCGATACGTCGGAAAACCAGACGACGCAGCGTGGATCGAGTGTTGCCGCTGGCGGCACTGCGGCGCTGATTGCGACCGGCAACGGCACGCCGGGTAGCGGCAATATCACGGTGGCCGGTTCGAATGTGTCGGGCGACGACGTGTTGCTGGTGGCGAAGAACCAGATCGACCTGCAGAACACGACGAATACCGATTCGACGCGCAGTTCGAATTCGTCGTCGGGCAGCAGCGTTGGTGTGTCGATCGGCACGAACGGGATTGGTGTTTCCGCATCGATGTCGCGTGCGCATGGCGACGGCAATAGCGACGCTGCGATGCAGAACAACTCGCTCGTGACGGGCGCGAACAGCGTCACGATGATCAGCGGCGGCGATACCAACATCGTTGGTTCGAACGTATCAGGTCGCACCGTGACGGCCGACGTAGGCGGCAATCTCAACATTCGTAGCGTGCAGGACACGACTGTCAGCGGCGCACATCAGAGCAGCGCAGGCGGAGGCCTCAGCGTCAGCACGATGGGCGGCAGCGCGAGCTTCAGTTCGTCAAAGGGGAACGCGAGCGGCAATTACGCAGGCGTGAACGAACAGGCCGGGATTCAAGCGGGTGAAGGCGGGTTCAATGTGAACGTCAAGGGTAATACGGACCTGACGGGCGCCTATATCGCCAGCACGGCCGAAGCGTCGAAGAACACGCTGACGACGGGCACGCTGACGTATAGCGATATTGCGAACCATTCGACGTACAGTGCGGACAGCAGCGGCTTTAGCGCAGGCGCAGGCGTTGGCGTTACCGGCAAGTCCATCGGCACGGGCTCGGTGAGCGGTGCGGGCGGCGTGACGCCCATGATTTCGCAATCGGACAGTGGAAGCGAGAGCGCGACCACGCGCAGCGGCGTGAGCGCGGGCACGATCAACATCACGAACCCGGCAGGGCAGACGCAGGACGTGGTCGACCTGAACCGCGATACGGCGAATCTGAATGGCACGGTATCGAAGACGCCGGATGTGCAGCATTTGCTGGATCAGCAGACGGACATGATGAATGCGACGCAAGCTGCGGGTCAGGTGGTCGCGCAAGGCATCGGTTCCTACGCTGACATGAAGCAGAAGGAGGCCCAGCATGCGGCCGATGCGGCCAAACTCGCCGGGGATACCACGGCTCAAGCGGCCTATCAAGCCGAGGCGGATTCGTGGGACGAAGGCGGAGCCAATCGGCTTTACCTGCATATTGCTGGTGGCGCGCTCATCGGTGGCTTGGGCGGTGGCGGAATCGGGAGCGCTGCGCAGGGCGCGGCTGGAGCGGGATTGGCGGCATTGCTGGCCGATCAGACGGCACAGGCCGCAAAAGGCGTTGCCGGTGCGACGGATTCGACACTCGCCGGGAAGGTGTCGGGCAACTTGCTCGTGGGTGCGCTAGGTTGGCTGGTCGGTGGAACAGCAGGCGCGGCTACGGCTTCGAATGTGAACTTGTACAACCAGTACAACCATACGGACGCCGATGCGCTGCTAGAGGCGAGTGGACAGGGTACGGCCCGCAAGAAGGCGACGGCGCTTACTTTAGCATTGCAGGGTATCGCCAATGGGCTGAACGCGATTATCGGGCTTGGTGGTGGTAAGCCGCCTACGGCGAGCCCGGGGCTGGTGCTGGTAGAAGAGGCAGGCGCGGGCGGGCAACTCGCGAAGTCAGGTGCTGCAGGGTATGTGCCGGATAATGCCACGCTCGCAAACGGCAATCGGGATAGCCGGCTTCCGATTCCCGAGAAAACAACGGCCGACAACGGTTTGCAAGTTGAGTCGAATCCTAAGCATACTCTGGGTGTGCAAGGCAATCGTCCAAACGCCGGCACTGAGCCTAGGAATTCGCTCGATCTATTCAACTCCTCAATTTCCGATGGCGGAAAGGCAAGGTACGCGATCGATTCGAGCGGAAATATCAATAGGTTCTATTCGGACGGAAACGGTGTCTTTCATTGGGCCGGTTCTACGGGTGATGGCAGAGCTCCTCTGGATGTCTCAACCTTTCCTATTGAAATAAGGCGCGCTCGAGGGTTTAGGGGGGAATGACGTGTTATTCGGAAATCCTGATGTATTTGCAATTTGGTGTGATTCTGTTGAATTATGGTCAACGGATCACTTTAAGAATGGCTGCTTTTCTTATTTCATTGGCGGCAATCTAATTTGGTCATTAAATTCAACGATCGGCGTTGATATAAATTTGCTGTCTTCGGTTAATTGTATGGATGGTGATGTCGAGGATGATGAGCTATTTAATTTGCCGGCGTTGACTTCCTATGCAAAGCTTGTTGAAAGAGCGTTTCCAGGAATGGACTCGGATGCAGAGTATAGCGATTACAAACATTTGGTTTCTGTCGGAAGCTTATTGGATGATGGATTTCGGGTCTTCCTTGTTGAGTCGGGCGATCGGGCTAAATTAATATGGAGTGGCCGAGGTGATGCATCGATTGTTCACGAGTTTATTTTAAATCGTGGGGGGTTTCAGAATGTAGTCCGCGCCGCAATCTCGCAGTTTGGCGCATAGATCGCATCATCGAACCTCGTCTGCGGAGTGAGGTAACGGTGTTTGCTCTGCTCCTCTCCTCTCTACTCAGGGCTGTTGCTTGCTGGATGTAAGTGGTTCTCGGTCTATGTATAAAGGAACCCGATGTAACATTTGAAATTGCAACTTCGCTCAGTCAACGGCATATCAGGGAAAATTACAAAAGAATCGATCTATGAAATTGAATAACCGACTGACGGTGTTGCCATTCCTAGCCTTGACGTCGCTCGGGGTACATGCACAGCAGGCTCCCACCCCTGTCGACCGAGCCGCGGCGGCACGCGTAACCGGAAGTCGGCGCAATGACTCAATTCATTTTCCAATCACGGACTTCAATTTCCCTCTTTCCACAAACTTTCAAGCTCTCATCGAGATACTTCGAGTAAGCCATTCAGTTTTTCGCAAACAGTAGATGCGACCGTATCGAATTCGATGCTGGCCGCAGCGCGCGGCCTTTACTGGCGCAATGAACTGCAAATGCCGATCGGGCAGACGGGTCAAGCAATTTACGCGGGCCTGGATTACGGCCGCGTATGGGGCCCGCAGCCGGTCGCGCTCGTCGGCACACAACTGGCCGGCGCGGTGATCGGCGTCAAGGGCAGCGTAGCAACGCGCTTCGGCGCTTACGGATACGACCTGTTCGCAGGCACGCCCGTCTACAAGCCGTCCGGATTTCCGACCGCGCGCGTGACCGCGGGTTTCCAACTCACGGCGCAATTCTGAAATCGCCCGCGCCTCAGAACGCCAGCGCCTGCTGCGCTGGATGCCGCGCCCCGCGCCGCAACCCCGCCCCTTCAAGCGCCAGCAACGCACGCTTCCGCTCGATGCCGCCCGCATAACCGGTGAGACTCCCCGACGCGCCGACCACGCGATGGCACGGCACGATGATCGACACCGGGTTCCGGCCGACCGCGCCGCCGACGGCGCGCGCGCCGCTCATCGGCAAGCCGACGCGCGCCGTGATGTCGCCGTACGACAGAAGCTCGCCGAACGGAATCGCGAGCAGTTCCTTCCATACAAGCCGCTGAAACGCGGTGCCGCGCAGGTGGATCGGCACCGAGAACGTTTCGCGCGTGCCGGCGAAGTATTCGGCGATCTCTTCCGCGACCTTGCGCACGATCGGCGGCGCGGCGTGCGGGTCGCGCTTGTCTGCGATCGCGAGCGGCGGGAAATACTTCTGGCCGACGAAGAACAAACCCGTCAGCGCATCGTCCTCGATGCGCACGGCGATGTCGCCCAGCGGGCTCGGAATCAGGTGGGCGGGCGTCATCGCAATCCATCTCCATGAAGGCGCCACGCGTGCAGCGCGGCATACGCGCGCCACGGCGCCCAGCGCGCGGCATGCGGCGCGGCCGGCGGCACGCGCGTGCGGTCGGCGTGTTCGGTCGAATCGACACGCGCGGCCAGCCATGCATCGTCGGCGGGGAACGCGTTCGGCCAGGCCATCGCGCGCATCGCGACGTACTGCACCGCGCGTTCGTCGAAACCGGGCAGCTTGCGCAGCGCGGCGAGCGTCGCATCGAGCGGCGCCATCGGTTCGAGCGCGAGCATACCGTCGGCGACTGCGCGTGCAAGCGACACGATCGCCCGCGCCGTTTCGCGCGTAATCCCGATCGCTTCGAGCGCCGCTGACGGCACGGCAGCCAGCATCGTTGCGGACGGCAGCGTATGCGCGAGGCCCGGCGGCGCGTGTTCGACCTCGCTGCCGAAGCGTTCGGCAATCCGCGCGAGACTGCCGGCCGCCTGCGTCGCCGCGAGCCGTTCGCCGGCGATCGCGCGCAGTGCGATCTCGAGGCCATCGAATGCGCCGGGCACACGCAGGCCAGGCGAGCCGTCGGCGAGTGCGCCGAGATGCGCATCGATCACGTCGGGGCGGCTGTCGAGATCGAACAGCCGCCGCACGCGCGCGAGCACGGCAGGCACGGCCGGCGTCAGCGCGGGCGATACCGTGACGGCGAGCGCGAAGCGCTGCGGCACGTGCGCAACCGACAGCCAGCCCGTGACGCGTCGGTTGCCGCCGCGCGGCAGTTCCACGACGCGCGCATAGCCGTGCGCATCGACGCGTTCGACGCCGGCGATCTGCCGCTGCGAGAAAGCGCATCAGCTCGTCCCACGCGAACGGCGGCCGGTAGGGCAACGGAAACGTCATGTCGCCGCCGTCGGACGGACGGGCGCCTTTGCGCAGCCGCAGCGGATTGAGTCCGTAGCGTTTCCGGAACAGGTCGTTGAAGCGGCGCACGCTGCCGAACCCGGCCGTCGACGCGACGACGGCCATCGGCAGCGCCGTATCGGTCAGCAGCCGCTTGGCCATCAGCAGGCGGTGCGTCTGCGCGAATTCGACGGGCGACACGCCGAACTGCGCGCCGAAGATCCGCCGCAGATGGCGCTCGGTCACGCCGACGCGTCGCGCGAGCGCATCGACGCCGTGGCCGTCCAGGAAACCGTCCTCGATCAGCGTCGCGGCTGCGTCGGCGAGGTTGCCTGACAGGTCGAGCAGGCCGTGGCCGGGCGCGAGTTCGGGGCGGCAGCGCATGCACGGGCGAAAGCCGGCCTTCTCGGCGGTCGCGGCGCTCGGGAAGTAGCGACAGTTCTGCGCCTTCGGCGGCTTCACCGGGCAAACCGGGCGGCAGTACACGCCCGTCGTCGACACGCCGACGAAGAACCAGCCGTCGAAACGGCGGTTTCTCGAAAGCAGGGCGTCGTAGCAGGTGTCGGGGTCGAGGTGCATGCGAGCAATGTAAACCATCGCCGGCGCGCATTCCGGCCGGAATCGGACATGTGTCTCGGCGCCGGCCTTGCGGCCCGTCCACGGCGCCGATCGATCCGGGAAAAACGGTTAACGCCATATTGCGAAACGGTCGTCTCTTTTCCGGGCGGCAAACAAGAGATGACTCATCGAAATCCCCGACTGACAGCACCTCCGCAAAGCTCCTATCCTTTGAAAAACGTTTTCCAAATCATCGAGCGATCGGCTGCGCCGCGCAGGGGACGCGTGGCGCGGCCCGCTCCGGCGCCTGTCGCCGGTCATGAACATCGTGCGGCGCGACGGGCGCGGCCGCACATCGGAGACATTCATGCAATCTGCCGTCATCGGCGTCGCGCGCGCCGCCAGCCGCTACCGCTGGGCCGTCTGTGCGCTGCTGTTCTTTGCGACCGTCATCAACTACATGGATCGGCAGATCCTCGGCCTGCTCGCGCCGATGCTCCAGCACGACATCGGCTGGAGCCAGGTCCAGTACGGCCGGATCGTGATGGCGTTTTCCGCGTTCTACGCGCTCGGCCTGCTCGGCTTCGGCCGCATCGTCGACTGGCTCGGCACGCGCATCTCGTATGCGGCGGCGATGCTGGTGTGGAGCATCGCCGCGATGCTGCATGCGGCAGTCGGCTCGGTGAGCGGCTTCGCGTTCGTGCGCGCGCTGCTCGGCATCGGCGAGGGCGGCAACTTCCCGGCGGCGATCAAGACGACGGCCGAGTGGTTTCCGCGCCGCGAACGCGCGCTCGCGACGGGCATCTTCAACTCGGGCGCGAACATCGGCGCGGTGTTCGCACCGGCGATCATCCCGGCCATCGCGGTCGCGTACGGCTGGCGCGCGGCGTTCGTGATCGTCGGCGCGATCGGCCTCGTGTGGCTCGCGGTGTGGCTCGTGTTCTATCGCCAGGCCGATACGCGCGCGCTTGCCGCCGAATACGACGAGCCGCGCGACGAGGCCGAGGCGCTCGACGCCGCGAACGCGGACGCCGGCGCGCCGCGCTGGGGCGAACTGATCCGCAAGCGCGAGACGTGGGCGTTCCTGATCGGCAAGTTCCTGACCGATCCGGTCTGGTGGTTCTATCTGTTCTGGCTGCCGAAGTGGCTCAACGAGTCGCGCGGGATGGACATGCAGCACATCGGCCTGCCGCTCGTCTGCATCTATGCGCTGACGACGGTGGGCAGCATCGGCGGCGGCTGGCTCTCGTCGCTGATGCTGCGCTCGGGCTGGAGCGTGAACGCCGCGCGCAAGACCGCGATGCTGATCTGCGCATGCTGCGTGCTGCCGATCGCGTTCGTGTCGCAGGTGCAGGACCTGTGGGCCGCGGTGCTGATCGTCGGCCTGGCCGCCGCCGCGCACCAGGGCTGGTCGGCGAACCTGTTCACGACCGCCTCGGACCTGTTCCCGCGCCGCGCGGTCGCGTCGGTGGTCGGCATCGGCGGGATGGCCGGCTCGCTCGGCGGCGTGCTGTTCTCGGAAGTGATCGGCCAGGTGCTGCAACGCACCGGCCATTACTGGGTGCTGTTCGCGATCGGCGCGTCGGCATATCTGATCGCGCTGGCCGTGATGCACGTGCTGACGCCGAAGATGAAGCCGGCGAAGCTCGATGCCTGAGCGTGTTGCCCCGGTTGCGAAGCGCGCCGCCCTCGTTGGCGGCGCGTTTGCGTCGGGGCGTCGCGATGCCGGCGTTGCGGGCCGTTCAGCCGATCGCCGCCGTCGACGCGCGCACGATCAGCCGCGGCTCGAACGTCGAATAGCTCGCGTCGGTGCGCCCGGCGAGCGCGTCGATCAGTTTCTGCATCGCGAGCTCGCCCATGTTCTCGCTCTGGATATCGACGGTGGTCAGCGCGGGCGCCGCGTACTGGCCGTACGGCACGTTGTCGATGCCCGCGACGGAGACGTCGCGCGGCAGCTGGAAGCCGAGCGACGCCGCCTCCTTCATGAAGCCGAGCGCGATCAGGTCGTTGTAGCAGATCACCGCCTGCGGACGCTGCGGCCCGAGCATCACGCGCGAGCATGCACGTTCGCCGGCCTCGGCGGTCGGCGCATGCGCGTCGTGCACGTCGAGCGTGAGCCCGGCTTCGGCGAGGCAGTCGCGCGCACCCTGGATCCGTTCGTCGTTGACGCGCGCCGAGCCGAAGCCGAGATACGCGATGCGTGTGTGGCCGAGGTTCAGCAGATGACGCGCAAGCATGTAGGTCGACATCCGGTTGTCGATGCCGACGCTCGGCAGCGACAGGGCCGGGCTGCGGCGCAGCAGCACCAGCGGCTTGTGCAGGTCGAGCATCCAGCCGGCTTCGTCGTCGGGCATCCGTGTGCTGACGATCAGCCCGTCGACGCGTTGCGCCAGCGCTTCGATCAGCGAGCGTTCGCGCGCCTGGTTCTCCTCGGTGTCGACCAGCAGCAGCGTGTAGTCGTGCTGCAGCGCGACGCGGTTCGCGCCTTTCACGACGTTCGTGAAGTGCGGGTTGCTGATGTCAAGGATCACGAGGCCGATGGTGCGCGTGCGTCCGGTGATCATCGAGCGCGCGAGCGGATTCGACCGGTAGCCGAGCCGGTCGATCGCTTCCTTGAGCCGCGCCTCGACGTTCGGCGAGAAACGCTGCGTGCCGTTCACGTACTTCGACACCGTCGCGACCGACACGCCGGCTTCCGCGGCCACGTCGCGGATCGTCGGGGAAACTTTTTTCATCCGAAGGGTAACGTTTTCGTTCGATAAGGCCGGATTGTGGCAGAAAAAGCCGTCGCAGAGCCGGGGCCTCGCCATCGGGAAAATGCGGATGGCCGGGAAGGGTATCCGGCATTGACGTTCCGGGCGGGTCGCGCGTATAGTCGGAAAACGTTTTCCAAATCAGTTCAGAATTTGAAGGAGATCCGATGAACGCTTCATCCACCGGAACGGCGAAGCCGTTCGGGCGCCTGCTGCTGACGGGCGCGGCCGGCAACCTCGGCCGCCAGTTGCGCGGCGCGCTCGCGAACTGGGCCGACGTCGTGCGCGTGAGCGATATCGCGTCGCTCGGCGATGCGGCCGCGCATGAAGAAACCCGCGTCGTCGACCTGGCCGACCGGGCGGCGGTGATGCAGCTCGTCGACGGCGTCGATGCGATCGTCCATCTCGGCGGCATCTCGATCGACGCGCCGTTCGACGATCTCGTCGACGCGAACATCACCGGCACGTACAACCTGTACGAAGCCGCGCGCAAGCACGGCGTGAAGCGGATCGTGTTCGCCAGCTCGAATCATGCGATCGGCTTTCATCCGGTCACCGAAGTGCTCGACGCCGATTCGCCGCAGCGTCCGGACAGCCTGTACGGCGTGACGAAGTGCTTCGGCGAGGCGCTGTCGCGCTACTACTTCGATCGTTTCGGAATCGAGACGGTGTGCCTGCGGATCGGTTCGTCGTTCGAGGAGCCGAAGAATCCGCGCATGCTCGTCACGTTCCTCAGCTATCGCGACTTCATCGAACTCGTGCGCTGCTCGCTGCTGACGAACCGCGTCGGACACGCGATCGTGTACGGCGTGTCGGACAATCCGGTGAAGTGGTGGGACAACACGAAGGCCGGCTTCCTCGGCTTCCGGCCGCGCGACAGCTCCGCGCAGTTCGCGGAGCGCTTCCCGGTGACGGCGCCCACCGCGGACTACGACGATCCCGCGCAGCGGTTCCAGGGCGGCGGCTTCGTGGTCGGCGAGCCGATGGAGCGGAAGGCGTCGTAAGCGACGCGCATCAGCGCAGGATATCGGTCGCGCGGTGCTGCGCATCGACGCCGTCGATCAGGATCAGCGGCCCGCTCGCATGGCGCGCGCGTAGCGGCTGGATCGCGCGGTACGCGTCCGACGTGTACCACGCGCGGGCCGTGTCGAGATCGGCGAACGCGATTGCGATCAGGTCGCCGCGCCACTCGCCCTCGCGCACGTCCGGACGCGCGCCGTGAATGACGAAGCGGCCGCCGAACGGCGCGAGCGTGCCGTCGATGCGTTCGAGGTATTCGACGATGTCGTCGCACATTTCGACGTCGTGCAGGTGGGCGATGGCGTATGCGGTCATGGTGGGCTCCGTGGTGCGATGTGGTCCGGTTCGGCGGTCGATGGGTTCATGATCGGTGCGCGTGTGACGTGCGTCGATTACCTGGGACGTAAGGGAAATTTGGCGGGTGGTGGGCGATACCGTACGCTCCGGCGGATCGACGTGCGCGCCGTGCAGCGCACCCGCGTCATTTCTGCATACGTTGTATTCCTGTCTTTTCAACGCTGACGTCTTTTTGCCCTTTCGTACCGTTGAGGCAAGGGCGTCTGCCCGAAGGCCCGCGTCGGACATTCCGCTGCCCCGAGCGACGGTTCGACAGTGCGGCTCGGATCGCCGACAATCGCTTGCACAAGCGTCAGCCAGTTCGCGTCATCGTTGGCTTCCGGGGCAACTTTATCCAGCAGTGAGGCACTACGATCATGGGTATAGGCAAGTGGTTCGAGCGAGTTCAACGTGATTCCTGCAATGCCGGCCCGTCTGAAATGCTTACCTTGGGCAATGCTCATCGAATCCTCTCACCGGTTGTCGATGCAGCGTTGGAGGGAAGAGGGTTCGAGCCCATCGCCCCCCTCAAATGGGCGAGATTCGATGGGACGCCGATACGCCAGATGTTTGCGTTTGCGCCATGGAAAGGCGGTGTAATAGCGCCACAATGGGGATTTTCCTTCGACTTCGTTCCCCACGTATCAGGTAATTCCGTTCGATGGCCTCGGACCAATAAGTCCGCGAAACTCGATCTCTGCGTCGATGCGCGAGATAGAGCGTTGGACATCAGCCTGATCCGCGGAGAGCAAGCCTTTGTTCGAGTCGCGCCGCGGATAGTTGAAATGGCAGTCTCGCGCGCGGACGAACTCTGGCGACGCGTCAACTCGCTGGAAGACGTTGTGGCCGCATTCGAGTGGCTGCGAGGATATTTGTCGGGCGGAGGATTGGGGTTCTACAACTACGTCCGACATCCGCTCGCGCTTGCCTTTGTGCTTGCGAAGGTCGGTGACGATGCTGGTGCACGCCGGGAACTGGAGCTCTTTCTGAAGGGGCGCTCGCCCGAAGAGCCTGTTTCGGTTCGTGTACGGAAACTATTATCCGAAGCCGCGCAGAATCGCTGACAGTCTTTCGCGGATAGACGCGCAATGTGGTGTTGAACGGGAGCAACGTGCCTTCTCGAAACCGGATGAAAGCGTTCATATTGACCGTTCTTTCGGCCTGTCTGAGGCAACTGCACACGCCGCGGGAATAAAGTTTGCGCGGATTCCGGCTGATGCCGACGGCCCGCCGTTAAAAGCGATAGCGTGGACACCGTGCACGGGGCCTGCTGAACGGGTGCCGATCGAACCATATGCCATGAAGGGCGGTAGGAGGGCACGTGAAGCGTTTCAATCCGACGCTCGTAACGAGCACGACATCGAAGCTGGCAGAAGGCGCCATCGCGGCCGCGGTTCTGCTGGCGTGCTCGATCCCTTACACGTCGGCCTATGCCGAACCCGTTGTCACCGGGCCACTCAGCATCGACGGCTCGCTCGTCGTCCTCGGGCCGGTGACGGTCGACGGCTCGCTGACGGTGGCCGGCGAGATTCATGCACACGGCCCGGTCACCGCGGCTCGTATCGAACGCATTTCTCCCGACGACCCCGCCATACGCAGGCGTCAGGGAGACAACAAGTTTCATGGCCCGCTTACTGTGCATGGCGCGCTGATCGTACACGGCGATCTGGAAGCGCAGGGCCCGATCACCGTCGGCGGCCCCGCTGCTGCCGTCGGAGCCGTGGACGCCGAGGGGCCGATTACCGAGCGTCATTGAATTCGTGTCGTGCGAGACGTCCGACGATTTGCAGAATTCGGTCGGTTGATTCCTCGACCGCTACTCACGGCAAGCACGCCGGCGGTGTTCGATGTGTCTCGAGTGGCGCTCCCAAGCTCAAGCCCGCTTCCGCACCGCCCCAAGCGCCCGTGCAGGCCGCACGGGCGCGGCATCCAGTTCCGCCTCGTCGGCTTCCGCGCACATCCGGTCGAGCATGCGCTGCGCCGCACCCGCGCAATCCTCGCCGGCCGGCTTGGTCTCGATCGTATCGACCAGCGTCTGCAGATGCTGCCGGTTTTGCGCGAGACGCCGTTCGAGCGACGCAATCTCGTCGATCTTGTGCCGCAGCGCGTGCAGCAACTCGTCGCGCGGCCATGCGCCGAGATCGGGCGGCAGCACCGCGCGAATCTCGTCGAGCGTGAACCCCGCGCGCTGCGCACGATCGATGATCGCCAGCCGCGTCAACGCTTCCGACCCGTATTCCCGATACCCGTTCGCCTGCCGCCGGGCCGGCTCCAGCAGGCCGCTCGCTTCGTAAAAGCGGATGCGCGACGCCGCGAGGCCGCTCGCGCGCGCCAGTTCACCGATCTTCATGTCGTGCTCCAAAAGGACTTGACCTTGAAGTGAACTTTAAAGTTATCGTCGCGCATCAGTCAATCGAGGACGCACTCATGAAACTGTTCGCACCCCTGACGCTGCCTAACGGCGCGATGATTCCGAACCGGCTGGCCAAGGCCGCGATGGAAGAGAACATGGCCGACGCGGATCACGCGCCGTCCGACGCGTTGCTGCGCCTGTACCAGGCGTGGGCCGACGGCCGGGCCGGGCTGATCCTGACCGGCAACGTGATGGTGGACGGCCGCGCGATGACGGGGCCGAACGGCGTCGTGCTCGAGAACGACGCGCATCTCGAGCGCTTCAGCCGCTGGGCGCAGGTTGCGCGTTCCGGCGGCGCGCACGTATGGATGCAGCTCAACCATCCGGGGCGGCAGATGCCCGCGGCACTCGGCCAGACGACGCTGGCGCCGTCGGCGGTGCCGCTCGATCTCGGCTCGCTGTCGAAGCAGTTCCCGGTGCCGAAGGAGATGACGGCGACCGACATCGACGACGTGCAGCAACGCTTCGTTCGCACTGCCCGGCTCGCGGAGCGCAGCGGCTTTACCGGTGTGCAGATCCACGCGGCGCACGGCTATCTGCTGAGCCAGTTCCTGTCGCCGCTGACCAATCGTCGTCAGGACGCGTGGGGCGGCAGCATCGAGCGTCGTGCGCGCCTGCTGCTCGATATCGTGCGGGCCGTGCGTGCGGCGGTATCGCCCGGGTTCGTCGTCGCGGTCAAGCTCAATTCGGCCGATTTCCAGCGCGGCGGCTTCAGCGCGGACGATGCGAAGCGTGTCGTCGAACTGCTCAATCCGCTCGGCGTCGATCTGGTGGAACTGTCGGGCGGCAGCTACGAAGCGCCGGCGATGCAGGGGCAGGCGCGCGACGGCCGCACGCTTGCCCGCGAGGCGTACTTCCTCGAATTCGCACGCGACATCGCGGCCGTCGCGCGGATGCCGCTGATGGTTACCGGCGGGATTCGGCGTCGCGCGGTGGCCGAGCAGGTGGTCGACAGCGGCATTGCGATGGTCGGCATCGCGACCGCGTTGTCGATCGATCCGAACCTGCCGCGCGACTGGCAGGCGGGCAAGGACAGCGTGCCGCTGCTGCAGCCGATTCGCTGGAAGAACAAGGCGTTGGGCGCGCTCGCGAACATGGCCGTGGTGAAGTTCCAGCTCGGGCGGCTCAGCGCAGGCCGGCGGACGAATCCGTCGGTGTCGCCGCTGCGTGCGCTGGTGTCGCAGCAACTCGCCGCGCAGTGTCAGAGCAGACGGTATCGGAAATGGATGGCGCGGCGGGTGGCGCGGTAAGCAACGCAACAGCGTTCGTTCATTCATCGCGCGCCGGGCCGGGCGGCACGTCTGGCGCGTCGTCTTCCGTATCGCCGGATATTAAATCGGAAAGATCGGCAGGCGACAGCCGCCGCATCGCCCGCTCGACGTCGTGGTCATAGCGGCGATCGTTCGGGTCGAACTGCTTCTGCGCTTTGCGCCCGTATCGTTGGATGAAAACGCCCAGTTCGCCGGCGAGTCGGGACTTGCGGGTCTTGATGCTCATGCGGCGATGTTATCGGCCATGTCCGTATCCTGGCAATGGCCGCTCGCCGGTGCACGGCGCCGGCTCACACCGGATACGCATCGTCGACCTTCAGGTTCGCGAGCCGAAACAGCGTGCGCAGCGTCTGCGGATGAATGTCGCGGCGTGCGGCGAGCGAGGTCAGGATGAAGTCGAGCACCTTCGCATAGCGAAGCAGTACGAGGCAGCGCGCGAGATCGGTGGTGCCGCGCATGGCTTCGGCCAGGCGGACCATCTCGGTGGACAAGCTGCGCGCCATCTCGAGTTCCATCTGCTGTTTTTCGGTCCAGTCGGGCAGCGGCTGTTCGAGCAGCTTCGCGAGAAAGAGCTGGAACGACGTGTCGGATGAGTTGGGCAGCGCATCCATGAATGGCCTCATTGCTTGCACGGATCGATCGGGCGCGTCCGGCGACGCGGCTTTTACCGGAAAGCGGATGCAGGTTCCGTACCAGCCCACGCCGCGATGCCCGGGCGATGACGAGCCGGCATCGCGTGCCGGTCGCTCAGGCCCGTCGGCGCGGGCTCGCGGCGGAAGTCGAGGTGGGCATCCACGCGCGCGTCGTCGCGGCTATCGACCGAGCGGCACGCGGCGCAGACGCGAAATGCTTCACGGATGTAACGTAACGCGCGCATGAAACGCGTCGTCGAGTTCCGCGCCGACGGCCTGCGCGCCTGCCCGGCACGCGTTCGGCATGCACCGTCTGCGTCGGCAACAGGTTGGCGCGGCTCGGCGAGCCGTGCGGGGCGACATTCGCGGGATCGTGGCATCTCGCGGCGGGCGCGCCGAGTGTTTCATAACCGAGACCGGGATGCGATCGACGCAACGGATCGGGCAGCGAGTGCCGTCCTTGCCGCGCAACTGGCCCAGCGGATCGCCGCACAACTGTCCATGGGCAGGCGGCGCGCATCGGCGAACAATTCCCGCATCGCGTCCCGGGACCCGCCATGAGCACTCACACCTTTTTCACGGCCAACCTGCTGCTGGCTTATACGGCTTATTTCGTCGGCACGGCCAGCCCCGGGCCGAGCAATCTCGCGATCATGTCGGTCGCCGCGCATCATGGCCGGAAGGCGGCGCTGACGTTCGCGCTCGGCGTGATATCGGGATCGATGTTCTGGGCGACGATTGCCACGCTCGGCGTGTCGGCGGCACTGCTCGCCTGGTCGAAGCTGCTCGTCGCGATCAAGCTGTTCGGCGGGCTGTATCTGCTGTGGCTCGCTTTCAAGTCTGCGCGCACCGCCATCGCGACCCCGGCTTCGTCGTCGGCGAGTCCGGCGTCGAGCGAGCCGCGGCTCGCGCGCTTCTATGCTCGCGGCGCGATGCTGCATCTCACCAATCCGAAAGCGATCCTCGTGTGGGTGTCGATCGTCGCGCTGTCGTCGAATGGTGCGGGCGCGTCGCACGGCGCCGTCGTGCCGGGCTGCGTCGTGATCGGATGCGCGGTGTTCGGCGGCTATGCGCTGGTGTTCTCGATGGACGGTGCACGCCGGCTGTACGTACGCTGCCGCCGGGCGATGGAGGCGTGTCTCGCCGTCGTGTTCGGGGTGGCGGGTGTTCGGTTGCTGGTGTCGAACGTGTAAGGCGGTGCGTTGCGCGGCAGGGGCCGTCGTCGATCCACGTGCGTATCGCGGTCGCGGCACGTGAGCAAGGCACGACAGCGGACGGCAGCAACGATCCCGACCACGACGAAAAAAGTCCGCTGCACTCCCGTACAGCGGACTTTCTCAAACCGGCCACATCCGCATCCGCGTCAGAAAATGAAACCCGTATTCACGAACTTCGAGTAGTGGTCCGACACGATCGTGTCGAGCAACTGCTTGCTGCTGTCCGTCTGCTTCGCCGCCACCATCGAGCGGATCGAGAACGCGCGCAGCGCATCGCTTACCGACAGCGTGCCTTCCGCCGAATCCTTGCGCCCGGCGAACGGGAACACGTCCGGGCCGCGCTGGCACTGGCAGTTGATGTTCACGCGGCACACCTGGTTCACGAGCGGATCGACGAGCGCGCCGATCTGCGCCGGATCCGAGCCGAAGATGCTGACCTGCTGGCCGTGGTCGGACGTCGTCACGTAGTCGAGCGCGGTTTCGACGTCGTCGAACGGCGCGACCGGGATGATCGGCCCGAACTGTTCCTCGCGATACAGCTTCATTCCCTCCGACACCGGATACACGACGGCCGGATAGAACAGCGTCTTGCAGAACACGCCGCCCGAATCGTTGACGACCTGCGCGCCCTTCGCCTTCGCATCGTCGATCGCGTCCGTCATGTACGCGGTGCGATGCATGCCGGGCAGCGGCGTGATCGCCACGCCTTTCTCCCACGGCATGCCGACCTTCATCTTCGCGAGTTCGGCGGTGAAGCGCTTCAGGAACTCGTCGACGATCGAGCGGTGCACGAGCAGCATCTTCAGCGCGGTACAGCGCTGGCCGTTGAACGACAGCGCGCCGAGCAGGCATTCCTTCACGGTCAGGTCGAGATCGGCGTCGGGCAGCACGATCGCCGCGTTCTTCGCATCGAGGCCGAGGATCGCGCGCAGCCGGTGCGACTTCGGATGCTGCTTCTTCAGGTGATCGGCGACCTTGCTCGATCCGATCAGCGCGAGCACGTTGATCTTGCCCGACGCGAGCATGTGCGGCACGACCACCGCGCCCGGTGCGTAGATCGTGTTGATCACACCCTTCGGGAACGCATCGCGGAACGCCTCGAGCAGCGGCTCGAACAGCAGCGTGCCGTACTGCGGCGGCTTGAACACGACGGTGTTGCCCATCAGCAGCGCGGGGATCAGCGTCGCGAAGGTTTCGTTCAGCGGATAGTTGTACGGACCCATGCACAGCACGACGCCGAGCGGCGTGCGGCGGATCTGGCCGATCGTGCCTTCCGCGATCACGAAGCGCGAGTTCGCGTTGTCGAGTTCCTTCAGCGCGTCGATCGTCTGCGTCATGTACGTGACGGTGCGGTCGAACTCCTTCTGCGAGTCGGCAAGGCTCTTGCCGATCTCCCACATGATCAGGTTCACGACCAGCTCGCGCTGCGCGACCATCCGCTTGATGAAGTCCTGCATGCACGCGATGCGTTGCTCGACCTTCATCGTCGGCCATTCGCCGCGACCGGAATCGTAGGCGCGCACCGCGGCGTCGAGCGCCGCGTCGCTTTCCGTTTCCCCCATCACCGGATAGCTGCCGATCTCGACCTGTTCGACGCTGCCGTCCGGCTGCCGCACGCATACGGGCGACAGCACGGTCTTGGTCGCGCCGTCCCACGGCCGCAGTTCGCCGTCGACGAGCGACACGCGCTGGTGGATCGGCGAGCTGAGCCGGTATTCGGCGGGGATGTCCTGGACGGCGGGAAACAGTTGCTGCAGGGAGGCGGAATCGGGCATGACGGTCTCGCTTGACGGGGTGTCCGGGAACGGACGGGCGATACGGAATCCTGAGCTGGCGGTCCTCGATCCTGAATCAGCATGATGACGCGCAGACGGCGGCGCGTCACGCACCGGCATGGCCGAAGCAAGGAATGGAACCAGTTCCATTAAAAAGGAACCCCGGGCCGAATGCAAGATTTACCCCGCGCGTTCGCTGACGCGGAAAGCAAAATGTAAAACTGTGTCGGAATATCGTGTATAACGCGTTCCGCGCTTGCGCAAACGTTTCACGTCGACGAATTTGGGCGGATAATGGCGCAGCGCGGCGAAGTAAAAAATGCAGGGAACCTGAGGGAGCCTACGAAGTGAACGACGAAACGCTGCCGCGCTGCCGAAGCGAGGTCGGCTGCCCGGAGCGCCGGGTCGGGGTTGCCCGGCCCGGCGCGCACCGGACAGGGAACCGCTTCTCCTTCGACCCGTCCTTCTCCGCGACAGTGTCGTCGCGATTCTCTTCTTTCCTTCGCTACCGTTTCCGACTGCCTCGTGAAGCGAGCCGGGCCGGACGTCGCAATGCGACCCGCTACTCGACGTCCTCGTCATCCTCCAGATCGGCGTCCACGGTCACCGCATCGCCCCCCGGCGCCGCATACGCGCTCGCCTGTTCAAGCAGCCACGCGCGAAACAGCTCCAGCGGCTTGCTATGGCTGAACTCGGTCGGATACACGAGGTAGTACGCCGAATCGCCGACCGTCGCTGCGTCGCACGGGACGACCAGCCCGAGCTGCTGCAACTGCTCCTCGACGAAGAACTTCGGCACGAGCGCGATGCCGAGCCCGGCCGCGGCCGCGCTGATCAGCATCGTATGCAGCTCGTAGCGCACGCCCTGCATCGTGCGGATGTCCTCGACGCCGTGCGACTCGAACCATTGCGCCCACGCGCCGGGGCGCGTGGTCGAGTGCAGCAGCGGATAGGCGAGCAGATCCTCGACGCGCTCCACCGGCCCGTCGAGCAGCGCGGGCGAGCAGATCGGCACCACTTCCTCGCCGAACAGGTAGTCGGACGACGTGCCGGGCCAGGTCGGCTTGCCGTAGTGAATCGCCGCCTCGAAGTGCGTGTCCTCGAACGAGAACAGGTCGGTGCGACTGCCCATGTTGACGCGCACGTCGGGCGTGCGGTCATAGAAGCTCTTGATGCGCGGGATCAGCCAGTGCGACGCGAAAGTCGGCAGCACCGCGAGTTCCAGGTAGCCGCCGCCGCTGCCGTGCGCGATGATCGACAGCGTGTCGCGGTCGAGCGCTTCCAGCGCGCGCCGCACCTGCGTGCCGTACAGCTTGCCGGCGCGCGTCAGCACGACGCGCTGCTTGACGCGCGCGAACAGCCGCACGCCGAGGCTCGATTCGAGCGTCGCGATCTGCCGCGATACCGCGCTTTCGGTCAGGAACAGCTCCTTCGCTGCATGCGTGAAACTTTCGTGGCGCGCGGCGGCTTCGAACGCGACGAGCGCGCCCATGTTGGGGATCTTGAATTTACGCATGATGTTCGATAAGTCGGACGATGGGGCGCGGGCCGCGACGGCCGGCGACTGACCGCGGATAATTCCAAAAACTCATCACGTGTCAATTTAATCTCGCTTTACGCCCGGCTGCAAGCCTTTGAATAATGCATCCCGTGCAAGGCCAGGCGCCCGCGGGCGGCCGGCCGACAAGTTTGCCGGCACGCTTTGCCGGCCGGTCCCGACACGAGAGATCCTGATGCGCAACCCGAATATCGACAGCTTGCTGACGAAGCTGCTGGGACAGGCGAAAACCGACGCCCTGTTCGCGACCCTGAACATGCCTGCCATTCTCGACGAGTGGGAACCCGGCGTCGTGACGCGCGCGGAGATCGCGCAGGCGATGAACATGGCGCTGTTCGAGGGGCTGCTCGACCGTTCGGCGAATGGCCGCGCGTACACGGCCGACGCGGTGCGGAACGGCGGCTCCGTCTATTTCGATCACGGCGCGCTGCGCACGGTGCGCTGGCCGCACACGGGCGCGCTGCCGCCGGGCGAGGCCGCGTTCACGCGGATCCTGCGTCCGCTCGGCTTCCGCCTGAACGGCCGCTATCCGCTCGACAAGCTCGGGATGACGGGCCGCGCGTACGCGCATGAGGATGCCCCGGACGAGATCGCGCAGTTCTTCGTCAGCGAACTGCATCCGGAACGTTTTTCGAAGGAATTCCAGCAGGCCGTGACGAACGTCGTGAGCTCGTCGCGCGATCCGCTGTCGCCGGCGGCCGTTGCGCTGCTGTGGGAAGTCGAGCGCGAAGGCTGGCTGTCGCTCGACGCCGCGCATCAATTGCTGCCCGAGATCGTCGGCGCCTTCGCGCGCCAGCACGACGTGCCGAACGAACTCGACTACGAAACGCTGCTGCTCGAGTCCGCCGAGATGGCGTGGATCGCGACCGAAGGCAATGCATTCAATCACGCGACCGACCGCGTCGCCGACGTGTTCGCGCTGTCCGACGACGAGAAGGCGAAGGGCCGGCCGATGAAGCCGGAAGTCGAGCACTCGCGTTCGGGCCGCGTATTCCAGACCGCTTACCGTGCGGATACGGTCGAGCGCGAATTCCGCACGCGCGATGGCGGCATCGTGAAGCGCAACGTGCCGGGCTCGTTCTACGAATTCATCACGCGCAAGCGCACGTTCGACCAGGCGCAGCGCCGCTGGGTGACCGACCTGCGCTTCGATGCCGGCAATGCGCAGGGCATCTTCAAGATGACCGCGAACGCGAAGTAAACGCGAAGCGCGCGCCCTCGGGCGCGCGCCATCGCGGTACGCATCGCGTTTTCAGAACAGGTGCGTAATCAGATAGAACAGCACCAGCACCCCGAGGGGCACGCCCAGCAACCACGCGATCAGATATTTGCCCATCTCGTCGTCCTGACAGGGAAAGCCGCGACGCCGGCGGCGCCGCGGCGGGTTGCGTCACCGCATTACAGCTCGCGGTCGAACTCCTTCAGCTGCTTCTCGGCTTCGTCGCGGGCGATCCCGTAACGCTCCTGGATCTTGCCGGCCAGATACTCGCGATTGCCGTCGGCCACCTTGAGATCGTCGTCGGTCAGCTTGCCCCACTTGGCCTTGAGCTTGCCCGAGAGCTGCTTCCATTGGCCCTTGATCTTGTCCTCGTTCATCATGTGCTCCTTGGTTCAGGTCAGGAAAATGCGCGGCGGCTCGCCGCGCAGCGTGGTCAGGCCTTTGCCTTCAGGCCGGATGCGTCGACGTGCTTCACGCCCTTGATCGCGCGCGTCACCGCGACTGCCTTCTTCACGGCGATCTTGCTCGGCAGCACGCCGGTCAGCGTGACGACGCCGTCGATCGTCTTCACGCCGATGTCCAGGCTTTTCAGCCCGTCGGTGGTCGCGAGTTCGCTCTTCACCTTGGTCGTGATCCACGTGTCGGTGACGGGCTGGCTCGATTCGGCCGCCGTGCCGTCGCCGGACGAGGCCTGCGCATGGACGTTCGCCATGGGCGCGACGCCGAGCAGAAAGGCCGCGCTGACGGCGAGCAGCGTCGAAAGATGCGGGGTCTTGTTCATAAAATTCCTCCCTCGGTTGGCGTGATGAATGAATGCGACCGTGTGCGTCACTTCACGATCGGCGTGTCGTAGCCGGGTTCGCGCGGCGGCATGTCAGGGCGCGGCGGGTCCGGCGGCAGCGGAACGGGCGGATCCGTGCCGGGCGCCGGCTCCGGCGGGTTGTCCGGATGCGGTTCGGGCCGCGTCGGATCGGGTGTCTGGTGCAGCTTCATCGTTGCATCTCCTGTGCGGTTCGGGATGGCAGCGCATGAGCGCCGATGCAAGTCCAGCGTACCGGGGCGGGCGGGGCGCGACATCGCGCAAATTCACCTGATCGACTAGTGCATTCGCACCGGACACGCGCAGCGGCAGTCGCGGGCTGCGCGGGTGTGCGCGCGGCGCAAGTCGGACGCGATGCGGGCGCCCGCACGCGCATGTCGTGCAACGGCGGCCTGGCGCACACCGGCGACGCGCGGTGCGAATGTACTATTGCGGGTAGTGCATTCGCGTCTGCCCTGCGGACGCGCGGCACGCGATCATCGCCACACGCGCCGGGCGGCGCGTGTCGGCGCGTGCGGCGCCTGTCGGTACGGCAGGCGACCGGTGCGACGACCTTGCTGACGACGTGGAACCCATCGATGGACGAACCCGTAAACGAACAGGCGTTGAAATCGCATACCGATCGGCGCCAGCTGCACCAGATCATCGCCGGGCTGACCGAGGGCGTGATCCTGATCGAGCCCGACCAGCGGATCGTGTGGGCAAACGAGGCCGCGCTCGCCATGCACGGCGTGACCGAACTGAAAGCGCTCGGCGCGGACGTCACCGACTATCGCGAGCGCTTCCGGCTGCGCTATCGCAACAACCATCCGGTGCGCGACGGACACTATCCGATGGATCGCGTGATTGCCGGCGAGGAATTCAGCGACGTGACGGTCGAAGTCGAATCGGCCGCCGACGAGAACGTGACCTGGGTGCACCGGATCCGCAGCCTCGTGCTGACGAACGCGGCCGGCGAGCCCGACTGTCTCGCGCTGGTGCTGCACGACGCAACCGAATGGGCGAGCGCCGAGCAGCGCTTCGAGCGCACCTTCAACGCGAATCCGGCGCCGGCCGTGATCTGCCGCCTCGACGACCTGCGCTACGTGAAGGTCAACCAGGGCTTTCTCGACATGACGGGCCACGCGCGCGACGACGTGCTCGGCCGCTCGGTGTACGAACTCGACGTGCTCGAACACGCCGATCGGCGCGAACTCGCGATCGAGCGGCTCAGCGAAGGCGCGACGATCCCGCAGATGGAGGCCGTGCTGAAGCTCGCGGACGGCGGCACGAAGGCGGTCGTCGTCGCGGGCCAGCCGATCGACATGAACGGCGAAGCGTGCATGCTGTTCACGTTCATGGATCTCGAACCGCGCAAGCAGGCCGAGCGCGCGTTGCGGCAGAGCGAGGAGCGCTTCGCGAAGGCGTTCCGGATGGCGCCGGTCGCGACCGCGATCGTCACCGCGGACCGGTTCGAGCTGCTCGACGTCAACGACGCGTTCGTCGGCATGACCGGGCATGCGCAGGCCGACGTGCTCGGCAAGTCGGCCGAGGAGATCGGACTGTGGGCCGAGCGCGGCGCGCGGCAGCGACTCGACGCCCAGCTCGCACGCGACGGCAACGTGCGCAACGCGGACGTGCAGATCCGCACGCTGGACGGCGACGTGCGCGACTGCCTGGTGTCGGCCGACCCCGTCGCGATCCACGGGCAGGACTGCCTGCTGGTCGCGCTGCTCGACATCAGCGATCGCAAGCGCACCGAGATGGAACTCGTGTATGCGATCGAGACCGCGATGCAGGATGCGTCGTGGTTCAGCCGCACGCTGATCGAGAAGCTCGCGAACGTGCGGCGCGCGAATGCGCCGGACGCGGGCGCGCAGCTGTCGGACCTGACCGCGCGCGAGCGCGACGTGTTCGACCTGCTGTGCCACGGCCTCGCGGACAAGGAAATCGCCGGCCGCCTCGGGCTGGCGCCGAACACGGTGCGCAATCACGTCGCGACGATCTACGCGAAGCTCGACGTGCACAGTCGCGGCGAGGCGATCGTCTGGGCGCGCGAGCGCGGCATCGTCGGCGCGGCCGATGCGAACGGCGCGCGCGGCGACAAGGCCGCGAAGCGCGACAAGGAGTAGGCCCGGCGCAGCCCTCGCGTTCCTGGATCGGTGCGGATGCACCATATGCGCTGGTGCATCCGCATCTGCCGCGTGCGGCGGCCGTTTGCGATCCTGTCCATTCGACGGCGCGGCGCCACGCCGCCGTGATCGTCGGCTCTGTGTCGAACACTGCAGGAGACGACCATGGACAGGAATCGCATCGAAGGCAAGCGCAAACAGGTGAAGGGTTCGGTCAAGGAAGCGCTCGGCAAGGTCACGGGCGACCGCAGGGCGGAAGCGGAAGGCATCGCCGAGCAGAAGGCCGGCAGGCTGCAGGAGAAGGCCGGCGAAGCGGCGGACGCGGCGCGCCGCAATACGGAACGGCACTGACGCGACCGGCGCGGTCCCAGCCGGACTGATGCCGTGCCGGCATGACCCGCTCGACGCAGCCGCAGCGGGCGCCGGCGCCGCACGCGCGCGACGCGTGCCGCCCGCGGCGCGCCGTTGCACGGCTTACCGCCGATCCGCGCACCGGAACTTGATGACAATTCCTCACAACATAGTTCCGATATTTCGTTTGCTGCGCGGGTATTGGCTACCCACAATCCTTTCACCTCCTTCGCGGTGAAAGCTCCCCTCGAGACGGAACCCGGACGTGTGCCGACGCGCGGGAGGTCGCGCCGATGCGCTCTGCTGCGCGTCGTCCATCGACCCACCGAAGAAAAGGACTGTTCCGATGACGTTCCGACTCCGCTCGCTTTCCGGCCTCGCGCTGACCGCCGCGCTTCTCGCGTTCCAGACCGGCCCGGCGCATGCGCAGGAAACGGTGGTCAAGGTCGGCGTGGCCGTCCCGCTGACGGGCGGCGGCGCCGCATACGGCAAGGACATCGAGAACGGCGTGCGGATGGCCGTCGACGAGGCGAACGCCGCGCGCACGACGATCGGCGGCAAGCCGGTGAAGTTCGTCGTGACGTCGCAGGACGACCAGAGCGATCCGCGCATCGGCGTACAGGCCGCGCAGCAGCTGACGGACGGGCAGGTCGCGGTCGTGATCGGCCATTTCAATTCGGGCACGACGCTGCCCGCTTCGAAGATCTACGCGAAGGCCGGCATTCCGATGATCACGCCGTCGGCGACCAATCCGGACATCACGCGCGCGGGGCTTGGCACCGTCTACCGCGTGATCGCGACCGACACGCAGAACGCCGGCAACGCGGGTGCCTACGCGGCGACCGTGACGAAGGCGAAGCGCATCGCGATCATCGACGATCGCACCGCGTTCGGCCAGGGCGAGGCCGACGAATTCGAGAAGGCCGTGAAGGCGAACGGCGGCACGATCGTCGCGCGCGAATTCACCAACGACAAGGCGGTCGACTTCAGCGCGCAGCTCACGAAGATCAAGAGCGTGAACGCCGACCTGGTGTTCTTCGGCGGACTCGACGCGCAATCCGCGATGCTCGTGAAGCGCATGCGCCAGCTCGGCATCCGCGCGCAGTTTCTTGCCGGCGGCGGCGTGATGAACGCGAATTTCATCAAGCTCGCGGGCAACGCGGCGGAAGGCGCGGCCGTGTGGGAGTACGGGCAGCCGTTGTCGCGGCTCGCGAAGGGCAAGCTGTTCGAGACGAAGTTCAGGCAGAAGTACGGCGTCGACATGCTCGCGTATGCGCCGTTTGCGTACGACGCGACGTGGATCGCGATCAACGCAATGCAGAAGGCAAACTCGACGAAGCCGGCCGATTTCAACGGCGCGCTGAAGAGCACGCGCTACGACGGGATTACCGGCACGATCGCGTTCACCGACACCGGCGACCTGAAGAATCCGAGCTCGACGCTGTATGAAGTGAAGAACGCCGCGTGGCAGCCCGTCACCACCAAGTCGGCGGATTGAACGCGAACGCGCGCAGGCTTTCGCGGTGCGGCCGGACATGCTGAAATACCGTGAGCGATCGATGGCGCTTGCCTTGCGCCGGCGCGGCGCGGTACGAACCCATTACGGGCGCGGCGGGATGGCCGCGCCTTTTACGTGCAACTGGAGTCAGTCGTGAGTTCTCAAGTCGTCATCGTCGGCGGTGGTGTGATCGGCAGCTCGATCGCCTATTTCTTGCGCGCCAAGGATCCGACGGTATCCGTGACCGTCATCGAACGCGATCCGACGTATGCGAAATCGTCGTCGGCGTTGTCGGCCGCGTCGATCCGGCAGCAGTTCTCGACGCCGCTGTCGATCGAGATGTCGTTGTTCGGAATCGAGTTCCTGCGCACGCTCGGCGAGCGGCTTGAAGTCGATGGAAATCGGCCGTCGATCGATCTGCATGAAGGCGGTTACCTGTTTCTCGCGACGCCGGCGGGCGAGGCGACGCTGCGCGAGAATCATGCGCTGCAGACGCGGCTGGGCGCGGACATCCGTTTGATGGATGCGGAGGCGCTACGCGAGAAGTTTCCCTGGCTGAACGTCGAGGATCTCGTCGCCGGCGCGTATGGCGTGACGGGCGAGGGCTGGTTCGACGGGTACGGGCTCGTGCAGGCGCTGCGCAAGAAGGCGCAGGCGCTGGGCGCGCGTTACGTGGCTGCCGATGTGACCGATGTGGTGCGGGCCGGGCGCAAGGTGACGCATGTCGTGACGAGCGACGGCGAGCGCCATGCGTGCGACACGCTCGTCAATGCGGCCGGTGCGTGGGCGCGCGGCCTGTCGGCGAAGATGGGAATCGAGATTCCCGTTTATGCGCGGCGGCGCAGCATTTTCAACGTGTCGTCGCCGGCGCGGCTCACGGACTGTCCGTTGCTGATCGATCCGACCGGCGTGTATTTCCGGCCGGAAGGGCGCACCTATATCTGCGGGACGTCGCCGAGCCCGGACAAGGATCCGGACGATCTGCCGCTCGATGAAGTCGACCACGACCTGTTCGACGAGGTGATCTGGCCGACGCTCGCGCATCGCGTGCCCGAGTTCGAGGCGCTGCGGGTCGAGAACTGCTGGTCGGGGTATTACGAGTACAACGTGTTCGATCACAACGCGATCATCGGGTATCACCCGGAACTCGACAACGTCGTGTTCGCGAACGGGTACAGCGGGCACGGACTGCAGCAAGGGCCGGCCACCGGGCGCGGAGTGAGCGAGCTGATTCTCGGCGGGCGTTATGAAACGCTCGATCTGTCGTCGCTCGGCTGGGCGCGCGTGCTGGAAAACCGGCCGATCGTCGAAAAGAACGTCGTGTAGCGCGGCGTGTCCCACCCGGTGTGGCGGGTGGGGTTCTCCTTGTGTTTCACCGATTGGCCCGACGGTTTTGTCGGGCTTTTTTTTTGCGCGCCGTCTGCGTCCCCCACCTTTAACCAGTCATCACCGAACCGGAAAACGCCGTCGATCTGGCGAAGCTCGACGACCGAATCGGACTGGATTAACGAATCAGAGCACATTTTCGTAATCGTCCGATTTCAAGTTGGTCATGAAATCAGTATGCTCGCTGGATTCTTTTTTTTGCTCGACGACGAAGTCATTTGAAGTCCGAATAAACGCCGGACCCGATCGGGCCGTGGCGCGCAACCGAGGGTGAATGCTGAGGTATCGGCTGCGGCTTTTTCATTCTTTAAATCGAGGGTGTCGCCTTGAATCGAAGCGTGGAGATAATGGACACGGTAAAAATCCGCGACTGCACCGCATCTACGAAAAATGCATAAGGCCTGCGGTGCTCGATTGTCTTCATCTGCCGACGCGATCGCCGTTCGGCACGCTCGCCCGATCTTGTCGATCGTCACGCCGTTCTACAACGAGGAAGAGGCGATCGACGCGTTCTTTCGCGAAATCAGGGCGACGCTGAGCGGTATTCCCGACACCGATTACGAGGTCGTTTGCGTCAACGACGGCAGCACGGATGCCACCTTGTCACGACTGCTCGAATTTTGCGAAGCCGATGCGCGCATACACGTTGTCGACCTTTCCCGAAATTTCGGCAAGGAGGCGGCATTGACGGCGGGGCTCGACGTCGCGAGCGGCGATGCGGTGATTCCGTTCGACGCGGATCTGCAGGATCCGCCCGACGTGATTCCGATGCTGGTCGAGCGATGGCGTGAAGGTTTCGACGTCGTGCTCGCAACGCGCTCGGATCGTCATTCGGATTCCTGGCTCAAGCGCCGGACCGCAGCGCTGTTTTATCGCGTCCACAACGCGATTTCGGATACGCCGATTCCCGACAATGCAGGCGACTTCAGGCTGATGTCGAGGCGCGTCGTCGATGCGCTGAAACGCATGCCGGAGAACCGCCGCTTCATGAAGGGGTTGTTTTCCTGGGTCGGCTTTCGGGTCACGTCGGTCGATTATGTGCGCCGCCCGCGCGTGGCTGGCCATTCGAAATTCTCGGGCTGGAAGCTGTGGAATTTCGCGCTGGAAGGGCTGACCAGCTTCGGCACGCTGCCACTCAGGGTATGGACTTACATCGGCGGCGCGACCGCCGGCGGTGCGATCGTCTATTCGGGCTACCTCGCCGCGCGCACGCTGCTTCACGGAATCAGCGTGCCCGGCTATGCGTCGCTTATCACGGCCGTGCTGTTTCTCGGCGGCATGCAACTGGTCGGCATCGGGATTATCGGCGAGTACGTCGGCCGCATCTATATGGAGACGAAGCGCCGTCCGGTCTATATCGTGCGCGCAATTCACCGCAAGGACGGCACATGACCGGACCGGAAGCCCGCCGATTCGTGCGCTATGCGTCGGTCGGCGCAATCGGAACCGCGGTGCAGTACGGAACGACGGCCATGCTGGTTTCGCTGCGGGCCTGCGAGGTCGTCGTCGCGTCGTGCGCGGGCGCCATCGCGGGGGCCGGCGTGAATTACCTGCTCAATTATCACGTGACGTTTCGCGCGACTGGCGCGCATTGCGCAACCGCGCTGCGCTTTTTCTCCGTGGCCGTGCCGGGGATCGCCGTCAATGGCGCGCTCATGTGGCTTCTGTCGCACCGCGGCGGATGGCCGTGGCTGCCCGCTCAGTGCATGTCGACGGTCATCGTGCTGGTGACGACCTATACGGCCAACTCGCTCTGGACATTTCGAATTCGCAGGCGGTGAAGCTTCGAACCGTCATCGCCCGCTTCCATTTTTCATCCCATTCTCATGGCGCAAATCACTACCCGCGAGCCGTTGCCGTTGCTCGCGCTTTTACCGATCAACGCTGTCGTGTGGACCGTTGCCGCATGGTTGTCGCGGGGCAATCTCGACATGCAGGGCGACATGATCGAGAACTACGCATGGGGTATCGAGTGGCAGGCCGGCTACTTCAAGCATCCGCCGCTGTTCGCATGGGTCACGGCTGCGTGGTTTCGCATTTTTCCCAATACGGACCTCGCCTATTTCGCGCTGTCGTCGTTCAACGTATTGATCGGTCTGCTCGGCATCGTGGCGCTTGCGGGGCAGTTCGTGCCGCGCCGGACCGCCGTCGTCGCGGGGCTGGCGATGGCCGTGTCGCCGCTTTATTCGACGCTCGCGGTCAAGTTCAATGCGAACGCGATCCTGTTGTCGCTCTGGCCGTGGACGGCCTATTTTTTCGTCCGGTTCATGCAGACGGGACGACGGCGGTTCGCGCTCGCGCTCGGTGTGTTCGGCGCGCTCTCGCTGCTCGGGAAGTATTTTTCGGTCGTGTTGCTGACCGCGTTGTTGACGGCGGCACTCGCGCGGCCCGCGTGGCGTGCTCGACTGTGGAGCTGGCCCGCGCTCGTCGCCGTCGCAGCCGGAGCGGTCGTGCTGGGTCCGCATATCGCGTGGCTCGTGGACGACCGGTTCGAGACATTCTCTTACGCGGAAGATCGGATGGGCGGCGCGCGGTGGGCGGCGGTCGAGCGATTCGGCATCTATACGCTCGCGCAGATCGGCTATCTGTGCCTGTCGTTCGGATTCGTCGGCCTGCTTGCAGGCCGATCGCGTTGGCGCGCGATGAAAACGATGATCGGCAGCAGCGTCAGACCGAAAAGGTGTCCTGATCTTTGGTGGCTGACGTTCGGTCCGCTCATCGTCACGGGCGGGGTGGCAGTCGCAACCGGCACGCAAATGGCATCGGTGTGGGGAATGGCCGCCTGGTTTGCGATCGTGCCGATGTGGCTGGCGGTGCTGCGCCGGGCCCAGATCACCGTCGAGCCGGCGCGCGCGCGTTGCCTGATGGCAGCCTATTGGGCGATCGTTCTGGTGGCGACGGCAGCGGTCGGGTTCAACGCCGTATTGCGCGGGACCGACGACGCAGCCGAACCGCGCAAGGAACTCGCGATGGCGGCACGTCTGCTCTGGCGAACAACCGTCGGCGGCGAGATTCCGGTCGTGACCGGTTCCGTCCACGAGGCGCAGTCCATCCTCTTCTATGGCAATCGACGGACGCGCTATTGGGATATGGAGCGCCCCCGGACGACGCCATGGCTGACCGCGGACGAGGTACGGCGGCAGGGCGTGCTGCTGGTGTGCCGCGTCGGCGATACGGCGTGTGTTGAGCGGTCCGCGGCGTTCAGTCGGGCGGTGCCGAACTATGTCGAGGTTAGCAAGCGCGCGTGGGGACGCGTGATGGCGCCGCGGGGCTATGTGGTGTTTGTTTCGAGACCGGCTGAGCAGGTGGTGAGGCCATAAGGAGCGTCGATCGGCTTTCCGTCTACAGTGACGTAGACCTGGCGGCGTGCCCGTAAGACCTGCCACGGTGGATCGGCACCGCTCCCCCGGTTAATGACCAAACCGCAAGACCTAGTGCATAGATATCGTTTGCCGCAGCCTTAATGACTGTCGACAATCGTGGCTCGAATTCACCGCCGCTGCGCCCGATACCCGAAGCGCGACGACGGTCGGCAACCCGGCGGCCAACCCGGCCCCTCGCCATCCAGCACACGACGACATGTACGCGTTCACGCCCTCATTCCAGAACCCAGCCGGCTCGCCGATCCGCGAGTTGTTCAAGTACCTCGCGGAGCCCGGCATGATTTCCTTCGCCGGCGGTTATCCGGCCAGCGACCTGTTCGACGTCGACGGCCTGGACGCCGCAGCCGCGCGCGCGTATGCGCAGCCGGTGCGCTGCCTGCAGTACGGTCCGACCGACGGCCTTGCCGAACTGAAGCAGCAACTGATCGCGTTGATGGCGCGTCGCGGCGTCGCGTGCACGCCGGCCGAACTGCTCGTCACGACCGGCTCGCAGCAGGGCCTCGACCTGCTGCTGCGCGTGATGGTGTCGCCGGGCGACGTCGTGCTGACCGAACAGCCGGCCTATCCGGCCACCTTGCAGGCGATGCGCCTGCAACAGGCGCGCATCGCGACGATTCCGGTCGACGGCGCGGGCCTCGACGTCGATCGTCTCGAAGCGCTGCTCGCGTCGGGTGCAATCGCGCAGCCGAAGCTGCTGTACACGGTGCCGACCTTCGCGAACCCGACCGGCGCGACGTTCACGCGCGAACGCCGCGTGAAGCTGCTGCGTCTCGCGGTGCAATACCGCTTCCTGATCGTCGAGGACGATCCGTACGGCGACCTGCGCTTCGCGGGCGAAACCGTGCCGTCGACGCTCGCGCTGGCCGATGAAGTGGACGGCGCGCGCGACTGGATCGTGCATTTCGCGAGCCTGTCGAAGATCGTTGCGCCGGGGCTGCGCGTCGGCTGGACGATCGCGCCGGCCGAGATCGCGCGGCGCTGCGTGATCGCGAAGCAGACGGTCGATCTGTGCAGCACGCCGTGGACGCAGGCGACCGCTGCCGAATATCTGGCCGACGGCGCGCTCGAGCGTCACCTGCCGCGCATCACGGCCGCATACAAGCGCAAGTGCGACGCGATGTGCGATGCGCTGCGCGACGGCCTCGGCGACGCGATCACGTTCCATCGCCCGGAAGGCGGGATGTTCGTGTGGGCGCGGATCGGCGCGGTATCGTCGGCGGTGCTGCTGCAGCAGGCGATCGCGAACAAGGTCGTATTCGTGCCGGGCAACGCGTTCTTCGCGGACAACGTCGACGATGCGTCGCTGCGTCTGTCGTTCGCCGCGCCGGACGTCGACTCGATCCGGGAAGGCGTGGCGCGCCTCGTGCGCGCGTACGGTGCGGCCATCGCCGCGTAAGGAGACCGGTCATGAGCCATGTCGTCAACGAAAGCGGATGGATCGACGCACTGCCGTGCATGGCCGATGTCGCGCCCGTCGGGCATCGGTCGTCGCAGATCGGCGCGGGGCCGCAGTACGTCGCCGCGGTGCTCGGCCGGTTCGGCGCGGAGCCGGCCGATGCCGGCGAGGCGGCCGCGGTCGTGCTCGGCTACAACTGAGCGGCGGACGGCGCTTGCGTCGCCGCCGAAACGGTTAAGCTTGCGCAATCGCCCCATTCCGCCAGCCCGCCATGTCCGACCAAGGCCCCGCATCGCTTCCCGCTACCTACGACCGGCTCTGGTCCTGCATCGAGTCCGGCGTCGGCGCACCGCGCTCGCCGTTCACGATGCTGCAACTGGCGACGCTCGGCATCGACGGCGCGCCGAAGGTGCGCACGGTCGTGTTGCGTCAGGTGTGCCGCGATACGCGCCGCTTGTCGTTGCACACCGATGTGCGGTCGGAGAAAGTCGCGGAGCTGCGTCGCGATCCGCGCGTCGCGCTGGTCGGCGTCGATCTCGATGCGCTCGTGCAGATTCGCGTCGAGGGCATCGCGTCGATCTGCGACGACGAAGCCGAGCGGCGCGCGCTCTGGCAATCCAGCCGGCCGCATACGTTGTTGCTCTATCGCGCACCGCTGCCGCCGGGAACGCCGATCGATTCGCCCGACGACGCGCATCTCGCGGCGAACCAGGGCAGCGCGCCGACAGACGACGGCTATGCCAACTTCTGCGTGATTCACGTCACCGCGACGCGTATCGACTGGCTCGAACTCGCGCATGCCGGCCATCGTCGTGCCGTGTTCGACCTGAGCGACGACGGCTACGAAGGCCGCTGGGTTGCGCCGTGAGACGACGTTTGATTGCGCTCAGCCGATAGCGGCCGCGCCGTCATCGCATGCGGGACCTCACGGCCGCCCGTCCGTCACCGCCTGCCGAATCATCCACTCGCGCATTACCGCAATCCCATCGTCGTCGCGCCGCTCGGCCGGATACACGAGATAGAAGCCCACCGACAGCGGAAACGCGAAATCGAACGGCTTGCACAGCCGCCCCGCAGCAATATCGCGCTCGACGAGCGGATCGGTCGCGAGCGCGATGCCTTGCCCGGCGACGGCCGCGTCGATCGCGAGCGACGTCTGGTTGAAGCGCAGCCCCTTGTGCGGATCGACATCGACGGGCTCGGGCAACGCTGCGAGAAACGCCGGCCACAGATCGTGCGCATCGTGCAGCAGCACATGACCGGCCAGCGCGCGCGGCGACGCGTGCTCGGCCAGCAACGCCGGACTGCACACCGCACACACATCGAGCGGGAACAGCGCGTGCGCGGCGAGATGCTTGCCGAACGGCGGCTTGCCGTAGCGGATCGCAAGGTCGACGCCGTCATGGCGAAACGTCGCGAGCTGGTGATCGGCGATCACGCGCACATCGAAGCCGGGATGCGCATCGGTGAACTGCGCGAGGCGCGGGATCAGCCACTTCGATGCGAACGACGGCGTCGTGCTGATCGTCAGCGTCGCGCGGCGCTTCACGAGCCGGTCGGTCGCATCGGCGATTGCGTTCAGCGCGCGCTGCACGTCGGAGAAATACGCGGCGCCGTCGTGCGTCAGCGCCAGCCCGCGCGGCAGGCGTTCGAACAGTTTCAGCCCGAGCACGTCCTCCAGATGACGCACCTGCTGTGCGACCGCGCCCTGCGTGACGCCGATCTCGTCGGCGGCGGCGCGGAAATTGAGGTGCCGCGCGGATACTTCGAACGCGCGAAGCGCATTCAGGGGCGGCAGGCGGGAAGGGCGGAGCGGCATCGTGAGACTGTAGAAAATCTATTGTCAGGGCGCAGAAATACTGGTTCGACAGGGCGATGTGATGCGCCTACATTACCATCTCGGCGCGCCGAATGGCGGTTGCGCGGCAGCGGGTTTCGAGCGAGGAGTGCATCATGACTGTAGAAAAAGTGGCGTTGATCACGGCGGCGGGCAAGGGCATGGGCGCGGCGATCGCGCGCGAACTGGCGGCGACGGGCTACCGCGTCGCGCTGATGTCGCCGTCGGGCAGCGCGGTCGCGCTCGGCGAGGAGCTGGGCGGGTTCGGCATCCAGGGCTCGGTGACCGAGGACGCCGACATCGAGCGGCTGGTGCAGCAGACGCTCGCGCGCTACGGCCGGATCGACGCGGTCGTCAACAACACCGGGCACCCGCCGAAGGGCGACCTGCTGTCGATCAGCGACGACAACTGGCACGCAGGGCTCGACCTGATCCTGCTGAACGTCGTGCGCGTGATGCGTCGCGTGACGCCGGTCTTCCAGAAGCAGGGCGGCGGTGCGGTGGTCAACATCTCGAGTTTCGCGGCGGATGCGCCCGAGCAGCCGATGCCGGTGTCGTCGGTGCTGCGCGCGGCGTTGAGTGCGTGGACGCGTCTTTACGCGGAACGCTATGCGGCCGAGAACATCCGGATGAACGCGGTGCTGCCCGGCTTCATCGACAGCTGGCCGGAGACGCCGGAAATCGTCGCGCGCATTCCGGCCGGCCGTTTCGGCAAGACGCAGGAAATCGCGCAGACGGTCGCGTTCCTGCTGTCCGACGGCGCGGGCTACATCACCGGGCAGAACCTTCGCGTCGACGGCGCGATCGTGAAGGCGCTTTGAGCGTCGCGCGACAGGCGGCCCGCGCGGGCGGCCCGTCGCACCGCGATTGCGCCGCAATACGCCGTTTCTCCGACGATTTTGAATCGTCTTGTGTCGTGTACGAACCCGGATACGTTGAGATACAAAGCATCCGGACGGTTCGGATATAAATGCGCTGAAGCGTTCGCGACGGTAGCGCAGCGTCATGCGCCGCTTCGCGAACGGCGATGCCGGAACGCTCGCACGTGCCGCGGGCCTGTTCCTCACCAACCGACCATGGAGAACGAGTCATGCCAGAAACCGTGAACACCCGACGCCGCCTGATCCTCGGTACGACGCTGGCGAGCCTGACGCTCGCCGACCTCGGCCTCGGCAACCTCGCACGCGCGCAATCGGCCGGCGACGCATCGCCGACGAAGCATGCTCCCGGCGGCGCGTCGTTCGACACGATCCACCAGATCGACGCGGGTGTGCTCAACGTCGGGTATGCGGACGTCGGGCCGAGGAACGGCCCGGTCGTGTTCCTGCTGCATGGCTGGCCGTACGACATTCACAGCTACGCCGAAGTCGCGCCGCTGCTCGCGGCTGCCGGCTATCGCGTGATCGTGCCGTATCTGCGCGGCTACGGCTCGACGACGTTCCGCTCGGCCGACACGGTGCGCAACGGCCAGCAGGCGGTCACGGCGGTCGACATCGTCGCGCTGATGGATGCACTGAAGATCGACCGCGCGGTGTTCGGCGGCTACGACTGGGGGGCGCGCACGGCCGACATCATCGCGGCGATCTGGCCGCAGCGCGTGAAGGCGCTGGTATCGGTGAGCGGCTACCTGATCGGCAGCCAGGAAGCGAACCGCAAGCCGCTGCCGCCGCAGGCCGAATTCCAGTGGTGGTATCAGTTCTACTTCACGACCGAGCGCGGCGCGCAGGGCTATGCGGCGAATCGCGATGCGTTCAACAAGCTGATCTGGCAGCTTGCGTCGCCGAAATGGCAGTTCGACGATGCGACGTTTGCACGCAGTGCGGCATCGTTCCGGAATCCGGATCATGTTGCCGTGGTGATCCACAACTATCGCTGGCGCCTCGGCCTCGCGAACGGCGAAGCGCAATACGACGACCTCGAACGACGCCTCGCGGCCGGGCCCGCGATCACGGTGCCGACGATCACGATGGAAGGCGACGCGAACGGTGCGCCGCACCCGGAACCGGCCGCCTATGCGAAGAAGTTCACCGGCAAGTACCAGCATCGGACGATCGCCGGCGGCATCGGGCACAACCTGCCGCAGGAGGCGCCGCAGGCGTTTGCCGATGCGATTCTGCAGGTCGAGCATCTGTGAGGCGCGGCTGACAGGCTTCGGGCGTTGCGTTCTCGTCGCGGGCAGGCCGCAGCCGGCTCCGTGACGAGCGCACGCGATGCTGTTCCGGCATCGCGTTCGAGTCTGGATTCCCCAGCGATTCGCGTTCTGCGACGCTGAATTCCCGTCGACGATTCTTTCAAGACCCTTCCTCGTGCGATGGCGCATGTCGCATCGCACCGCCATCGCTATGCATTTCCGGCGCGTGCCCGTGCGCCCGCGTCGATCGCATATCTGCGCCATTGCAATTCACCCGGCGCTGATTAGGAAATGAATTTTTATTGGTTCTGCTTCCCGACACGCACTCGCATAGTGACGCTGACGGCTATAGACAGCACGCAAGCTGCACCGGCCGCACTCCCAGCCTTTTTGATCGTACGAATCTGCAAGGACAAGGAAGCGTCATGACGCATGCATTGGAAGAACGAACCGTCGCGCAGCAGGCGCTCGAAGACGCCCGCGCGGCCGCCGCATCGGCCGGCACGCCCTATGCGGGCGGCGTCGCGCCGGAAGTCGCCTGGGCGCTGTTCTCGGCCGGCGACGCGCTGCTGGTCGACGTGCGCACCGCGGAAGAACGGAAATTCGTCGGCCACGTGCCGGCGTCGCTGCACGTCGCGTGGGCCACCGGCACGAGCCTGACGCGCAATCCGCGTTTCGTGCGCGAACTGGAAGCGAAGACCGGCAAGGACGCCGTGGTGCTGTTGCTGTGCCGCAGCGGCAACCGCTCCGCGCAGGCGGCCGAGGCCGCGACCAAGGCCGGTTTCACGCAGGTATTCAACGTGCTCGAAGGCTTCGAGGGCGACCTGGACGACGGACAGCACCGCGGCGGCCGCAACGGCTGGCGTTTTCACGGCCTGCCGTGGGTGCAGGACTGACACGCGGCGATACGGGGAGAGGGGATCATGGCCGCATTCGAAATCGACGACATCGTCCAGTCGCTGCAGAGCGTGCGCCGCGCATGGCGCGAGAAGCAGCGGCGCTCGCTCGAACCGGGCGGACGCGACCTGCCGGCGCGCGAGGCGCTCGCGCAGATCGTCGGCGCGTTGAAGGGCGTGCTGTTCCCGATGCGTCTCGGGCCGCCCGACCTGCGTCAGGAAAGCGAGAACTTCTATGTGGCGCACGCGCTCGACGCGGCGCTGAACGCACTGCTCGCACAGGTGACGCTGGAACTGCGCTACGCGGCGCGCCAGCGCAACAGCGACCCGTCGATCGACGAGCCGGCGTCGGCCGCCGTGCAGGCATTCGCCGAGCGCCTGCCCGAGATCCGCCGGCTGCTCGACAGCGACGTGCTGGCGGCGTTTCATGGCGATCCGGCGGCCGGCAGCGTCGACGAAGTGCTGCTGTGCTATCCGGGCATCCTCGCGATGATCCATCACCGGCTCGCGCACGAACTCTATCGGCTCGGCCTGCCGCTGCTCGCGCGGATCATCGCCGAGCAGGCGCATGCGGAGACGGGCATCGACATCCATCCGGGCGCGCGCATCGGCGGCGGCTTCTTCATCGACCATGGCACCGGCGTCGTGATCGGCGAGACGGCGATCATCGGCGAGCGCGTGCGCGTATACCAGGCCGTCACGCTCGGCGCGAAGCGCTTCCCGCGCGACGCGGCCGGCCACCTGGAGAAGGGGCTCGCGCGCCATCCGATCGTCGAGGACGACGTCGTGATCTACGCGGGCGCGACGATCCTCGGCCGCGTGACGATCGGGCGCGGCGCGGTGATCGGCGGCAACGTGTGGCTCACGCAGGACGTGCCGGCCGGCGCGAACGTCACGCAGGCGGTGCTGCGCAGCGACGCGAGCGCGACGCCGCGCGCGGCGGTCGAGACGACCGCGATCGCACGGGTGGCGTCATGAGCGACCTGATCCAGCACTTCGGATCCACCGTGCGGCGGCTGCGAGAGGCGCGCACGTGGTCGCAGGAGCAGCTTGCCGAGCATGCGGGGCTGAACCGTTCGTACGTCGGCGAGATCGAGCGCGGCGAGGCGATCGCGTCGATCGTCACCGCACACAAGATCGCGCGCGCGTTCGACGTGTCGTTGTCGTCGCTGCTGAGCAGCCCGTCCGACGCGCTCGTGCCCTGACCGGCCGCGTCCGTTCCGTTTCTTTCCGCCATCGGTGGTGCCGCGTGACGGCTATAGCATGTTGAGCCGGCATGCGTACGCTTCCGATAATCACCCCGCGTCATAAGCAATCCCGTTTTTCATCTAAAGAACCCGGAGCCACACATGTCGACCGTTGCAAGCGGCACGGCCGCGCTGAGCGATCACGCCGCCCGCCAACTAGCGAACGCTACCAAGACCGTCCCGCAGCTTTCCACCATCACGCCGCGCTGGCTGACCCACCTGCTGCAATGGGTGCCGGTCGAGGCGGGCATCTATCGCCTGAACCAGGTGAAGAACCCGGAAGCGGTCCGCGCCGCCTGCACGCAGCTCGAGGACGAGAGCGTGCTGCCGCGGACGTTCGTGCCGTACGAGGAGCAGCCGCGCGAGTATTTCCTGAACGCGGTCAGCACGGTGCTCGACGTGCATACGCGCATCTCCGATCTCTACAGCAGCCCGCACGACCAGATCAAGGAGCAGCTGCGCCTGACGATCGAGACGATCAAGGAGCTGCAGGAAAGCCAGCTGATCAATAATCCGGACTACGGATTGCTCGCGAACGTGACCGACGAACAGCGGATCTTCCCGCTGACGGGCGCGCCGACGCCGGACGATCTCGACGAACTGTTGACCAGGGTGTGGAAGGAACCCGCGTTCTTCCTCGCGCATCCGCTCGCGATCGCCGCGTTCGGCCGCGAATGCACGCGGCGCGGCGTGCCGCCGCCGACGGTCAGCCTGTTCGGCTCGCAGTTCCTCACGTGGCGCGGCATTCCGCTGATTCCGTCGGACAAGGTGCCGGTCGCGGACGGCAAGAGCAAGATCCTGCTGCTGCGCGTCGGCGACAAGCGGCAGGGCGTCGTCGGCCTCTACCAGCCGGGCGTCGCGGGCGAGCAGGGCCCGGGGCTGTCGGTGCGCTTCATGGGGATCAACAACCAGGCGATCGCGTCGTACCTGATCTCGTTGTACTGCTCGCTCGCGGTCCATTCGCCGGATGCGCTGGCTGTCCTCGATGACGTCGAAATCGGCAAGTACCATGACTATCCCGACACCTACCGTTAATCCCGGCGTGCCGGGCAGCGACGCACTCGCGCTGCCGCACGCGCCGCTGCCGGCCGGGCTGCCCGACCCCGCGACGCTCGCGCGGCTCGCGGCCGAATTCTTGTCGACGCCACCGGGCCATGCGACGGCGCCCGGCCTGTCGGCCGGCAGCGGCGCGGTCGGCGGCGTGCCGTCGGCGCTGCCCGCCGCCGCGCCGATCCTCGCTTCGACGAGCAATCCGGCGCCGGCCGGCTCGCCGCTCGCAGGATCGGGCGGCACGGGCACCGGCGTGCCGGGCCTTGCGTTGCCGCAGGGCAAGGCGGCCGGCGCGAACCTGGCGCCGTCCGCGCCGACGCACGTGCTGTCGCTCGGCAATCGCGTGCCGGCGCTGGCGCCGCATGCGGCTGCGCAGAACGGGCTGCCCGACAACGTCGTGTCGATCGCGCCCGCGCTCGAACCGCGTGTCGGCGGCACGGCGCTCGGCGTGCCGCAGGCGCATGCGGCGGCAGCGGAACAGGCTGACAGACGGGCGTCGCCTGCTTCGCCGTACTACTTCACCGACGGTGCATTGCAGGACTGGCACGCGACGCCGCAGGACATCGTCGTGCCGTCGAACGGCCTCGCGTCGCCGGAAGCGTTCGGCCTGCCGGGCGACGACGCGCTGCGCGAACTGCTCGCGCTGCGTCGCGACACGCCGGCGCCGGGCGCATCGCGCGCGCCGGGCACCGACGTGCCGCGCTACTTCGTCGACGATGCGCGCGCGGCCGAACCGCATGCGCTGGCCGGCGGCGCGCATCCGCCGTTCGACGTGAACGCGATCCGCCGCGATTTCCCGATTCTCCAGGAGCGCGTGAACGGCAAGCAGCTCGTCTGGTTCGACAACGCGGCGACCACGCACAAGCCGCAAGCCGTGATCGACCGGCTCGCGTATTTCTACGCGCACGAGAACTCGAACATCCACCGCGCCGCGCACGCGCTGGCGGGCCGCGCGACCGATGCGTACGAACAGGCGCGGGAAACCGTGCGGCGTTTCATCGGCGCGGCGTCGCCGGACGAGATCGTGTTCGTGCGCGGCACGACCGAAGCGATCAACCTGATCGCGAAGACGTGGGGTGTGCAGAACGTCGGCGAGGGCGACGAGATCGTCGTGTCGCATCTCGAGCATCACGCGAACATCGTGCCGTGGCAGCAGCTTGCCGCGCTCAAGGGCGCGAAGCTGCGCGTGATTCCGGTCGACGATTCGGGGCAGGTGCTGCTCGACGAATACCGGAAGCTGCTCAACGATCGCACGAAGATCGTGTCGGTCACGCAGGTGTCGAATGCGCTCGGCACGGTCGTGCCGGTCAAGGAGATCGTCGAGCTTGCGCATCGCGCGGGCGCGAAGGCGCTCGTCGACGGCGCGCAGTCGATCTCGCACATGCGGGTGGACGTGCAGGCGCTCGATGCGGATTTCTTCGTGTTCTCCGGACACAAGATCTACGGTCCGACCGGCATCGGCGTCGTGTACGGCAAGCGCTCGATCCTCGACGACATGCCGCCGTGGCAGGGCGGCGGCAACATGATCGCGGACGTGACGTTCGAGCGCACGGTGTTCCAGCCGCCGCCGAACCGCTTCGAGGCCGGCACCGGCAACATCGCCGATGCGGTCGGGCTCGGCGCGGCGCTCGACTACGTGAGCCGGGTCGGCATCGAGAACATCGCGCGCTACGAGCACGACCTGCTCGCGTATGCGACGAGCGTGCTCGCGCCGGTGCCGGGCGTGCGGCTGATCGGCACCGCGCGCGACAAGGCGAGCGTGCTGTCGTTCGTACTGAAGGGCTACGAGACCGAAGAGGTCGGGCAGGCGCTGAACGAAGAAGGAATCGCGGTGCGCTCGGGGCATCACTGCGCGCAGCCGATCCTGAGGCGCTTCGGGCTCGAGGCGACGGTGCGGCCGTCGCTTGCGTTCTACAACACCTGCGACGAGGTCGATGCGCTGGTGCGTGTGGTGCGGAGGCTGGCGACGCGGCGTTGAGCGCGCGACAGCGTCAGGCCGCTTGCGTGCGTCGGCGCGCAAGCGGCTTTTTTGTCCTGTGAAGTCAGGCGCGCAGATATTCGCTTACGCGCGCCTGCAAGTGTTCGATCGCGTCGGGCAGGCGCAGGTATGCGTCGACAGGCATCAGCGTCCATTCCTGGCCTTCGTCGCCGAAGCGGATCGCGGCGATGTCCATGGCGCTCAGCCAGCCGGCGAAGAACCACTGCGGCAGGCCGTTCGGCCGGGTCGACGGATAGACCTTCGACCAGCGGATCCGGTCGGTCGGGATCGTGATGCCGAATTCCTCATGCAGTTCGCGCAGCACGCAGTCGGTCGGCGTCTCGCCGCCTTCCCTGCCGCCGCCGGGCAGATCCCACCGACCGGGAAACGGGATGTCGGGCTTGTCGTCGCGCCGATAGACGAGGATCTCGCGATCCTTGAACAGCGCGATCTTCGAACCGCTGAACGGGGTGGGCCAGTCCATGCCGGATCCGTGGTGGGGAGCGTGGCTGCCAGTATAGATTTGCCGGTGCGCGCGCGTCAGCACGATTTCAGATAAGCATCCGCCCGAGCGGCGCAGCGACGCCGGGCGCTCACCGTCCTGCCAGCATCTTTCCGCCGAGGCCCATCAACAGCAGGCCGGCCGTCGTATCGAGCACGGCCTTGCGCCGGATCAGCAGGCCGCGCACCGCCGGATGCGACGCGAGCATCGCCATCGCGCCATACCACGCGGCCGAGATGCCGACGGCGATCGCGACGACGGCGGGTGCGAACCACATCGGCGCATCGGCCGGCACCATCAGCGCGAAGACGCTGCCATAGAACGCGACGGCCTTCGGATTCGTCATGCTGACCACATAGCCTTTCTTCGCCGCGCGCCAGTCGGAGCCGGCGGTCTCGGTCGACACGGCGAGCGGCCGGCGCGCGGTCAGGATCATCTTCGCGCCGAGCCAGATCAGGTAGGCGGCGCCCGCGAGCCGCAGCGCGGTATGCACCCACGCGACGTGGGTCACGAGCAGGCTCAGCCCGGCGATCGCGATCGCCGCCCAGGTGCCGGAGGCGGCGGCGAGGCCGATGCTCGTCATCACGCCCGCGCGTCGCGATGCGACGGCGGTCGACGTGACGATCACGAAGTTCGGGCCGGGGCTGGCGACGCTCAGCAGCAGGACGCCGGCGAGCGGGAGCAGGGTGGCGAGGTAGGCGGGCATGGGGGCGCTCGGCGAGACGGAACGGATGTTCATCTTAACCGAGGACGGGCGAGTCCATCGCCCCGGCGCACGGATGGCGCCATTGTTGACGAGGCTAGAAAGGTCCAATCCAGACCGGGCAATAGGTTCCGGAGAAGCGACCGATTATGCTCCCGACCGCAGCATCGGGCCACGCGCATGCGGGCGCTCGTAGTGCTTACAAAATCAATGGCTCAGGGGAGACCTTTCGTGAGACGCATCGTCATTTGCGCCGGGACCGGCGCGATTTCCACCGTTGCCGCATCATCCGCATGCGCGCAGAGTTCCGTCACGCTGTACGGCCTCGTCGATACGGCGATTCGCTACCAGACCAATGCGGGGCCGGACGGCAAGGACATGATCGGCATGACGGTCGGGCCGTAAACGCACAGCCGCTGGGGGCTGCGAGGCAGCGAGGATCTCGGCGGCGGGCTGTCTGCGATTTTTCGCCTCGAGAACGGCTTCGAGGCCGGCGACGGCAAGCTGCACGTCGCGAACACGCTGTTCAGCCGGCAAGCGTATGTCGGGTTGTCGAAGGGCCGCTACGGCACGCTGACGTTCGGCAACCAGTACGCGCCGCTGTACGACACGATAGGCGACATCTTCGATCCGATGACCGTCGGCGACTACTGGCAGGACGGCTGGGCGTACAACGGCATCGACGAACTTGTGCAGCCTACTGGACAGTAAGTCATCCTAGGCATTGTGATCTTGTCAAGTCCCAATCCGCGGCCGGTGTCTCTGACGGGTATTTCCGCTGCTAATCGTAGCGCTTGATGAAACGATCGAACACGGAAGGCGGGTTCAATACCTTGGCCGATTTGTTCTCTAGATCCACGGATCCGTCGTCATCACTGATCGTGACGAACAGCGTGATTTTCTCGCGCTCCGCACCGGTGCCGAACAGTCCTTCCTGATCGAGAAGTCGCAGCGCCTCGATCATGTCGCTCTGGAGGTCTTCAAAAAAGACGTGAAACTTCGCTTCCGGAAAGTTCGGAGCAAGTACCGTGTCGGCCAACCTTTTGCATAAGGGATTGAACGAGTCCGACTCGGCTGCTTCATACGCCCATTCGCCTGTCGCCCACTTGAACTCCGGAGCATCTTCGTCGTCCCCGATTTCCATCTGTTCGCGGACCCGCTTCAACCCTTCCTCAGTATTGGCGGCTGGCACGACGGTCATTGCGCCACTGTCGGTGTAGAGAGCAAAAGCATAAAAATGTTCGTCGGGATGTGCCGCGAGAAGGGCACGATAAGTCACTCGCGCCGCGTCGGCAATCTCCTGCGCAAATCCAGGAAACACGCTCATTTTGACCTCGCCTATAACCTAGTCGTTGTTGCCTAAAAAAACTTCTCGACCTATTCGTTGCAGTTCGGCACGCATTGATCGGACTTTTCCCACGCATCTGCTACCGCGTTCGAGTCCGATCGGATCGCTGCTCAGGTATTGTCCAGTGTCGGGATCATAGTATCGATGGAGGTTGTAGCTCACGCCAGTCTCGTCGTCTGCCCACTGCCCCTGGAATCGATGCGTCGCGTCGACGATGGCGCTTATCGGTTCGTTTGCCGCTTGCCGAGGCGGGAGCATTTTGCCCCACAGCGAATAGGCGCCTGTCCAAACAGCCTTGCCGGTCGAATCAAACACGGCCCTCGGCAGCCCGATCTGATCAGCCACAATCGGGTAGAGGCCGCCGTCGGTCTCTTGCGCCAGCGGCAGATAACTGCCGGGTTCGATGTGCCAGGTGACACATTGGCCAGTCGTCCCGTCTCGCATCTCGACCCACCGTTCTGCGAGCGTGGCGCCATCCCAAAGGAACCTTATAGCTTGCTTTTCTCCGATACGTCGCTTCTTGACGCGCCGGTCGAACGCATCATAGCCATATGACCAGACGCCTCGCTCTGGCGTTACGACCTTAACGAGACGATTCAGACCGTCCCGGCTGTACAGCCACGTCTATGGCCTGAATCCCGGGCGGGCGACAGTTTTCTCAATTGTCCGCCCACGCTTGTCATAACGGTACCTGATGTGCCCGACTTGCTCTGGCAGGCCGCCTAGCCGATACATATGAGCATCCACGGCGCCTTGGTGGCCATGCGCCGCAATGTTCATCGCCGCGTCGTAACGGAAATGCTCGGGCGGGTGAAGGAGGTTCGTTGCGGACACAACCTGCCCGCGTTCGTCGTGCTTGATCTGAAGCGAATCGATGTCCGTTTGCACGAGCTCCAGTTGGCCCGCTTGATCGTATTCATAGATGTGGCGGGTCAATTGCTCGATGGCGCGCACAGAATCGGTTTGCAGAGCTTCGAACGCGGCACGCGGCCCTGCAGCTTGGCGCTGAAACCGGCCGGCGGGGTCGTAGTCCTGCCGTGAGAGGACGTCGCCGAATTGCCCCCGGTCATGCGTCCAAGGGCATCTCCATGGATCGCTAGACCGGCAACCTTAGTGCAGGCTCCCAGAGCGTCATACGCATAGGCAGTCTCGCGTCGCGGCGTTGTACGCATCAGACGCCTTCCCTCCGCATCGTACATGTGACGCAGGAGTTCGCCGTTCTGGTCCTCAGCAATGAGCCGGCCGCCACTGTCGTACGCGAAATTCGTGATATGCGTCGCTTCTCCGCTCACCGAAGTGGCCGACACGAGATGACCATTTGCGTCGTGGTGGTAGAGGAGCTTGACGTCACCGGCGTCGATTTCGACAACTCGGTTGTACAGGTCGTAGGTGTAGCGCCATTGACCGCCATCGGGCGGGCCTTTGCAAGGAGCTTGCCAGTCACATCGCGCGCGTAGCGAGTCTCGCGCTCACCCCAGTCGATTTCGCCGACGAGACGGCCGGCGGCGTCGTATTGATAGGTGTAGGTGTCGCCGAGCTGATTGACAACGCGGGTCAGGCGGGCTGCTGATCACGGTGGCCGGCTATTACGGCCGCGCGCGCAACGCGGAACGGCTCGACGGCACGCTCGGTGCGGGGATCAACTACTCGGCGACCGTGCTGGCCGAATATGCGCTGTCGAAGCACACCGAGGTGTACGGCACGGTCGACTTCGCGCGCGGCAACGGCGCGTTTGCCGCCGACTATCCGGGCGCGACCGGTCCGCTCACGGGCAAGGTCGACCAGATCGGCAGGATCCACAGCGTCGGCGCGGCGATCGGCCTGCGCCAGATGTTCTGACGACGGTTCGCGCGGAGCAAAAAAAACGCGTGACGACCAGCTCTGTCACGCGTTTTGCGTCGAGGCGTGGCCGCCGGTCTTCGGGCGGCCACCCGGGCAGGCATCAGAAATCGAAGCCCGGCCCGCCCGCGCCCGGGCCGCCCGGCGCGGCAGGCGGCGCTGCGTCCTTCGGCGCTTCGAACACGGTTGCGTCGGTCGTCAGCAGCAGCCCGGCGACCGATGCCGCGTTTTGCAGCGCGGTGCGCGTGACCTTGGTCGGATCGAGCACGCCCGATTCGACGAGGTCGCCGTATTCGCCCGTCTGCGCGTTGTAGCCGAAGTTGCCCGAGCCTTCCGCGACCTTCGCGACGACCACGCTCGATTCCTCGCCCGCGTTCGCGACGATCTGGCGCAGCGGCTCCTCCAGCGCGCGCAGCACGATCTTGATGCCCGCATCCTGATCGGCATTGGCGCCCTTCAGCTCGCGGATCGCCTGCCGCACGCGGATCAGCGCGACGCCGCCGCCCGGCACGATGCCTTCCTCGACGGCCGCGCGCGTCGCATGCAGCGCGTCGTCGACGCGGTCCTTCTTTTCCTTGACCTCGACCTCGGTCGCACCGCCGACCTTGATCACCGCGACGCCGCCGGCCAGTTTCGCCACGCGCTCCTGCAGTTTCTCGCGGTCGTAGTCCGACGTCGCTTCTTCGATCTGCACGCGAATCTGCTTCACGCGCGCCTCGATGTTCTTCGCGTCGCCCGCGCCGTCGATCACGGTCGTGTTTTCCTTGCCGACCTCGATGCGCTTCGCCTGGCCGAGTTCGGCGAGGGTCGCCTTCTCGAGCGTCAGGCCGGTTTCTTCCGCGATCACCTGGCCGCCGGTCAGGATCGCGATGTCCTCGAGCAGCGCCTTGCGACGGTCGCCGAAGCCCGGCGCCTTGACCGCGACGGTCTTCAGGATGCCGCGAATGTTGTTGACGACGAGCGTCGCGAGCGCCTCGCCCTCGACGTCCTCAGCGATGATCAGCAGCGGCCGGCCCGACTTCGCGACCTGTTCGAGCACGGGCAGCAGGTCGCGGATGTTCGCGATCTTCTTGTCGTGCAGCAGGATGTACGGATTCTCGATCTCGGCGATCTGCTTGTCGGGATTGTTGATGAAGTACGGCGACAGATAGCCGCGATCGAATTGCAGCCCTTCGACGACGTCGAGCTCGTCGGCGAGCGACTTGCCGTCCTCGACGGTGATCACGCCTTCCTTGCCGACGCGATCGATCGCTTCCGCGATGCGCTGGCCGATCGATTCCTCGCCGTTCGCCGAGATCGTCGCGACCTGCGCGATTTCCTTGCTCGTCGTGGTCGGCTTGCTGATCTTCTTCAGCTCGTCGACGGCCGACGCGACAGCCTTGTCGATGCCGCGCTTCAGGTCGAGCGGATTGAGCCCGGCCGCGACGTACTTCTGGCCTTCGCGCACGATCGCCTGCGCGAGCACGGTGGCCGTCGTCGTGCCGTCGCCGGCCGCATCGCTGGTGCGCGACGCGACTTCCTTCACGAGCTGCGCGCCGATGTTCTGCAGCTTGTCGGCGAGTTCGATTTCCTTCGCGACCGACACGCCGTCCTTCGTGACGACGGGCGCGCCGAAGCTGCGTTCGAGCACCACGTTGCGGCCCTTCGGACCGAGCGTGACCTTCACTGCGTTGGCGAGAATGTTCACGCCTTCGGTCAGTTTTGCGCGCGCGACGTCGCTGAAGACGATTTCCTTGGCTGCCATGATTGCGCTCCGTTATTGATTGACGACGGCGACGATGTCTTCCTCGCGCAGCACGAGGAGTTCGGCACCGTCCACCTTGACCGACTGGCCCGCATATTTGCCGAACAGCACGCGCTCGCCGACCTTCAGGTCGGGCGCGATGCGCTGGCCGTCGGTGTCGCGGCGGCCGGGGCCGACCGCGATCACTTCGCCCTGGTCGGGCTTTTCCGCGGCGCTGTCGGGGATCACGATGCCCGACGCGGTGGTGGTTTCCTGGTCGAGTCGCTTCACGATGACCCGGTCATGCAAGGGGCGTAGGCTCATCTGTCGTTCCTGTGCTGTCGAGTTGGATTGGCACTCTTGAGTGGAGAGTGCTGACGAGTATAAAAACGCGCGACGGCGCAATCCAATAACGGATTCCGAAAAGCATTTGCGTGGGCGCGCATAGGCGCGATTCGCGCAAGGCGTCGTCGCGGCTATTGCGATGCGGACGGTGGTTGCGGCGCGGGCGTGCAGACCGGCCGGATTTTCTCGCCGGCGAGCACGCGCTTCACGAACGGGATCGAATCGGCGAGCGAGGCGTTGACGGTGCCGTTGTGATCGCGGCCTGCATAGAGGTGCGCTTCGACCGTCGTGCCGGCCGCGCACGCGTCGCTGGCGAGCGCGAGTTCGAGCGGCGCGAGTCCGTCGTCCGCGCCCGCGCCGATGAACACCGGCGTATCGATCTTCAGCGTCGGGTACTTCAGGTAGGCGTCCCACCATGCCTGCAAGCGCGCGTCGCCACCGGGCTTTACCGTGTTCGCGTGCGTGAGGCGGGCGAGCGCGGCGTCGTCCTCGAGCGACGCGAGGCAGGTGATGCGGGCCTGTTCGAGAAGCGGCAGCGCATGCCCGGTCAGCACTTCGTCCGCGTGCAGCGCCGGATCGATCTGCTGCGCGGACAGGACCGAATAGAACTGGTAGGCCAGCGTCGGGTCGACGCGCTCGGGGTCGCGCCGATACGCGGTGTCGAACTTCGGCAGCGACGCGAGCGTGTCGCGCGACGCGTTGTAGATCGTGCCGGTCGCGACGGTGGCGCGCACCGCGAGTTCGGGTGCGTAGTCGCGCGCATAGCCGGCGGCGGCGAACACGGCCGAGCCGCCCTGCGACTGGCCGACGAGCACGATCTCGTTGGCCAGGTCCGGCACGCCGCGCAGCACCGCGCGTACGCTGTCGAGCAGCGTGTAGCTGTTCGAGCGGTTGTTGAGCTGCGGATTCGGGCCCGGCGTGCCGAGCCCCTGGTAATCGGTCGCGACGACCGCGAAGCCCTGTTGCAGCCATGCGTTCAGGTAACGGACGTCGCGATACGAGCGTCCGAACCACGACGGCGCGCAGATGTCGGCCATCCCGAACGTGCCGTGTGCCCACGCGACGATCGGCCAGCCGCCGGCGGGCGGCGTGCCGTGCGGCACGAACAGCGCGCCGGACACCGCGATCGGCGTGCGGCCGCCGATGCCGTCGGTCGACGAATACAGGATGCGCAACTGTCGCGCGGCGCTCGCGAGACCGAGCGTCGCGGGCAGCGGTTCGCTGCGCAGCAGTGTGCCGGGCGTGGCCGGAATGTCGCGATCCCACGTATAGAACGCGGAGACGCGGCCGTCGCCTTGCAGCGGATCGGGCGCCGGTACGCGGGCTGCGGGGGCGGCGAGCGATGCGAAGGACGAAGCGGCCAGGGCGGAAACCAGCAACGTGCGCGCGACGTTGCCGCGCAGGGGAAAGAGAGTCATGTCGATCGGATCGAGAAAAGTCGGTACGGAATTCGCGGACCGTCGTGAAGCGGGCCGCAACAAGCGAATGGAGCGCAACGCAAGATTCGAACCAGCGTGTCGCGTCCAGTCATTGCCGTGCGTCGTGCGATGGGCTTCGCCGCCACCGATGCGTGCACTGTGTCGCGTGCAGCAATGCAGGCCGCACGCTGTTGCTGTCGCAGCAGCGAATGGCTGCGGATCGTCCGCTTCGCTGCGCAACGTGCGCGCGTGCATGGCGCTGGCCGCGCGTTCGATACGCATGCGTCGCTGCTGGCACGATTGCTGCTGATTCGTTCGCGGCATGCCGTCATCCGGCGGCACGATTCGTTCAACCGAAAAAGGAATCCGCATCCATGTCAGTCACCTCAACCATCGACAGCGGCGAACTCGTTGCCTTCGTCGAGCGCGCGACGCGCGAATTCGCGCAGGCCGTGCGCGTGCTGAAGGACACGCGCACGCTGTCCGCGACCAACACCTTCCAGGCGTTCCAGCGCGTGCCGGGCACGGATCTCGTGGTCGCCTTGTCGGCGCCGAGCCCGTGGGCGGCATCGCAGGAAATCCAGCCGGTCGTCGTCACCTTCGACGGCGACGTGTTGCACGGCGACGCGCGCGCGGGCGGCAACGGGCCGCGCTACGCGGACGTGTTCCGCGAGGCGCCGGAAGTCGACGTCGTGATCCACGTGCACGGCCCGTATCTCGGCGCCTGGGCGAGCGCGCACCGGGCGCTGCCGATCCGCTATGCGCCGGCCGCGCGCCATACGCGGGCGCGCGAGATTCCGATCTACATCGATCGCCGGCCCGGCGAGCCGCGCTTCATCGTCGACACGATCCGCCGCGATCCGCAGGTGCCGGCGATCCTCGAGGCGAACGGCGGCGCGACGTTCTGGGGCAAGTCGATCGTCGACGTATCGAAGTACATCCTGATCCTCGAGGAAGCCGCCTATTTCCAGGCGCTCGCGGAGCCGCTCGGCGGGTCGCGCGAATTCGGCCCGGGCGCACTGGAGCAGCAGTGGAAGATGACGGGCCTCGCCTGACGCGACACGCAGGCCGGATGCGCGACGCAATCCGGCCTGCGTCATACCGATAGCTCGATGAATTGGTTCGTCCCCGGCGCGCGTCTTGCTATCGTCGGGCTTCCCCGTTCATCACGCCGGTCGTGCCATGGCCATCTTCAGTTTGCCGGACCCGACTTCGCACGCGATCACGATTCGTGCGAAGGCCCTGACGTTCGACGACCCCAAATCGCGCGTCCTGCTCGAACGCATCCATCTCGTCGCGCCCAGCGACGCCACCGTGCTCGTCACCGGCGAGAGCGGCACCGGCAAGGAGCTGATCGCGCGTCTCGTGCACTCGCTGAGCGAGCGGCGCGACGGCCCGTTCGTCGCGGTCAACTGCGGTGCGTTCTCCGAAACGCTGATCGAGAGCGAACTGTTCGGTCACGAGCGCGGGGCGTTCACCGGCGCGGTCAACAGCCAGCCGGGCTGGTTCGAGTCGGCGAATCGCGGCACGCTGTTTCTCGACGAGGTGGGCGACCTGCCGCTGTCCGCGCAGGTGAAGCTGCTGCGCGTGCTGCAGGAACGCGAAGTGACGCCGGTTGGCTCGCGCAAGACCGTGAAGATCGATGTGCGGCTCGTCGCAGCAACCAACGTGAATCTCGAGGCGGCGGTGCGCGCGGGCAATTTCCGCGAGGATCTCTATTACCGCCTCAACGTCGTGAAGCTGAGTCTGCTGCCGTTGCGCGAGCGGCCCGGCGACATCGCGCCGCTGATCGACCATTTCGTCGATGCGTATGCGAAGCGGCTGCGCGTCGCGGCGCCCGTGCTGACCGACGCCGCACGCGCGCGGCTGCACGCCCATGCGTGGCCCGGCAATATCCGCGAACTCGAGAACGTGATCCATCACGCGGTGCTGATTTGCGCGGGTGGCGCGATCGACGTCGGCGACCTGCAGTTTTCCGCGCTGTCGCTCGCACCGGACGCCGACGGCGCAGGCGGCGCGGCGGTGGTGCCGCCGCGTCGCGCGCGCGATGTCGCGGAAGCGACCGATGCGCTGCGCAATGCGGTGATCGAACTGCTCGACCTCGGCGCGCCGAACCTGTGGCAGCACATCGAGGACACGGTCTATCGCTGCGTGTTCGACTACAGCGAACACAACCAGCTGCGCATGTCGCGCCTGCTCGACCAGTCGCGCAACATCGTGCGCGCGCGGCTCGCGCAGCTCGGCATCCTGAAGCCGCGCGACGCCGGCGATGCCGACACGCGGCTCAGCCGCCAGGCGTGACCCGTCACGCGTGATCGCGCCAGCGCATCGCGCGCTGCGCGATCCGCTCGCACAGCAGGCTCATGCCGGCCGCCAGCGCGGTCACGCCGAGCACGCAGACGAGCAGCACGTCGGCGCGCGCGCCGGCCTGCGCGTTCTGCATCAGGTTGCCGACACCGGCCCCCGCGTTGAACAGCAGCTCGCTGCTCGTCGCGGTGATCCACGCGAACGGCACGGCCTGCAGCACCCCGGTGAACAGGTCGGGCAGCGCGCCGGGAAGCAGCACGTCGCGCCACAGGCCCACGCGCGTCAGCCGGTACGACTGCGCGAGTTCGACATAGCGCGGATCGACGCGGCTCAGGCCGTCGAAGCTCGCCGTCGTCATCGGATAGAACGCGGCGAGCGCGACGATGAAGATCTTCGCGAATTCGCCGGTGCCGGCCCACAGGCTGAGCAGCGGAATCAGCCCGAGAAGCGGCACGTAGCGCAGCGCCTGGAACGCCGGCTCGCACAGCTTGCGCACGAGCGTCGAGCGCGCCATCGCCGCGCCGAGCGCGAGCCCGGCGGCGATACCGACGCCGAGCCCGAGCGTCGTGCGTCGCAGGCTCGCGCCGAGATCGGTCGCGAGTTCGCCGCTGCGCGCGAGTTCGAGCAGCGCGCTGCCGACCTGCTGCAGCGGCACGAACGCGTACTGATGGGCCGCGTCGCCGTGCGATGCGAATTGCCATGCGGCGACCAGCGCGGCGGGAACGACGCAGCCGCGCAACCGGCGGCGCCAGGCGGCGAGTGGAATTCGGCGGGTGAGGGCGGTCATCGTGAAACTCGCTTGAATGGATAACGCGTGATTCATCGCGCCGGCGCCTGCCAGCGCAGCGCATGCCGTTGCACGAGTGCGATCGAGCGGTCGAGCGCGAAGCCGATCAGCCCGATTACCGCGACGTCGACCAGCACGACGTCGAGCCGCAGCATCTGCCGCGCGAGTTCCATCATCTGTCCGATTCCGCTGTCCGCGCTCAGCAATTCGACGGCGACGAGCGCGAGCCAGGCGCGCGCGAGGGCGATCCGGATGCCCGTGAGCAGCGGCGGCAGCGCGGCGGGCAGCAACACGTCGCGCAGCAGCGCGACGCGGCCGACGCCGTAGTGGCGGGCCATTTCGACGAGATCGCGCGGCGTGTCGTGCACGCCCGCGAAGGCGGCCAGCGCGACCGGAAAGAACACCGCCTTGCCGACGACGACGAGCTTCAGCGGCTCGTCGACACCGATCAGCAGGACCAGCAGCGGAATCAGCGTGAGCGTCGGCACCTGACGCAGCAGGTCGAAGGTCGGCCGCAGATAGTCGGAGAACAGCCGGCTCGATGCGAGCAGGATGCCGAAGGCGGCGCCGCTCGTCGCGCCGATCGCGAAGCCGAGCGCGAGCCGGTGCAGCGTGATCAGCAGGTTGTCGCGCAGCTCGCCGGTTTCGATCAGCACGCGCAGCGTCGATGCGATGCGTTCGGGCGGCACGACGAGTTGGGGCGGGAACCAGCGCTGCGCGCTGGCGAGCCACCACAGCGCGGCGAACGCGGCGGGCGTCGCCCACCACAGCGCCTGCGCGCCGATCCGCGCGACGGCGAGCGGGCGCACCGTGCGCGGGGCGTTCGAGGTGGGCGCGTGCATCGTCATCAGCGGCTCGCGACGCGCGATGCGTTGGCGCGCCAGTAACCGTCGAGGCCGAGCTGCCTGAGTGCGGTCGACACGAAGCTCGGCGCGAGCAGCGCGTTCACGTCGACCGGCGTCGACGTCAGCCCGGCCTGCCGGCTGTAGGCGATCACGTCGCGGTAGTGGTCGGTCAGCGCGGGCGTGAACAGCGGCGTCCATTGCTCCTTCCACGGCGTCGCTTCGTCGGCGTACTCGCGCCGCACGACGTTTTCCGGCTGTCCCGACGCGCTCAGGATCTTCACGTACGCATCGCGGTTCTGCGGCTGCGAGATCCAGTGCGCGGCCCGCACGTAGGCGGTTGCGACGAGCTGCGTGATGTCGGGGTAGCGCCGCACGAAGTCGTCGGACGCCCATAGCTCGGCGCGCATCTTCCAGTCGTCGGGCGCGGTCTTGGTCGACCAGATGATCTTGCCGACGTTCCTGTCGACCAGCGAATACGCGTCGGACAGCGTGAAGAACCCGTCGACGCGACCGGCTGCGACCGCCGCCGCGCCGGCCTGCGGATCGAGGTTGTAGATCCGGAAGTCGGACAGCTTCAGGCCGTTCGCGGCGAGCAGCTTGCCGAACGTGACTTCCCACGGTCGGCCGCGATTGAGCGCGATGCGCTTGCCCTTCAGGTCGGCGATCGATTTCGCGGTCGAGCCAGCCGGCACGACCAGATACGTGTTGCTGCCGACGCCGCCCGGCACGACCAGCCGCGTATGCGTGCCCGACGCGTTGACGACGACCGACGGCAGGTCGCCGTAGCCCGCGAAATCGATGCTGCCGTTGGTGAATGCCTCGTTGACGAGCGTGCCGACCGCGGCGGTCGACACCGGCACCCATTGCAGCTTCACGTGCCGCGCGGCGAGCGCCTTCTCGAGCGACTTGTCGGCGTCGATCAGCGCGGACGCGCCGGCGTATTGCGTCTTGCCGCCGCTCGAATAGGCGACGACGGCGATCCGCACGACCTTCGGTGCGTCGTCGGCGCGCACGGACGGCGCGGCGAGCGAGGTCGCGGCCATCGGCAGCGCGACGAGCAGCGCGCGCAGCAGGCGGCGCGGCGTGGCGAGGGAGAGCGTGTATTTCATGATGTCCGGAATGAGTGGCGGGAAGGGCGGCGCTCACGCGCGCCTTTTCAGCGACGGCTGCAAGACCTCGGCGAGCGGGCGCGGATCGATCCAGTCGGCGACGTCGAAGTCCGCTTCGAGAAATCCCCAGTCATGCAGGAAGGTCTTGAAGTCGTCGAGCGCGGCGATCGATTCGTCGTCGAGATTGACGCCGAGATGCTGGTGAAGCTGGTTGCCGTATGCGGCGCGCACCCAGTCGATCGACGCCGCGGTTTCGCCGGCCACGTAGTGCGCGGTTTCGTCCGGATGCGTGCGCGCCCAGTCGCCGGCCGCGACGACGAGCTTCAGGAAGCCGGCGACGATGTCCGGGTGGTTCGCGAGCACGTTCGCGTTGACGGTCAGCGGGCGCGGCGTACCGTTGTTGTTGCGGATCGCGCGCTCCGGATGGAAGCCGATGTCGATCACGACGTGCGCACCGATCAGTTGCGCGATCTCGAGGCCGGTCGATCCTTTTACGTAGATCGCGTCGACTTCGCCGCGCAGCAGCGCGCCGGCTTCGGACGCATACAGCGCGCGGCTCGAGAAACCCTGCGGCGATGCGAACAGGCTGGCGGCGCGCGCCGGGCTCACGGCCTGCAGCGTGCGGGCGCGTACGTCGACCAGTTCGACGTCGCGCGTGGTCAGTCCTTCGAGGCTCAGTGCATTGACGATGCCGCGCAGCGCCGACGCGCGAAAGATGTCGATGCGGTCGTCGGGCCGGCTTGGTATCGCGACGCGGCGGCCGCGCAGCGCCTTCACCGAGCGGATGCCGGACTCGGGCCGTGCGAGGATCAGCTGCGACTCGTCGACCCACGACAGCCCGATCACGCGCGTGTTCGCGGCGTTCGAGCGCGCCCACATCGCGGGGATGCTGCCGCCCTGGCGAAACGATTGCGCAAGTGTGTGATCGCTGATCGACGACACGTCGAGTCGCGTCTCGACGCGCGGCGAGCGAATCGCGACGCCGTCGGCCGACGTCTCGCCGTTGAGCCAGCCGAGATGCACCGCGATGCCGAGCGGCGTCGGCACGGGCGAACGGGCATACCAGAACGTCTGCTGCTTGTCCGATGACGAATCGGGCCTGTCTGTCATGTGTGAGATTCCCTCTCTGGGCAATGCATGGTCGAAGCGCCGCCGCGCACGATGTCGCACGCGCGGGCCGATCAGGACATTGCAAATTCCGGGCCAGCGGCTGCGTCGTCGCGCGATCGCCTGCGCGGCGCGGCATGCCGGTGCGCGATGTCGCGCGCTCCGGCAGCGCGGGTGTTGCGCCAGCAACAGTCGCGCGGACGGCTGTTGCACGCGCAGCACCGGCGCTGCGTATGCAGCAGCGCGACGCGACGCCGGACGACGGGCGGGCCGCCGGGTTCGCCGCATCTCGGACGATCCGCGCAAAGCCGCATGGAGCAAGGCGTCACGCGCCCCGAACGGCAACCCGGCGCACACCGTGCGACGACGCTTGGCACACCGCGTGCTTAACAGCGGCGAACACGCGCGGCACGCCGGTGCCGCACGCATCCGAACCGGCCGACAAGGAGAACCCCGATGGCTGTTGAATTTCTGTGGCGGCTGCCGATGCACGGCGACGGCAGGCGCGCACATGACCTGCATACGCGTGGCGAGTGGAATCGCCAGCGCGCGTCGCGCGTCGCGCCGAAGCTCGACGACGATGCATTCGGCTATATCGACTATCTGTCGCAGGTCGCGCGCGCGGCCGACATCGCCGGCTTTCACGGCGCGCTGATTCCGATCTTCCGCTTCACCGAGGAGCCGTGGGTCGTCGCGGCCGCGCTGGCGCGCGAGACGCGCCGGCTGCGCCTGCTGATCGCGTTGCAGCCGCATTTCGTGCATCCGGTCTATGCGGCGCAGATGGCCGCGAGCCTGCAGCGGGTCAGCCGCGGGCGCGTCGAGTGGAACGTCGTCACCGGCGGCGGCGGGCCGGACCAGCGCGCCTACGGGGACTTCATCGATCACGACAGCCGCTATGCGCGAACCGACGAATTCCTCGACGTCGTGCGCGGCGTGTCGGCCGGCGCGCCGTTCACGTACGACGGCCGCTTCTATCGCGTCGAAGCGGGCGGCCTGCTGCCGCCGCTGAGCGGGCAGAAGCCGCCGCGCATCTATCTGGCCGGCGCGAGCGACGCGGCGCTCGCGGTCGCGGCGAAGCACGGCGACGTGCACCTGAGCTGGGGCGAACCGCTCGCGAAGCAGAAGGAGGTGATCGACGCCGCGCGTCGCGCGCTCGACCGGCAGAACGCCGAGCGCGACCTGCGCTTCGGGATGCGCATCGACATCCTCGCGCGCGAGACCGAGGAGCAGGCGTGGGCCGAGCTGCGGCAGATGTTCGGGACCGTCAGTGCGTCGACGCGCGACGGCTTCGGCGGGCGCGGCGACGCGTCGGAATCGGTCGGCGCGAAACGCCAGTTCGCGCTGCACCAGGGCAACACGCAGCATTTCGACGACCTGATCGTCGGACCGAACCTGTGGGCCGGCATGTCGCAGATCCGCGGCGGCCCGGGCTGCGTGATCGTCGGCAGCCACGAGCAGGTGGCCGAGCGGCTTGCGGAATACGTCGACATCGGCGTGTCGACCTTCATTCTCGCGAGCAATCCGCATCTGGAGGAGGCGTATCGCGTCGGCGAGGAAGTGCTGCCGCTCGTCGACGGCGCGCTGAACGCGCGCGGCACGCAGGCGGCGCTGCGCGTCGCCGGCGCATGAGCGGGCGCGATGCGCACCGCGTTTCAACGATCGGGACAAACACAATGACGACATACGCAGCGCAGGCGACCGCCTGCGACGCACTCTGGTATACGCGCTGCCCGGTGCCGACCGCGCTCGGCATCGCCGTGCATCGCGGCTGGTTCGACGAGGAGTTCGGACCCGACGGCATCGCACTGCATTCGTTGCAGGAGACGACCGACGCGAACAAGCGTGAATCGCACTTCGATCACAGCCTGCCGCACTCGTTCCGCCAGGGCGGCAACATTCCGGCGCTGTGGGCGCGTTCGCGCGGCGCGGACACGCGCGTGATCGGCCTGTCGTGGACCAACGAATTCCAGGCGATCGTCACGCTGCCCGAGCGCGGCATCCGCACCGCGCGCGACCTGCGCGGGCGACGGCTCGGCCTGCCGCGGCACGCGATCAGCATCGACTTCTGGCGTGCGGCCGCGCTGAAAGGCTTTCTCAGCGCGCTCGAACTGGAAGGGCTCGGCCACGGCGACGCGGAATGGGTCGACCTGCCCGAACGCGCGCCCGATGCACGCATGGGCCGCGCATCGTTCCTGCGCGGACCGCACGAATACGGGCTCGAAATCGCGGCGCTGATGCGCGGCGAAGTCGACGCGGTGTTCGTGAAGGGCGTGGCGGGGCTGGAAACCGTGCACCTGATCGACGCCCAGGTCGTGATCGATCTCGGCGCGCACCCGGATCCGCTGGTGCGGATCGGCAACGGCACGCCGCGCACGCTGACCGTCGATCGCGCGTTGATCGACGCGCGCCCCGATCTCGTGAGCCGCTTCCTGTCGGTCGTGGTCGGCGCGGGCGACTGGGCCGCGCGGCATCCGGCCGAAACGGTCGCGTATATCGGCCGCGAAACGCGGGCCTCCGACGAGTGGGTCCGTTATGCGTACGGCGCGGACGTGCACCGGCATCTGGAGACGGGGCTTGCGCCGGCGTCGATCGACGGGCTGGTCGCGTTCAAGGATTTTCTCGTCGAATGGGACTTTCTCGAACGGGATTTCGACGCGCGCGCGTGGATCGATCCGGAGCCGTTCACGCGGATCGACCGGCATCGCCACGCGTGGGTCGCGTAGCGCGCCGCCAGGCGCCATTGCAAGGAGTCGAACATGACAGGACTCACGGTCCGGTACGGCGCGCTGCATGCGCGCCGACACGCGGCACGGGCGGTGCGCGCCGCGCCGCCGCTTGCGGCGCGACCGCCGTTGCCGCTGCCGCCCGCGCCGGCCGACACGCGGCGCGCATCGAACAACGGATGGCGCGAAGCGGTCGCAGCGGCGCTCGCGGTCGCCGCGTTGCATGCGGGCGTTGCGCTGCTGGCGGCACGCGCGCCGGCCACGCCGGCCGTGCAGCCGCCGCGCCCGCTGCCGATGACGGTCGAACTGACGCGGCCGCCCGAGCCGTTGCCGCAGGCTGCGCATCCGCCGCCGGTCGTGCCCCCGAAGCCGCCGAAGCAGGCGCCGACGCCGAAGCCGCACGTGGCTCAGCCGCGCCCGCCGGTGGCGCGGGCAGCCGCGCCGCAGCCGGTGCACGAAGCGCCATCCGCGGCCGCGACGCCGCTGGCGGCGGCGCCGGCGACACCCGAGCCCGCGCCTGCGCCGACGCCTGCCGCGCCCGTCCGCGAAACCGCGCCGATCGGCGACGCGGCCTATCTGCGCAACCCGGCGCCCGACTATCCGGCGTTCGCGCAGGACCAGGGCTGGGAAGGGCGCGTCGTGCTGCGCGTGCACGTGCTCGCGAACGGCTCGCCCGACTCGGTCGAGGTGAAGACGAGCAGCGGCCGGCGCGTGCTCGACAACGCGGCGCTTGCCGCCGTCCGGCGCTGGACCTTCGTGCCCGCGAAACGCGGCGACGAGGCCGTCGACGGCTGGGTCAACGTGCCGATCGATTTCAAGCTGGGCTGACCCACCGATCAGCTCGTCACATTTTCAAGGGAATGCAAACCATGAACGGTATCTCGACCACTTTCATCGTCCAGGGCGCGCTCTGGCTGCTCGTCATCTTCTCCGTCGTCACGTGGACGCTGATCGTCGTGAAGGCGATCCAGAGCCTGCGCGCGAGCGCGCGCAACCGGCGTTACACGAAGGCGTTCCGGGCTGCGAACAGCTTCCAGGAAGCGGCCGCGCTCGACGGCGCGAACAGCCCCGCGGGCGAGCTCGCGGCCACCGGCTTCGACGTGCTGCGGCGCGCCGACGAAGGCAGCGCGCACGATCTCGAACACAGCTGGAACCGCCACGACCTGCTCGAACGCCATCTGCGCCAGCAGATCCAGCACGCACGCCGCCGCGAGGAAGCGGGGCTGGCGGTGCTCGCGTCGATCGGCAGCACCGCGCCGTTCGTCGGGCTGTTCGGCACCGTGTTCGGCATCATCCATGCGTTGACCGCGATTACGCACAGCGCGTCGGCGAGCATCGACGTGGTTGCCGGGCCGATCGGCGAAGCGCTCGTCGCGACCGGCATCGGCATCGCGGTCGCCGTGCCGGCCGTGCTCGCGTACAACTTCTTCGTGCGGCGCGTGAAAGCCGCGTCGGCCGATCTCGACGCGTTCGCGACCGACTTCGTCACGCTCGCGCAGAAGGCCGGCTTCCGCGTGCCGGCCGCTGCGGCTGCGCCGGCGCGCCGCGCGACCGAAACCCGTCAGGAGGCGTTCGCATAATGGCTTTCTCGTCCTCTTCCGACAACGACGACGTGCTCAGCGAAATCAACATCACGCCGCTCGTCGACGTGATGCTGGTGCTGCTCGTCGCCTTCATCGTCACCGCGCCGCTGCTGAACAACGCGGTCCACGTGAACCTGCCGAACACGGTCGCGACCGCGCCCGCCGATCGCAAGCCGAACGTCACCGTGAGCGTCGACGACAAGGGCGTCGTCTATCTCGACAAGCGCGCGGTCGCGCTCGCCGCGGTGCCGGCCGAGCTCGCGGCGCTGAAGGCGGGCCGGCCCGACGTCGCGCTCGACCTGCAGGCGGACGAGCACGTGCCGTACGGCACGGTCGCGAAGCTGATGGCCGCGATCGAGCATGCGGGCATCACGCGACTGTCGGTGCTGACCGCGCCACGCGGCTGATACGGCTTTCCACGACTCCTTTACCGAACGCATTCATGAGCACCACGGCTTCACACAAGGTCCAGTCGATCTGGTACACGCGCTGTCCCGTGCCGACGCCGCTCGGCATCGCCGCGCATCTCGGCTGGCTCGACAGCGAATTCGCCGGCGACGGCATCACCGTGCGCGCGCTGCAGGAGAGCCAGCACGCGACGCTGCATCACGCGCATATCGATCATTCGCTCGACAACGCGTTCCGGCAGGGCGGCAGCATTCCCGCGCTGTGGGCGCGCGCGGCCGGCGCGGACACGCGCGCGATCGCGTTGACCTGGGTCGACGAGGCGCAGGCGATCGTCGCGCTGCCGGAAGCCGGGCTGAAGCGGCCGAGAGACCTGCGCGGCCGGCGTATCGGACTGCCGCGCCGCGACGGCGAGCGGATCGACATCTTTCGTGCGGCCGCGCTGCGCGGCTTCGTCAGCGCGCTGTCGCTCGACGGGCTCGGCGCCGCCGACGTCGAATGGGTCGACGTGCCCGCGTCGAACCTGCGTGCACCGGTGCCGACGCCGGCGACCCGCGAGGCGGCGTTCAGCCATCCCGCGAGCCTGTCGAGCCGCCGGCTCTATGCGGCCGAGGCGGCCGCGCTGGTGCGCGGCGACGTCGATGCGATCTACGTGAAGGGCTCGCTCGGCCTCGAAACCGCGCATCTGATCGGTGCGCAGCCGGTCGTCGACATCGGCTTCCATCCGGATCCGCAAATCCGCATCAACAACGGCTCGCCGCGGCCGCTGACCGTCAACGCGTCGACGCTCGACCGGCATCCGGACATCGTCAGCCGCTTTCTCGCGCGCGTGACCGACGTCGAAGGCTGGGCGCGCGACCACGAACACGAAGTGCTCGGCTACCTGGGCCGAGAGACGGGCTCGGGCCACGACTGGCTGCGGCTTGCCTACGGCGCCGACGTGCATCGGCGCCTGCGCACGGATCTCGACGACGCGTCGATCGCCGCGCTCGACGATTTCAAGCGCTTCCTCGTCGACTGGCATTTCCTGCCGGCCGATTTCGACATGCGCGCATGGATCGACCGGCGCGCGTTCGACGGCATCGCGGCGCTGTCTCGCGACGCGGCGCGGTGAGCGCGGCGAACCGCGTCGCCGGCGCATGGCGGCGCGAGCGCTTCACGGGCGGCTTCATGCTGCTCGCGCTCGCGAGCGGCACGACGATCAGCATGGCGCAGCTCGCGACGACGCTCTATGCGTTGCAGCTCGGCGTCGACAGCGCGAAGCTCGGCATCATCGCGGCGATGGAACCGCTCGGCATCGCGCTGATGACGCTGCCGGCCGGCCTGCTCGTCGCCCGTTACGGCGCGCGGCGCGTGTATTTCACCGCGAGCCTCGGACCGATGCTGCTGAACCTCGTCGTGCCGTTTACCGGCGCATGGCCGCTGATCGCGCTTACGCAATGGCTGATCGGACTGTGCATCCCGTTTCGCATCGTATCGATCGGCGGTGTGTTTCTCGCGCGCCTCGCGCAGATCGGCGTCGCGCGCGCCGGCTGGTATCGCGCGGCGATGTCAGTCGGCACCGGCATGACGGGGCCGTGGCTCGCGAGCGGGCTGATCGGCGCGCACGGGCCGGTCGCGACGTTCTGCGCAGCGTCGGCGAGTTTCGCAGGGATGGCGCTGTTCAGCCGCGCGCTGCTCGGCGACGCGGATACCGCTGCGTCGGGCGCCGCGCATCCCGGCACGGGCGGCCTGCGCGCGCTGCTGTCGCTCGCGAACCATCGCGACGTGCGGGAACAGCTCGCGACCGAAGCCGTGAACAGCGCGACGCGCTCGCTGGCCGGCACCTACACGGTCGTGCTCGCGATCCAGCATCTGCGTCTGTCGCAGACGCAGGCGGTCGCGCTGCTGACGCTGCAAGGCGTCGTCGCCGTGGTCGCGTTGTTCGGGCTCGGCCGCGTCGCGTCGCGCTGGGGCGACGCGCGCTGCTACGCACTCAGTGTCGCGGGCGGCGTCGCGGGACTGCTCGCGCTCGGCCTCGCGCGCGAGGCGTGGATCGTCGGCGCGGGGCTGGCCGCGCTGTGCGCGGGCTCGTCGCTGCTGCATCTCGTCAACATGCAGCGCCTTGGCCGTCATCCCGCCGACAAGAGCCAGGTATCGAGCCTCTACAACCTCGCGTCGATGACGGGCGCGTTCTGCGGCCCGCTCGCCGGCAGCGCGCTCGCGCCGATGGTCGGGTTGCCGTCGGCGTTTCTGTGCTGGCTGCCGGTGGTGGGCGTCAGCGCGGTCATGCTGCGGCGCGCGCGGCGCGATGCCGCGCTGCCGCTGTCCGCGGACGCGCGATGACGCCTTGCGATGCGACACGCGAGTGTTGCGTGGCAAGCACCCCGACACCACCTCACAGATGCGCAGGCAGCAACGGCGCGTCGCGCGTGCGGCGCAAACCCCCGTGCCGTGGGCACGTCGATGCTGGCATCCGAATTGCAATACCGGACGTGGTGCGTCGCGCACGCACATGCGTTCAACCGATCAAACAGGATGACTCATCGATGTTCAGGAAAAAAGTAATCGTCACCGCGCTGGGGGGACTGCTGACGGGCGGCTTCGTATCGATGCCCGCATGGGCGGAAGACGGCGCGACGACGGCGGGGACGCCGGACGCGAACCCGGCGCAGCAGGCTGCCGCCGATGCGGCTTCCGTGCCGTCGCGGAAGAAGAGCGCGACCACCGCGCATGAAACGAACCTCGGCGCGGTGACGGTGACCGCGCGCCGTCGCAAGGAGAGCATCCAGGACGTGCCGGTTGCGGTCAGCGCAATCGGCGGCGACGCGATCAGGAACAACGAGCTGCGCGTGGTCAACGACGTGACGAAGTACGTGCCGAACTTCACCGGCCAGTCGACCGAAGGCCGCGAGCGGCCGCGCTGGTTCCTGCGCGGCGTCGGCAGCAACGATCCGTCGGACCTGTCGCTGAGCCCGATCGGCGTCTATTTCGACGACGTGTATATCAACAGCGTGTTCGGGCAGGGCTTTCCGCTGTTCGACCTCGACCGCATCGAAGTGCTGCGCGGGCCGCAGGGCACGCTGTGGGGCAAGAACACCGTCGGCGGCGCGCTCAGCATCACGTCGCAGAAACCGACGTTCGACGTGAGCGGCTACGGCAAGCTCGGCATCGGCCAGTACAACAGCCGCCTCGCGGAAGCCGCGATCGGCGGGCCGATCGGCAACAACGACGTGCTCGCGGCGCGCGTGTCGGTGTATCACGAGAATGCAGACAGCTTCTATACGAACACCGTGCAGCAGGGCCGCTTCGGCGGCTTCCACGACAACGCGGTGCGTTTCCAGGTGCTGGCCGTGCCGACGTCGGATACCGACTTCCTGTTCAACATCCACGGGCGCAACTATACGGGCGGCGGCAACGCATGGCATGCGGAAGGCGCGGGGCCGGGCGGCGCGAACCAGTTCGGCTTCGTCGGGTCGAGCGATCCGTATACGGTGTCGCTCAACGCGCCGTCGAGCGATCACATCTCGACCTGGGGTACGTCGCTGACCGCGCACTGGCGCATCAATCCGGCCGTGACGCTGACCTCGATCACCGCGTTCGAAGGGCTGCATCGCTGGTACCAGGACGACGAGGACTATTCGCCGTTCGACGCTGCGCGTACGCACGACCGGCTGTCGACCCGCCAGTTCTCGCAGGAGTTCCGTCTCGAATCGCCGCAGAACGATCGGCTGAGCTGGCTCGTCGGCACGCACCTGTTCACCGAGCAACTCGCGGAGCAGGGCGCGGGCGGCGGGCTGCCCGGCTCGCCGTCACCGGCGTACTATCACCTGACCGATCTCACGCAGCATACGCAGAGTGCGGCGGTCTTCGGCAGCGTCAAGTACCGCTTCACCGACCGTTTCAACGTGACGGCCGGGCTGCGCTACACGATCGAGCGCAAGAACATCAACCTGACCGGGCTGCAGGGTACCGGCAACGTGACGTTCAGCGATCCGAACAGCTGGTGGTCGCCGTCGTCGGTGTCGTCGCCGCTCGCGGTCAGCGCGCGGCAGAACCAGACGAACACGTGGCGCGCGCCGACCTGGGACTTCACGCCCGAATACGCGCTGGCCAGCAACGTGCGCGCGTATTTCCGCTATGCGCGCGGTTTCCGCTCGGGCGGCTATAACGGCAATGCGTATACGCAGAGCACGGTGTCGACCGTGTCGCCGGAATACCTGACCGACTACGAAGTAGGGATCAAGAGCGAGTGGTTCGACAAGCGGCTGATCGTCAATGCGAGCGTGTTCCACTACGACTACCGCGACATCCAGGTCTTCGCGCTCGCGCCGAACCCGTTCGGCGGGCCGCCGGTGTCGACGCTGTCGAACGCGGGGCAGGGGCGCGCGGACGGCTTCGAGCTCGAACTGAAGGCGCAGCCGATCAACAGCCTGTACCTGTTCGCGAACCTCGGGATGCTGAACACGCGCTACACCGAGTTCCGCTATGTGCCGACCGCGGTCGGCAACTCGTTCGCGCGGTCGCCGCATACGACCATCAACGCGGGCTTCGATTATCGCGTGCCGGTGTCGTTCGGCACGCTGACGGCCGGCGGCGACGTCAACTACCGCAGCCGCGAATACTTCAGCGCGACGCGGCAGACCTTCCCGCAGCTCTGGCAGGGCGGCTATACGGTGCTGAACGCGCACGTGTCCTACACGACGCCGAACCAGAAGTACATCGTGACCGGCTATGTGACGAACCTGACCAACAAGGTCTACAAGAAGCTCGAACTGCTGCCGTCGTATGGCGCGTATCCGGTGCTGTACGGCGATCCGCGCACGGTCGGGATCACGCTGACCGCGAAGATCTGACGCAGGACCGTCCGGCGATGGCGAGCGGGGCGGTGCGACGCGGTGGCGCGTCCGCCCCGCCTCAGATCAACAGCGACACCGTCCTGAACAGCGCAAGGTCCTCCTTGCGCGCCGAGCGCGCATGCCGGCGGATCACCTGCAGCAGGCAGTCGATGAAGCAGCGCGCCGCATCGCTCAGCGTACTGCTGCGCCGCGTGACGATGCCGAGCTCGCGCGGCTCGAAGGTCTCCTTCAGCGACAGCGCCCGCATCCGCTCGCCGAACGTCGGCACCGCGGCCAGGATCGTCGGGCACCACGTGCACATGTCGGCCTGTTCGAGCATCGTCTGCAGCATCGACACCGACTGCGCGCGCACGATGCGCCGCTCGTCGAGCTGCGCGCCGTGGCGCGTGAACAGGTAGTCGACGAGCGCGCTCTGGCCGTCGGCCGTCGAATTCAGCACCCAGTCGTCGTCGAGCAGATCGTGGATCGACCGTGCGCGCTCGCGCGGATGGCCGGCGCGCACCATCACCGACGTGTCGTAGCGCAGCATCGGCTCGAACGCGAATTCCTGCGCGCTGCTGCCCGGCTGCACGTGGCCGAGCGCGAAATCCATGCTGCCGTCGCGCAGCAGCGGCTGCGCGACGGCCATCAGCGCCTCGTAGAGTTCGAGCCGCACGTCGGGCATCCGCTCGCGAAAGCGCAGCACCGTTTCCGCGAGGAAGGTCAGCGTCAGCCACGGCGTGACGCCGACGCTCAGCCGCCCTTCGATGCGGCCGCGCATCTGCGCGAGATCGTCGTGCGCGTGTTCGAGCTGCTTGAGCACGAGCTTCGCGTGCGTCAGCAGCGCCTTTCCATATGCGGTGAAGCCGATGCCCTCCGGTGCGCGCACGAGCAGCGGCAGCCGCTCGCCGGCCTCCAGTTCGCGCAGCGCGCGCGTGACGGCCGCCTGCGACAGCCCGAGCGTGCGGGCCGCGCCGCGGATGCTTCCGGCCTCGGCGCTCGCGACGAGCGCCTGCAACTGATGCAGTTTCATGGTGCGATACCTGACAACCAAATGTTGTCATCATAACGAAACCGGGGCTGTTCGCCGGGATTTTCGCTGCATACGATCCCGCCACGATCCGCCATTCCGGCGATCGGCGACGAAACGGCATCGAGGAGTATCGGGGTTGAATCCAGCACGCATTCCACCTGAAATGGCGGCGATCGAGGCCGACATGATCGCGCTGCGGCGCCGGCTGCACGCGCATCCGGAACTCGGCTTCCAGGAGCATGCGACCAGCGATCTGGTCGCCGAATGCCTGACAACATGGGGTTATCGGGTCACACGCGGCCTCGGCGGCACGGGCGTGGTCGGCACGCTGGCGCGCGGCGCCGGCAAGCGGCTCGGGCTGCGCGCGGACATGGACGCGCTGCCGATCGTCGAGACGACCGGGCTGCCGCACGCGAGCCGCCACGAAGGCGTGATGCACGCATGCGGCCACGACGGCCACACGGCGATGCTGCTGGCCGCCGCGCGCTGCCTCGCGCAGCGCGAGCGTTTCCACGGCACGCTTAACCTGATTTTCCAGCCGGCCGAGGAAGGGCTCGGCGGCGCGAAGCGGATGCTCGACGACGGGCTGTTCGAGCAGTTTCCCTGCGACGCGGTGTTCGCGATGCACAACGTGCCGGGCCTGCCGGCCGGCGTGCTCGGCTTCTGCGACGGCGCCGCGATGGCCTCGGCCGACGAGGTGCGCGTGCGCGTGACCGGGCGCGGCGGGCATGGCGCGGCGCCGCACACGACGATCGATCCGGTGGTCGTCTGCGCATCGATCGTGATGGCGCTGCAGACGATCGTGTCGCGCAACGTGAACCCGCAGGAGCTGGCGATCGTCACGGCCGGCTCGATCCACGCGGGCACCGCGTCGAACGTGATTCCGCCGCATGCGGAACTCGAACTGAGCGTGCGCGCGCTGTCGCCGGACGTGCGCGCGCTGCTCGAGCGGCGCATCCACGAGATCGTGCACGGCCAGGCCGCGAGCTACGGCGCGACGGCCGAGATCGACTACCGGCACGGCTATCCGGTGCTGGTCAATCACCCGGAGGAAACGGCGTTCGCACGCGAGGTCGCGCGCGAATGGGGCGGCGACGATGCGCTGATCCCGCATCTGCGGCCGATCGCGGCCAGCGAGGATTTCGCGTTCATGCTGAACGCGTGCCGCGGCAGCTATCTGTCGATCGGCAACGGCGAGGGCGCGGCCGGCTGCGGACTGCACAACCCCGGCTACGACTTCAACGACGCGTGCCTCGCGACGGGCGCGAGCTACTGGGTCGCGCTGGCCGAGCGCTACCTCGCGTGACGCGCCGGACGATTTCGATTCACACAAGGAGACGGGCAATGAAGAAATGGACGATGGCGCTCGCGGTGGCGCTGGCGGCAGGGGCGGCGCATGCCGGCGACTGGACGGGCAAGGAGATCCGCCTCGCGGTCGACCCGACCTACCCGCCGCTCGAATACAAGCTGCCCGACGGCACGCTGACCGGGTTCGGCATCGATATCACGAATGCGCTGTGCGCGGAACTGCGTGCGCGCTGCGTGTGGGTCGAGTCGAGCTTCGACGGGATGATTCCGGGGCTGCTCGCGCGCAAGTTCGACGTGATCGCGTCGTCGATGACGATCACGCCGAAGCGCGCGCAGCAGATCGCGTTCACGAACCGGATCTCGAATGCGCCCGCGCGGCTGATCGCGCGCAAGGGTTCGCCGCTGCTGCCGACCGCGGACGCGCTGAAGGGCAAGCGCATCGGCGTCGAACAGGGCTCCGCGCAGGCCGACTATGCGATCGCGAACTGGCAGCCGGCCGGCGCGCAGATCGTGTCGTACCAGAACCAGGACCAGGTCTATGCCGACCTCGTCACCGGCCGTCTCGACGCGGCGTTCCAGGCCTCGATCGCGGCCAGCGACGGTTTCCTGAAGAAGCCGCAGGGCAAGGACTTCGCGTTCGTCGGCGCGCCGATCGACGACATCAAGTATTTCGGCCAGGGCGACGGGCTCGGCCTGCGCAAGCAGGACGCCGACCTGCGCGAAGCATTCAACCGCGCGCTCGCGACGATTCTCGCGAACGGCACCTATCAGCGGATCAACCGCAAGTACTTCGACTTCGACATCTACGGCGCGAAGTAAGCGGAAGGGGCCCGGCACGTGCGCTGCGCGCCGGGAACGGCAGTGGAACGATGCCCGACGACGGGGCGAACGACGATTCGCATCGCGCGAGGCATCGAATAATGAATAAGGATCACGAATGAACTGGAGACTGGCTTTCGTCGCGATTCCGGCGCTGTGTGCGGCGCCCGCGTTCGCGCAGAGCAACGTGACGCTGTACGGCCTCGTCGATGCGGGCATCGACTATACGAACAACGTCGGCGGCCACAGCGCGTGGCAGATGGCGAGCGGCTTCGCGCAGGGCAGCCGCTGGGGCCTGAAGGGCACCGAGGACCTGGGCGGTGGCTACAGCGCGCTGTTCCAGATCGAGAACGGCTTCAACGTGACCAGCGGCACGCTCGCGCAGGGCGGCCGCATGTTCGGGCGGCAGGCGTATGTCGGGCTCGGCAGCACGCGTTACGGCACGCTGACGCTCGGCCGTCAGTACGATTCGGTCGTCGACTATCTCGCGCCGACGACCGCCAACGGAAGCTGGGGCGTCTACCCGTTCTCGCATCCGCTCGACAACGACAACACCGGCAACACGTTCCGCGTGAACAACACGGTGAAGTATGCGAGCCCCGACTTCGCCGGCTTCTCGTTCGGCGGCACGTACAGCTTCAGCAACGACACGGGCTTCGCGAACAACCGGCAATGGAGCGTCGGTGCACAGTACGAGAACGGCGGGCTGCTGGTCGGCGCGGCGTTCCTGAACGCGAATAATCCGGGCGCGACCTCGGGCGGCGCGATCGCCGGATCGGGCTCGGTCGGCGCCGATGCGAACTTCGTGTCGTCGCGGCTGCGGATCTTCGGGGCGGGCGTCAACTACACGGCGGGGCCGGCGACGGTCGGGTTCGCGTATACGAACAGCAACGTCTCGCGGCCTGGCGCGAACGTCGGCTACCTGTTCGGCGACGAGACGATCGCGCCGGTGACGGGCCCGCTCGCAGGCGGGACGGTCACGTCGATCAAGTACCAGAACTTCGAAGTCAACGGCAAGTACCAGTTCACGCCCGCGTTCTTCGTCGGCGCGCAGTACGTGTACACGACGGTGCGCTACGACGCGACGACCGGCACCGCGAAGCCGAAGATCCATTCGATCGGGCTGATGGCCGACTACAACCTGTCGAAGCGCACGGACCTGTACGTGATGGGCGCCTACCAGCGCGTCGCCGGCGACGCGACGGGCTCGTCGCTCGATCAGGCCTATATCCCGGGCGCGGCGGACCTGTCGTCGACGTCGAAGCAGGTGATGGTGCACGCCGGGATTCGGCACAAGTTCTGAGCGGCACACGCGGCACTCGATCGCGGGGCGGGCGGCGCGAGTCGCCCGCCCCGCTTCGTCATCGCGCGACGCGGATCACGATCTTGCCGAAGTGCTGCCCCGACTGCAGGTGCGCATAGGCGGCCGGCGCATCGTCGAAGTCGAACACGCGATCGACGACCGGGCGGATCCGCTTCGTGTCGAACAGCCGCACGACCTCGTCGAGCATCGTGCGGCTGCCCACCATGATGCCGTGCAGCCGGCGGATGCCGCCGATCAGCGACAGCAGCCCGAGTTCGGGGCCGCCGAAACCGCTGACGCCGCCGATCACCGAGACGACGCCGCCCATCCTGGTCGCGGCGACCGAGCGCGGCAAGGTGTCCTTGCCGCCCACCTCGACGACCAGGTCCGCGCCCGCGCCGTCCGTGAGCCGCAGCACTTCGTGCTGCCAGTCGGGCGTCGCGCGATAGTTGATCGTGGCGTCGGCGCCGAGCGCGCGGGCGCGCTCGAGCTTCGCGTCGCTCGACGACGTGACGATCGTGTGCAGCCCTGCCGCGTGCGCGAGTTGCAGCGCGACGATCGATACGCCGCCGGTGCCGAGCAGCACCACGGTCGAGCCGGGCGCCGCCTGGCCGTCGGCGAACAGCGCATTCCATGCGGTGATGCCTGCGCACGACAGCGTCGACGCCTCGTCGTAGTCGAGATGCGCGGGGATCGCGACCAGCGCGGCTTCGTCCGTGACGAAGTGCTCGGCAAGCACGCCGTCGAACTGCGCGCCGGGCGAACCGGCGACTTTAGACGGCGTGGGCGGGCCGTCGATCCAGCGCGGGAAATACGTGTTGATCACGCGATCGCCGGGCTTGAAGCGTGTGACGTCGCGGCCGGTCTCGACCACTTCGCCGGCGCCGTCCGCGACCGGAATCAACGGTGCGTCGCCGATGCCGAGGTAGTCGCCGCGCGCGAACATCAGGTCGCGATAGTTCAGCGATGCCGAGTGGATCTTCACGACGACGTCGGTCGGCCCGACCGGCCGGTGCATCGCATCGATGCGGCGGAGCCCGGCGGGACCGTCGCCCGGCGTCTGTTGCCATGCTTGCATGTCGACTCCTTGTTCGTGGGTGTCCGGACTATCATAGTGTTGCTTGGCAGGACGCATTGATGAGAATCGGGACACTGACTGTCGCCGATGCGGATACAAATGCAGGATCGAACGGAGCGAAATCGCATGGACGAGCGCTTGAGGGGCGTCGCCGAATTCGTCGAGGTCGTGGAGTCGGGCAGCTTCGCTGCGGCGGCGTTGCGCGTCGGCGTCACGCGCTCGGCGGTGGCGAAGATCGTCGCGCGGCTCGAACGCCGGCTCGGCGTGCGGCTGTTGCAGCGCACGACGCGGCAGCTCAACCTGACCGACGAAGGGCATGTGTACTACGAGCAATGCCGGCGGCTGCTGGCCGAGCTCGGCGAGACGGAAGCCGCGCTCGACGCGGGCCGCCGCGAGCCGTCGGGGCGGCTGCGCATCAGCGTGCCGGTGCTGTTCGGCAGGCAATGCGTGGCGCCCGTGATGCGGCGGCTCGTCGAGCGTCATCCCCGGCTCGAGGTCGACATGTCGTTCAGCGATCGCGTCGCCGACCTGATCGACGACGGCTTCGACATCGCGGTGCGCATCGGCACACTCGCGGACACAACGGCGCTGGTCGGGCGGCCGCTCGGCGTGCAGCGGATGGGCATCTGCGCGTCGCCCGCGTATCTCGACCGGCACGGCTGGCCGTCGGGGCCGGACGCACTCGCGTCGCACGTCGGCATTGCCTATGCACGCGGCGGCCAGCCCGTGCCGTGGCGGATCATCGGCGCGGATGGCGAGGCGCACGACTATCGCGTGGCCGGGCGCCTGCGCTTCGACGACCTGCAGGCGATCGCCGAGGCGGCGGCGGCCGGTGCCGGCCTCGCATGGCTGCCGTGCTGGTTGATGGCGCCGTACCTGCGGGACGGCCGTCTCGCGCTCGTGATGGACAGCAACAGCGTATCGGGCGCCGACGTGTTCGCAGTGCGGCCGAAGGCGCGGCATGTGCCGTCGAAAGTGCGCGTGGCTGTCGAGGCGCTCGTCGACGAGATTCCGCGCATGCTGGCGTCGGAGGGCGCGGCACCGCCGGCATCGACGCCGGCGCGTGCGCGCGGCGGATGCGCCTCTTCCGCGGCCTGACGTGCCGATGCACCGGCGCGTATGATGGCCGCATCGCAACCGTTTCGGAAAACCCATGAGCGTGGTCGGCGCCTCGGATCCCCGCCGCAAGCCCGGCTGGCTGCGCGCGGCGCCCGCGCTGTTCCTGCTGCTGTGGTCGAGCGGCTTCGTGTTCCTGAAGCTCGGCTTGCGCGACGCGGACCCGTTGACGTTCCTCGCACTGCGCTATGTCTGCGTCGTCGCGCTGCTCGCCGCCGCGTTCCTGTGGCTGCGCCCCGCGTTGCCGCGCACGCCGCGCGCGTGGCTGAACCTCGTCGTCGTCGGGCTGCTGTTGCAGGCCGGCTATTTCGCGTTCACCTACCTGAGCCTGAAGCTCGGCATGTCCGCCGGCGCGGTCGCGCTCGTCACGTCGCAGCAGCCGATCCTCGTCGGGCTGCTCGCGCCGGCGCTGGCCGGCGAGCGTGTCGGCGTGCTGCGCTGGGCTGGGCTCGCGCTCGGCGCGGCCGGCGCGGTGCTGGTGATCGTCGCGCGCGGCCCGGTCGCGATCGCGTCCGCGTGGGCGCTCGCGTTCGCGCTGCTGGCGCTCGCGTGCATCACGGGCGGCACGTTGTGGGAAAGGCGCTTCGGCACCGACGTTCATCCGGTCAGCGCGAACCTCGTGCAATATGCGGTCGGCCTCGCGGTGAGTGCACCGCTCGCGTTCGCGCTCGAACCGATGCACGTGCACTGGAGCGCCGGTCTCGCCGGGTCGCTCGCGTATCTGGTGATCTGCAATTCGCTGATCGCGATCTCGCTGCTGCTGGCGATGGTCCGGCATGGTGAAGCGTCGCGCGTGTCGGCGCTGTTCTTCCTGATTCCGCCGGCCACCGCGTTGATCGCGCTCGCGGTGCTCGGCGAGACGATCGGCGCGCTGGCGTGGCCCGGCATGGCGCTGGCGGCCGCCGGGCTGTATCTCGTAATGCGCTACTGAGCGATGCGCGCGTGCACGCAGCCCGTCGCGCACCGGCATGCCGATATCTCATATATCGAGACGGCTTCCCGATAATTGACGCGATTTTCCCGTCACTCCTAGACTGCATTGCATGACGCCGCGCACCACGCGGCGCGACGCTGCTGCCGGCCATGCGAGAAGCCGTGCCGGCCGGCGACACGATCCAGGAGACACATCGATGAACGCTGCCGCCCCGCAGTTGCACGCCGCGACGATGCGGCGCCTGAACCTGCGCCTCATTCCGTTCCTGATGCTGCTGTATCTCGTCGCGTACATCGACCGCTCGAACATCTCGGTCGCCGCGCTGCAGATGAATGCCGATCTCGGCCTCAGCGCGGAAATGTACGGGCTCGGCGCGGGGCTGTTCTACGTGACGTACATCCTGTTCGAAGTGCCGAGCAACCTGTTTCTCGCGCGCGTCGGCGCGCGCCGCTGGATCGCGCGCATCATGATCACGTGGGGCATCGTCGCGGCCGCGATGAGCGCCGTGCGCACGCCCGGCGAACTCTACGCGATGCGCCTGCTGCTCGGTGCGGCCGAGGCCGGCTTCACGCCGGGCATCATCTACTACCTGTCCGCGTGGTATCCGGCGAGCGACCGCGCGCGTGCGATGTCGTTCTTCTATATCGGCGCGACGCTCGCGTCGGTGATCGGGCTGCCGCTGTCCGGCGCGCTGCTGAACCTGAACGGCGTGCTCGGTGTCGAGGGCTGGCGCTGGCTGTTCCTGCTCGAAGGCGTGCCGGCGCTGCTGCTCGGCATCGTCGTGCTGCGCCGTCTGCCCGATACGCCCGCGCATGCGCGCTGGCTGCCGGCCGACGAGCGCGCGTGGCTCGAGGCGACGCTGCGCGACAGTGCGCCGCGCGAGCACCTGTCGCACGGTGTCGCGCTTCGCCGCGCGTTCGGCGACGGCAAGGTGTGGGCGCTGGCCGCATTCTGGCTGCTGCAGGCGTTCGGCACGATCGGTCTCACGCTGTTCCTGCCGCTGCTGGTGAAGAGCCTGTCCGGGCAGTCGAGTTTCGCGGTCGGCAGCCTGTCGGCGCTGCCGTTCCTGTTCGCGTGCGTCGCGATGTACACGAACGGCCGGCATTCGGATCTCGGCGGCGAGCGGGCGCTGCATCTCGGCGTGCCGATGCTGCTCGCCGGCGCGTTGCTGACCGGCGCGATCTACGTGCATGTGCTGCCCGTCGCGTATGCGCTGCTGGTGCTCGCGGTCGGGTTCAACTGGGCGGCGACGCCGGTGTTCTGGGCCGTGACGACCGAGTACGTGTCGGGTCTGACGGCGGCCGCATCGATCGCGCTGATCAACGCGGTCGCGAATATCGCGGGCCTTGCGCTGCCGCCGGTGATGGGGCGCATCAAGGACGTCACGCATTCGTACGATCTCGCGCTGCTGCTCGTCGCGGTCGCGCTGTTCGCGGGCGGCGTGCTCGGCTTGCGGGTCGCGTCGCGGCGCGCGATGCCGATGACGGAGCGGCGGGTGTAACGCGCGGGCGGGACAGCGGGGCGATGCATCTGCTTCGACGAGAGACGCCCGGGCGACGCGCATGCTGCGCGCGGCGGCCGGGCGGGGTCGACTCGATGCGACATGCGTCACGGTCGGCGGCGAGCCGCCGACCTGCCGGCGACGATCAGGACCTCGGCGCGAACGCGAGATTGAAAGCGACCGGCAGCGCGAACATCGACGGGGTCGGCATCATGCCGAACGTTGGGACCGCGGGCGCCGGAATCGGCCTGAACGCGAACGGCGGCGCGACGAACGGGCGGCTCGGGATGAACACGGCAGGCGGAAACGTCATCATCGGCGGGAATACCGAGATGGCGATCGGCGGAACGAGCGGGTTCGCGACCGGCGGCCAGATTGGCGGTCGGGCGGGCTTGTCGGCGATGACGACCGGTGGAGTCGGCGCGACGGGTTTTGCCGCGATTGGTGTGGAGGTTGCCGGTTCAGCAGGCTTCTCTGCGACGACAACGGGCGGAGTCGGTGCGATCGGTTTTTCCGTGATCGGCGTCGAGGTTTCCGGCTCAGCAGGCTTCTCTGCGACGACAACGGGCGGAGTCGGCGCGACCGGTTTTTCCGCGATCGGCGTGGAGGTTTCCGGCTCAGCAGGCTTCTCTGCGACGACAACTGGCGGAGTCGGCGCGACCGGTTTTTCCGCGATCGGCGTCGAGGTTTCCGGCTGAGCGGGTTTTTCTGCGACCACAACCGGCGGAGTCGGCGCGACCGGTTTTTCGGCGATCGGCGTCGAGGTTTCCGGCTCAGCGGGTTTTTCTGCGACCACAACCGGCGGAGTCGGTGCGACCGGTTTTTCGGCGATCGGCGTCGAGGTTTCCGGCTGAGCGGGTTTTTCCGCGACAACAACGGGCGCAGTCGGCGCGACCGGCTTGTCCCCTTCAGGCGCCACCGCCTCCGGCCGCTTCATGAACTGCACCAGTTCGCCCAGATTGGTCATGCCGCCCATCCGGCTGATCCGCTCGTAGCTGCTGATCCGGCCGCCGCGTTCGTTCACCAGCGAGCCCATCAGGCTCATCGGGCCATCCGCGTGCACGGTGCCGGCATTGCTCACGTTGCCCATCGACGACAGCGCGCCGCCGCTCTCGATCCGGCCGGTCGACGTGTTGCGCAGGTTGCCCATCAAGCTGAGGCCGCCGCCGGCGCGCACGACGCCCGCGTTGTCGAGGTTGCCGTGGATCGCGACACCGCCGCCCGTCAGGCTCGCGCCGTTCTGCACCTTCACGCGTCCGTCCGACAGGATCGAGATCCCGCCCGTGACTGCGTCGACCTTGCCGGCGAGATTGACGCCGACGCCCGCCGACGAGCCGTGCATCGTGATGCCGGACGCATGCATGCTGCCGAGCGCCGACACGTCGATTGCGACGTCGGGCGTCGCACCGTCGGCGTGGCTCGCGACCTGACGGCTGCCAGGCCGCTCGACGTCCGCCGTGCCCCGGTGCGCGACGAGCGTCGCCCGGCGCGCGTGCAGCGCCGCATTGACCTTGAGCGTGCGGGAAATCAGGTCGAGCTGGTCGACGTTGCGCGCGTCGAGTCCGGCGCCGTCGATCGAGATGCGGCCGTCTTCGGTGCGGAACCGGCGGATCGCGCCGTCGTCGTCGAATTCCGTGGTGCCGGCGACGAGCGACACGCGGTTCGCGTTGATGAAGCTGCCGCCGTCGACGCTGATGCCGTTCGGATTGGCGACGATCACGCGCGCGCCGTGCCCCGCGACTTCCGTCGCGCCGGCCAGCACCGACGCATTGACGCCCGTCACCTGGTTCAGGATCACCGACGCGGGCGCGCCGCCGAGCAGCGCGTTGCCGTCGATGCGGCCGGCGAGCTGCGTATCGACTGCGGACGTGCTGTTGTTCAGCACGAGGCCGGCCGGATTGACGTTGTACTCGGTGAAGCGGTTGTGCGAAATGCCGGCGCTGTCGGGCGCCGTGATGTTGACAATCGGCGTGCCGTTCGTCGCGGTCGCGAGCGCCGGGCGATTCGCCGCCGAGGGATCGACGACGAGTGGCGCCGCCTGGGCGTGCGCGAGCTGCGCGGCGAGCAGCGGCATCGTGCATGCGAGCGCGGCGACCAGCGCGCGGCGCGTGCCGGGCCGGGGCGGATGGCGGTGTGCTTGGGTGGTGTATGGCATGGTCTTCCCGATGGTGGTGGTTCGAAGGGCCGGCGCGGCGCAGGCCGTGCCGTGGCGGGCCGTCGCATGGCGCGGCCGCGGGCGGATGGCGATCTACATCGTGGGTTCCTCCATGACGAACGACAGGCGCGCGTGCGCGCGAAATTCAGAAGCGGGCCGTCAGCGACAGGTCGAGCGCGACCGCGGCCGTCTGCAGCGACGCGGGTTTGCGCAGCGGCACGCCGAGCGCGACGCCGTAGCCGAGCAGCCGGCCGCCGCCGCGCATGCCGAGCGCGGCGCCGACGAGCGTGCGTCCGTCCCGTCCGGCGCCTTCGGACGCGCCGGCGCCCGCGACGCGGCCGGCGTCGAGCGCGGCATAGATTTCGTTCGCGCCGAACGCGCCCGTCGCGAGTTCGTTGCGCCAGGTCCAGCCGCTCGCGCCGGCGAGCGTGTGATTGCCGTCGAACCCGCGCACCGTGTAGCGGCCGCCGATCTGCATGAACTCGGTCGACGGCGCGGTGCCGGGCGCATGCTGAAGCAGCAGGGCGCCGCGGTAGCCGACGCGGCGCGGCCCGACGCGAAAGCGCGCATCGCCGCCGAGCGTCGCGGTGAGGACTCGGTAGCGGCCGTCCCACGCGGGCCGGTCGTTGACGCGGCCCGGATGCGCGCTGAGCCCCGCGACGCTGCCGCGCATGCCGAGACCGGCGTCGATCGAGCCGTGCGCGAGCTTCTCGCGATGCGCGACGCCGACGTCGTAGCCGACGATGTCGCGCCGATACACGTCGAGCTCGGTGGGGCCGAGCCAGCTGCGATCCTCGCGCCGCGACAGGCGCAATCGCAGCGTGGTCTTGCCGTGGCTCGACCGGTACGGCACGAACGCGAGCCCGGCCTCGTAGCGGCGCGTGCGCTGCGCGAGCCGCGGCCCGGCGATGCCGCGCGCATCGGAGGACAGCGTCTGTCGCGACGTCCATTCGCTGATTCCGAACGACACCGATGCATAGCCGGCCGGCACGTTCCAGGCGGCGCTTTTCGCCTGCGAGCCGAGCGCCTTGTCGCGCAGCGCGGCGTCGGTGTTGTAGGTGACGACGAACTGGTCGTAGAGACGCAGCGGCGAATCGATCGCGACGATCGCGCCGAGCTGGTTGCGCCCGGTCGCGTCGAGCCCCGCGTTGTCGGCAGTCGCGATGAAGCGCACACGGCGCGCGGCTTCCGGATGACGGACGACGATGTCGGTGTCGCCGAGCGTCGCGCCCGGCACGAGATCGAACGCGGTCGCGGCCTGTCCCGGCAGCCGCCGCACGTTCTCGAGGGCCTGGTCGAGATCGCGAACGTTGAGGAGTCCGTCAGCGTGCTGCGGGAAGGCCGTCGCAGGCCAGCCGATCCGGCCGTGTTCGTCGCGAATCGCGCCGATGCGCCCGGGCAGGATGTCGACGATGAGCCGGCCGCTCGACAGATCCTGTTCGGGAATGCCGGCTGTGGACGTGATGTAGCCGCGCGCGATCAGCCGGCGCGTGACGCGGTCGCGCAGCACGCGCAGTCCTTGCGGGCCGATGCATACGGGTTCCGGCGGTGCTTCGCGCACGAGCCACGGAAACGCGTCGGCGCCCCGCCATTCGATCGTATGGATGGCGAAGCATGGCGACTCGACCGGCAGCGCCAGCGGGTCGGCTGCATGCGGCGCGCGCGCGGACAGCGCGTCCGGCGACGGCGCGAGCTGCTGCCGTAGCTGGTCGATCTGCTGCGCCTGATGGCGCGTGGTGTCGGAAAGCGACGGGATCGGGCGACTGTCCTGGGCGATGGACGCAATGCAGCGCAACAATAATGCGGCAGCGCATATTGCTCGCACTGCGCAAATCGAGTTACGCATGTCCGGAGGGAAGGTGGGCTGAAATCTCGCGGATTTTATCTTGCGTGATTTATTTTGATGTGGCTGTTTTTTGCGGGATAAGCGGTGGGGATTTTATATCTATATGAATAACCAGAGATTTTGGCTTGATATTGAGATTTGGGAAGTGTGGAATTGTTGTTTTTTGGTTCGAGTGTTTTGTTTTTTAAAGTTCGGATTTGTATGGGTTTGGAGGGTGGTGTTTTTGAATTTATGTGATTTTCTGTCCGATTCTGATCGGTAAATTAATCGTTAATTTACGAATAAGAGCATAAATCCAATAAGACAAGTTCGAACTCGCGTCCGGATACGGATTCCGGGGATCACCAGGTTCCCCATGCGCGGCACACGCGACGACGCACCTGCCCGGCGGCACCCACCCGTGCCGCGATGCCCGGCCACCCCGCCTGTCCCGATATTCCACCCGACCGTTTGCTTGTGACGATTCGGACTTTGGCCGTCGCGTGCCCGGCGCTACCATCGCCGATCCCGATCATCAGGTGATACAAGCATGAGCCTTTCCGCGTCACGTCTGGTCCCGTTCCGTTTGCGCGTCGTCGGCGCGATCGCCGCCGGCGCGCTGTCGCTCGCCTCGTGCGGCGGCGTCGACGAAAGCACGCCGCCGCAGGCCGATGCGACGCCGGCGGCGAAGCACCCGAACATCCTGTACATCATGGCCGACGACCTCGGCTACTCCGACATCCACGCATTCGGCGGCGAAATCGACACGCCGAACCTCGACGCGCTGGTCGCGTCGGGCCGCATCCTGTCGAACCACCATACGGGCACGGTGTGCGCGATCACGCGCGCGATGCTGATTTCCGGCACCGATCACCATCTGGTCGGCGAGGGCACGATGGGCGTGCCGACCGACGAGCGGCGCGGGCTGCCCGGCTACGAGGGCTATCTGAACGATCGCGCGCTGTCGGTCGCGCAGCTGCTGAAGGATGCCGGCTACCACACGTATATCGCGGGCAAGTGGCATATCGGCTCGGGGATCGTCGGCAGCGCGACCGGCAGCGGGCAGACGCCCGATCAGTGGGGCTTCGAGCGCAGCTACGTGCTGCTCGGCGGCGCGGCGACCAACCACTTCGCGCACGAGCCGGCCGGCTCGTCGAACTACACCGAGGACGGCCGCTACGTGCAGCCGGGCCAGCCCGGCCAGCCGGGCGGCGCAGGCGGCAGCCCGGCCGTGTTCTATTCGACGAACTTCTATACGCAGAAGCTGATCGAGTACATCGATTCGAACCGGCAGGACGGCAAGCCGTTCTTCGCGTACGCGGCGTACACGTCGCCGCACTGGCCGCTGCAGGTGCCGGATCCGTGGCTGCACAAGTACGCGGGCGTCTACGATGCGGGCTACGGCGCGATTCGCAACGCGCGCATCGCGCGGCAAAAGGCGCTCGGCCTGATTCCGGCGGACTTCAAGCCGTTCGACGGCCTGCCCGAGACGACCGCGGCGTCGCCCGCGACGGCGAACGACGGCACCGCGAACGCGAAGTACATCAGCGCCGTGCATTCGGCGGCCGACGGCTACAGCGACTACGGCGCGGGCAAGGTCGACAAGCTGTGGTCGAGCCTGTCGCCAGCCGAGCGCAAGGCGCAGGCGCGCTACATGGAGATCTATGCGGGGATGGTCGAGAACCTCGACTACAACATCGGCCTGCTGATCCAGCATCTGAAGGACATCGGCGAGTACGACAACACCTTCATCATGTTCCAGTCGGACAACGGCGCGGAAGGCTGGCCGATCGATTCGGGCGCGGACCCGACCGCGACCGATACCGCGAACGCGCAGGAGCCGACGTATTCGTCGCTCGGCACCGACAACGGCAAGCAGAACGCGCAGCGCCTGCAGTACGGGCTGCGCTGGGCCGAAGTGAGTGCGACGCCGTTCCGGCTCACGAAGGGCTATTCGGCCGAGGGCGGCGTGTCGACGCCGACGATCGTCCATCTGCCGGGCCAGGCACAGCAGCTGCCGACGCTGCGCGCATTCACGCACGTGACCGACAACACCGCGACCTTCCTTGCGGTCGCGGGCGTCACGCCGCCGTCACAGCCGGCGCCGCCGCTCGTCAATACGCTGACGGGCGTCGACCAGAACAAGGGCAAGGTCGTCTACAACAACCGCTACGTGTATCCGGTCACGGGCCAGTCGCTGCTGCCGGTGCTGACCGGCAGCGCCACCGGCGAGGTGCATACGACGCCGTTCGGCGACGAAGCCTACGGCCGCGCGTACCTGCGCAGCGCCGACGGCCGCTGGAAGGCGCTGTGGACTGAACCGCCGCTCGGGCCGCTCGACGGGCACTGGCAGCTCTACGATCTCGCGTCGGACCGCGGCGAGACGACCGACGTATCCGCGCAGAACCCGTCGGTGATCCAGACGCTGGTCGGCCAGTGGAAGACGTACATGAGCAACGTCGGCGGCGTCGAGCCGCTGCGTCCGCGCGGCTACTACTGAGGAGCGGGCGATGCGGTTCTGGACGATCGGCGCGGCGGGCGGCGTCGCGCTGTTTGCCGCGGCGTTCGCGGCAGGCTATGCGCATTCGCCGGCGTCGCCGGACAGCGCGTTCGACGACGCGAATCGCGGCCGTGCGCTCGCGCCGCTCGGCTCGGAGCAGCAGTGCGAACGTTATTCGGGACTGCCGGCGAACTGGCGCGACGATCCGAAGGCCGGGATGGTGCACCTGGCCGGCGGCGCATTCGTGTTCGGCAGCACGCGCGGCTACGCGGACGAGCGGCCGTCCGGCGACGGCAGGACGCGCGTCGGCGGGTTCTGGATCGACCAGACCGACGTGACGGTCGCGCAGTTCGCCGCGTTCGTGCAGGCGACCGGCTACGTGACCGAGGCCGAGCAGCAGGGCGGCGCGGCCGTGTTCCACGTGCCGACGCGCGACGAGCTGAATGCGCGCGACCTCGCCTGGTGGTCGTGGGTGAAGGGCGCGTCGTGGCGTCATCCGCGCGGCCCCGGCAGCACGATCGACGGGCACGGCAACCTGCCGGTCACGCTCGTCACGCAGCGCGATGCGCTTGCCTACGCGCACTGGCTCGGCCGCGACCTGCCGACCGAGGCCGAATGGGAATACGCGGGCAAGGCCGGCCGCGACGACGCGTCGCTCGACGCGGCGCCGCGCGACGCGCAGGGCAGGCCAGCCGCAAACTACTGGCAGGGCCCGTTTCCGGTGCTCGACACGGCCGAGGACGGCCATGCAGGGCTCGCGCCGGTCGGCTGCTACGCGGCGAACGGCTTCCGGCTCTACGACATGATCGGCAATGCATGGGAATGGACCCGGGACGTCTACACCGGCCCGCACCAGTCGCATACGAACGGCGACACGGCGGCCGTCGCACCGGCGACGCGCCGGCACGATACGCCGATGGTCATCAAGGGCGGCTCGTTCCTGTGCTCGCGCGACTATTGCGTGCGCTACCGCGCGTCGTCGCGCGAGCAGCAGGAAGCCGACCTCGGCGCGTCGCACATCGGCTTCCGCACGATCCTGAGGGATGCATCGTGATGCGCATCGTGAATGGCATCGCGTTACTGCTGTGGATCGTCGCGGGCTTCGCCGGCCTTGCCGGGTTGGCGGCGGGCGTCGCGCGCGCCGCAGAAGCGGGCGCCCCGCCCGTGCGGGTCGGCGTGACGCACGGCGTGCACGCGCAGATCATGGACGAGGTGAGGCGGGTCGCCGCGTCGCGCGGGCTCGGCATCGACGTCGTCGAATTCGCCGACGCGTCGCGCATCGACGCCGCGCTGGCCGACGGCCGCATCGATGCGGCGAGCTTCGAGGACGCGCAGCAGCTCGCGGCGACGCGCAGCGCGAAAGGCTATGCGCTGACCGACGTCGCGCCGACCGTCACGCTGCCGATGGCGCTGTATTCGCGCAAGCTGACGAGCCTGAACGCGTTGCAGCCGGGCGCGACCGTCGCGATCCCGGCCGACCCGCGCGGGATGGCGCGTGCGCTGATCCTGCTGCAGAACGACACGCTGCTGACGCTGCGCGAACGGGCCGGCCTGCATCCGACGCTGCGCGACGTGACGGGCAACCGGCTCGGGCTGAAGCTCGTCGCACTGCGCGGCGACCGCCTCTACGCGGCGCTCGATACGGCCGCGTTCGTCGCGATCGACAACGACGACGCAACGCGCGCCGGCCTGCAGCCCGCACGCGACAGCATCGGCATCGAGGATGCGCGCTCGCCGTACGCGAACGTGCTGACGGTGCGCGCCGCCGACCGCGCGAAGCCGTGGGTTGTCCAGCTCGTCGCCGCGTATCACTCCGACGAGGTCGCGCGCTTCATCCTGACGCGCTACCAGGACTCGGTGCGGCGGCCGTGGTAGACACGTATGCGCTGGCCTGCAACGCGTGCGGCCGCTGCTGCAACAGCGCGCCGACGCTGTCGCTGCGCGAGCTGTTCCGGCATCGGCAACGCTTCGTCGGCGCGCTGACGATTCATCGCGTGCCGAAGCGGCGAATCGGCGAGCGCTGGCTGGCGGGCGGCCGCGAGTGCGTGCTCGATGCGGACGACGTCGCAGCCTGCGATGCGCTCGCGGATACGCTGTTCCATCCTGTCGGCGGCGCGCGCGGCGATTGGCTCGCGCTGACGCTGCAGGGCTACGACTATCCGTCGCTCGGCCGGTGTCCGGCGCTCGCCGGCGACGGCCGTTGCAGCGTGCATGCGGACAAGCCGTCGATCTGCGGCGCGGTGCCGCTCGATCCGATGCTGCCGGACCGGCTGCAGCCGCAGGTGCTTGCCGGGCGGCGCGCGGAGGCGGCGTGGCTCGGCGCGCAGTGCATTGTCGACGACGCACGCGCGGCGGATGCGTCGTTCGCGACGCCGCTGTTGACGGCGGGGCGCATCGCCGATCGCGCGGCGCTCGATGCGTATCGCGATGCGCTCGTGTTCGAGCGCGCGGTGTGGCGCGACGCGGTATCCGCGTCGCTGCTCGGCGACGCGAAGGCGGCCAGCGAGCTGATGGCGCGGCTCGCGCCCGGCGCCTATCTGACCGTGTCGATCGTGCCCGTGCTGCTGGCGGTCGCCTCGGTCTCCGCGCGTTGCCGCGCGCTGTGCATCGACTTCATCGGCGCTCAGCTTGCGCTGATCGACTCGCGCGTCGAAGCGGCGCTCGCGCGCCGTCGTCTCGACGACCGGCCCGCGACACGCGAACTGCGCACGTTCGCGCAGGCTTTCGAGCGCGCGCGGCAGGCGCTGGTCGCAATGCCTGCACCTGCGGCCGGCGCGAACGGCGATGCCGCGCGCATCGAGGGCTGGCTCGACGGCGCACCGGTCGCGGCGTGACGGACGCGGCGTGCCGCGCATGCCTTACACTCGACGCTCTTTCCATCGTGTCGGACGGGGCGCACATGTACGCATCGACTTTCATTTTCCGGGCCGGGCAGTATGACGACGAGTTTCACCGGCTCGACCGGCAGATCGCCGACATCGCACGCGCGACACCCGGCTATCTCGGCGAGGAGACGTGGGAGAACGTCGAGGCGGGGCTGATCCAGAACGTCTACTACTGGGAATCGGAGGAGGCGCTGCAGCAGTTGATGCGGGATCCTGTGCATCTCGAGGCGAAGGCGAAGCAGGCGCGCTGGCTCGACGGCTATCCCGTCGTGATCGCGAAGGTGCTGCGCGAGTACGGCGACGGCAATCTCGCGAAGCCGCATACGGGGACGTCGGCATAAGAAGCCGTCGCGAAATCGATCGAACATGCTCTCGAGTCGGCTTATCGAGCACGGGATTCCCGACCGGCATCCGGATGCGGTGGTGCGTTGCTGTCGACGGCGCGGATCCAGGTTCCGGGTCAATGACCCGAGCACTAATGCGCGCCGGTCTTCGGAATCGACCACGGACGGATCGAATCCGGTTCGCGGCAGCCGATGCCCAGAGGTCAGGTCGATTCCCCTTGACCGGTCGGCACTGGCCAGGTGTCATCGTTTCGCCGGTTCGCGCCCCTGAAGCGGCGGTTGCACGTCATCGGGAATCGGATTCACGTAGGGCTCGCCCGCGCGGCGCATGACCAGATCCTGCTTCGCGGCCTCGATCAGGGACGGGTCGCGGAACAGGTCGATCGCCGTCGCGGCGATCGTCTTTGCGGCCAACACCATGCCTTTGTGCGCGATCGAGCTTTTTCCCTGCGCCACCCATTGCCACGAGTGCGGCGTCGTGCCGAACGCGAAGCACGCGGTCATGCATTGTACGGTTGGCGTGATCCAGCTCACGTCGCCGACGTCCGTCGATCCGTGCACGTCGATCAGGTGCTCGGTATCCAGGCGGCTGATCGTGTCGAACAACGGCTTCGGATTGCGCCAGACGTCGGTGAGCATGCGTCCGATCGCGTCCACTTCCTCCTGGCGCGCCGTCTTTTGCATCGCGTCGGCGAATGCAAGATCGCGATCGTCGTACGCCGGCGTGCCGAGACGCACCAGATGCTTGTGCATCAGTTCGTTGAGCGGTCCGTTCTGTAACACGTTCGAGAACGCGACGTCGAAGCGTTGCTCAACCTTGCAGCCAGTCATCAGCGCCGCGCCTTGTGCGATTGCCTCGACGCGTTCGAACAGTTCGGCGACGTCCCGGTTGCGCGGTCCGCGCACCATGTACATCACTTCTGCGTGCGCTTGCACGACGTTCGGCGCCGTGCCGCCGCTGTCGGTGATCGCATAGTGGACGCGGGCGTCGGGTAGCATGTGCTCGCGCAGGAAATTCGTGCCGATGTTCATCAGTTCGACGGCATCGAGCGCGCTACGGCCGAGGTGCGGCGACGTGCCCGCGTGCGCAGCGACGCCGGTAAAGCGAAAGAACGCCTGCTTCGCTGCAAGGAAGTTGAACGTCTTGACGCCGTTCATCCAGCCCGGGTGCCATGTGAGCGCCGCATCGAGGTCGTCGAACAGCCCTGCACGCGCCATGAACGTCTTGCCGCCGCCGCACTCCTCGGCCGGGCAGCCATAGAAGCGCACGATGCCGGGAAGCTTCTCCTTTGCCAGATAGTCCTTCACCGCCGCTGCCGCCAGATGCGCGCTTGTGCCGAGCAGGTGGTGGCCGCAGCCGTGCCCGTTGCCGTTCGCGATTTCGGTCGACAGGCGGCATTCAAGCGCCTGGCTCTCCTGGCTGAGTCCGGACAGTGCGTCGAACTCCCCGAGAATCCCGATAATCGGCCCGCTGGTGCCAGCTTCCGCGATGAACGCGGTTGGAATCCCGCCGACGCCGCGTGTGATTTCGAATCCGGCGCGCTCGAGATACTCGATATGCGCATCGGAGGATTCGAACTCGACGTAGCCAAGCTCGGCCAGTCCCCAGATCCTGTCCGACAACCGGATATAGTCATGCGACTGCGCATCGATGAATTCGTCAGTGGTATGAATCATTTGCATCTCCTTGAGGAATGAAGAGCGCGTGCCGATCGGCATGACGCCGCGCCGCCTTTCGAGGCAGGATCAGAAATTCGTGTACATGCCTATCGTCACGCTACTGATCGAGTGACCGTTGCTGACGGTCGTGGACGGCGACGTCGCGTCGAAGTTGTAGGTGAGATTCGAGTTCGGTCCGTTGCGCAGCCACCCGACACGCGCATACAACGCGGTGCGCTTCGACAGGAAGTGGTCGACGCCCAGCGTCGTGCCGTATGCGTAATCCTTGTCCACGGTCGTGGCGCGATAGCCGATCGATGCGCGCAGCAAATTCCCGTGCCACATCTTCTGCACGCCGCCGATATACAGGTTCGCGATGCCGTCGCCGGCCAGTTTCGGATCGGTTCGCAGATAAGCGAACTGGCCGACGACCGGTCCGAAATCGTGGACGATGCTGGCGATCAGATCGTCGGTCCGAATCGTCGGCGCGAGGCTGGCGGGCCCGGTGCAACTGCCGGCAAGACCCGGATCGCACCATGTCTGGCCGTACGACACCGCGGCGGTGGTGCCGTAGCCGACATAGTTGATTGCCGCCGAGCGCGAGTGGACGGCCGGGCCTGGCGTCTGGGTACTCTTGAGCGAATAGCTGACGTCGACGTTGAACCCGTCGAGGCGCGGCGACACGTAGCGGAGGGTATTGGGTACGCGTCCCAGCGCGTCCAGCGTCGCACCGGTACCGAGATCCGACACGCCCGCCAGAAACGCGAAGATTGCGTCGTGCCCATTCACGTAAAACGTATCCGCGCCGAGCGCCGCGATTCCGAGCGACGTCAACTGATGTCCCAGCGTCAGTTGCCCGTAGCGAGGATTCTGCAGACCGACGAACGCGCCGCGATTGAAGAACGACGAAGGCGACTGTATCGCGCCGTTGTTTGCGTAGAATCCGGACTCGAGCCGGAAGAATACGGTCGTCTGTCCACCGAGATCTTCTTGCCCGTAGAAACCCAGTTTCGACGTCCATACGTTGCCGCTTTGCATCCGCAAGGCGGACTTGCCACCCGCATTGATGTAGTTCATCGCGAGATCGACGCTGCCGTACAGCGTGACGAGGCTCTTGCCGGTCTGCACCCCGAACGATCCCGGGCCGGCACCGATGCCTATCGGTGCAAGGATCGCGCGATATTGGTTCTTTCCGACCTCGTTGTCGAACGGGGCCTCCACATACTGGGCATGGGCGGTATGGGCGAAGCATGCGGCTGCGCACAGCATCGAAAGCAAGGTGCTCTTCATGTTCGTTGACGGAGGAGGGAGTGATCGAGTTTTTTTGCCGAACTGCATGTCGCGACGTTTCTGGCACGCCGTCGCATGATTCGGTCGGTGTGCTGCGAACGAAGGTTCGTCGCGCCATAAATTCAGCGCAAATCATGTTTTGTTACGGGTATGCGGCTTTCGCATAGCCGTCCTCGATTCCAGTCAACAACGCATTCATCGGCCAAGGCTTGCCGCCCGATTCGGTCATGCCGACCAGGGCTGATTCGAAATGGCATAGCCATAACGAAATATGCTTTGTCGGGATATTTCTGGTTGTGAATGATGTGCCGATTGGCGATTCGAAACGATATCGCTCATCGCTCGTGGAGACACCATGCAAAACTCGGCCCTTACCCCTGCCGTCGCCGCCGACCCGCCCACGGCCACAGACACGATCAGTACGCGCAAGATCATAGCGGCGACCACGCTCGGCAACGGTCTCGAAGTATTCGACTTCACTGTCTACAGTTTTTTCGCTGCATACATCGGCTCGGCGTTCTTCCCGTCGCACGATCCGCTGACGTCGCTGCTGCTGTCGGTCGGCACGTTCGGTGCCGGGTTCTTCGCGCGCCCGCTCGGCGCATTGTTGATCGGCAGCTACGCGGATCGCGTCGGTCGCCGCGCCGCGATGACGCTGACGATCTGGCTGATGACGCTCGGCACCGCGGCAATCGGCCTGTGCCCGACGTACGCTCGCATCGGTGTCGCCGCGCCGCTCGTCGTATTGGCGGGGCGACTGCTGCAGGGGTTTTCCGCCGGCGGTGAAATCGGTGCGTCGACGACGCTGTTGATGGAGTCCGGCGAAGTCCGCAAGCGCGGCTATATGGTCAGTTGGCAAACGCTCAGCCAAGGCGTATGCGCGATGCTGGGCGCGTTGTTCGGGCTGACGCTGTCGCACGTGCTGACGCCCGACGCACTCGTGAGCTGGGGGTGGCGGCTGCCGTTTCTGATCGGTCTGCTGATCGCGCCGGTCGGCTATTACATTCGCCGCCACCTGCCCGAAGTGTGCGGCGTCGCGAGCGGTCGCGACACCGCACAGCCGCCGCTGCGCGAACTCGCATCGTCGCATCTTGCGAAGCTCGTGGCGTGCGTGTTTCTGCTGATGAGCAGCACTGTCACGATGTATACGGCCGTCTACTTCATGCCGAGCTATCTGACGCGCGTGATGCATCTGCCCGCGACAACCGCGTTTCTGGCCGCCATGATCGGTGCGATGGTGATGGTCGCGATGTCGCTCGTCTCCGGCGTCCTTGCGGACAGCCTTCGACAGCGACGGCGTTTCGCGCTGATTTTCACGGCCATTTCTACCTGTGTAGCGCTTCCGGCGTTCTGGCTGATCACGCACCTGCCGACGCCGGCCATCGTACTGAGCGTAAGCGCGCTATTGACCGGGTTGATGGTGCTCGGCTCCAGCAATCTGGTTCTGATGATGATGGAAGCCTTCCCGCAGCGCGTTCGTGCGAGCGGCTTCGCGACGAGCTACGCATTCAGCGTGACGTTGTTCGGCGGCACGGCCCCGTTCGTCGTCACAGCGCTGATCGCGCATGCACAAGCCCCGTTCATGGCCGGCGTGTACGTGTTCGTGTGCAACCTCGTCAGTCTGGCAGCGGTCTATGCATATCGCGAACAGTGGCGTGCGAACGCGTGATCGCGCACGGTCATGGCTGGAGTTCGATATCCCGGGCGTCGTAGCGAAAGCCGTCACGCTCGACTTTGTTGCGCAGCCAAAGTGCAAAATCGCGTGCGGGCGTCGTCATCAGGTCGCGGTCCCGATAGGCGAGCCGCACACTCATGCGAGGCATCGGGTCCGCGACGGTGATGCGGCGCATCCCGCCTTCGGCGAAACAACGCTGCAGGAAATCGCTGCCGCTCGCGGTCCAGATCGATACCGCGCCGACCCGCCGCGCAATGCCGCGATACATGGTCGTTGCCGTGCTGCGAATGATTCGTTCCGGCAGTGGCAAACCCGCCGATTTCATCAACACCGAGATGAAACTGTTGTCGTCCTGAACGAGATCGAGCGTCAGCCACGGCATTTTTTGCAGCGCGGACAGCGACAGCGACGTCGGGCCTGCATAGCAGCTGCTGATCGCGAGCACCATGTCGCCCTGATACAGCAACTCCGCCTGATACGGAAATACGCTCTGGTCGCCGAAGTGCGTGAGCACGCCCACGTCGGTCGTACCGTCGCGCAGACTGTCCTCGATCTGCTGCGTGCGCATTTCGCGAATTTGCAGATCGACATGCGGCCGCTCGTTCGCGAAATCCGCGAGCGTGTCGATGAGCGCCGTACTCATGGTGGGCGCGCTCACGGCAATCGACAGGCGTCCGTTCAGCATGCCGCGGATCTCGTCGACGTACTCGCCGATTCGCTCGATCTCCCGGTGAATCGCTCCGGCGCGCCTGACGATGAGATCCGCATATTCAGTCAGCGTCGCGCCTCGCGTCGTGCGAATCAGTAGCGGCAGGCCGAGCTCGCTCTCGAACTCGCGGACGATCCGGCTCACCGCAGGCTGTGTCAGGCAGAGTCGCCGGGATGCTTCCTGAATGCTGCCCGATTCGGCAATCACCTGTAGCGCGCGGAGATGTTTCAGTTTCATGTCGTCGATGGTGTGAGCGGGATCGAGCATATCGGCTGCGATCCCGAAAAGGGCGCGCCATTCGTGTATCAGCGAAATAGTATCCAATCGACGGTTCAGCCCGACAGCGAGCGGTGACCACGAGGCCGGTCGTCACATCGTGACGCCGGGACGGTGAATTTCAATACGCGACCCCGAAACGTTCCGTACAAGGAAATTGACGGGCGACACGACAGTGCTCGCCGCGCCTCACAGCGCTTCGACGAGCCGCCGGTTGCTCTTCTCGCAGTATTCGTGGCACGCCGCACGCGCGGCGATCGACGCGCCGTGCACGAACCGCGGCGCGTCGGCGCGCCGCGACATCGACACGACGATCGACGGCGGCGACGGCTGCAGCGGCAGCTCGACCACTTCGCCGCTTTCGATCAGCGCATCGACGAACAGCCCCGGAATCGCGGCGACGCCGAACCCGTCGCGCACCAGCTGCACGATCACCGAGATCGACGGCGACCCGGTGATCCGCGTTTCCGACAACGGCACGCCGTGCGCGTGCGCGAGCGTGCGCACGATGTCCTCCAGCGCGCGGTGGGGCGCCGTGCCGCGCCCGTAGGTCAGGATCGGCTGCCGCAGCACCTGCCGCGCGAGACCGGTGCGCGTATTCGGCAGCAGCCCCGCGCGCGCGATCCAGCGCACCGGATAGTTCGCGAGCGCGTCGCAGACGACCGACGCCTCGTCGCTGCCCTCGACGCGGATGATCAGGTCGAGTTCGCCCGCCATCAGCCTGCGCTGCAGCACGACGCTGACATCGACGGTCAGGTCGATCTCGAGCTGCGGATAGTCGGCCGCAAGGCGGCGCAGATAGTGCGGCAGCCAGCTGTGCACGACGGTCTCGATCACGCCGAGCCGCAGCTTGCCGCGCAGCGCGCTTTCGCCGGACGCGGCCGCCTGCAGTTCATGCGTCGCCTCGACCACCGCCTGCGCATAGCCGAGCAGGTATTCGCCGTTCGGCGTGAGCCGGAATTCGCGGCTGTCGCGATCGACGAGCACGGTCTGCAGTTCGTCCTCGAGCGCCTTGATGCGCTGCGAGATCGCGGCCGGCGTCGCATGCAGCGCGGCGGCCGTCGTGCGGAAATTGCGCAGTTTCGCGAGCGTGACGAAGGTTTCGAGGAAACGCGTGTTCATGGCGATCGGAAAAGCGGTGGGCGTGCAGCCTGCCCGCTACGAAAACTGAACGGAACCCGGGGAAAACCCCGAGAGTTGTTAAGAGATTCTATACAGGAAGTGCAAAAAAACTCGTTGGCGACAAAATTTTTTCTTTTCTATTCTTCGCCGTATCCGATGACGCCGCTCCGTCATCCTGCTGACTTCCCGATCTGCCCATGAATCCGATGACGCCTTCCGAATTCCGCCAGTCCGTGCGCCGCGGCGCGTTCCGCGGCCCGACCGCCGGCCAGTGCGGCCCGTTTGCGCAAGCGAACCTCGCGATCCTGCCCGACGCGTACGCGCACGATTTCCTGCGCTTCTGCCAGGCGAACCCGAAGGCCTGCCCGCTGCTCGGCGTCGGCGAACCGGGGGCGTTCCGCCTCGACGTGCTCGGCGACGATCTCGACATCCGCACCGACGTGCCGAGCTACAACGTCTATCGCGACGGCCGGCTGACCGAGCGCGTCGACTCGCTCGAAGCGCTGTGGCGCGACGACTTCGTCGTGTTCGCGATCGGCTGCTCGTTCTCGTTCGAGGACATGCTGGCACGCGAAGGGATCGCGCTGCGCCATGTCGAGGAGGGCCGCAACGTGCCGATGTACCGCACGTCGATCCCGAACCGGCGCGCAGGCATCTTCGGCGGCCGGCTGGTCGTGTCGATGCGGCCGATGCGCGGCGCCGACGCGATCCGCGCGGTGCAGATCACGAGCCGCTTTCCGGGCGTGCACGGCGCGCCGATCCATATCGGCCATCCGCAGGAACTGGGCATCGCCGATCTCGGTGCGCCCGACTTCGGCGATGCGGTGACGATCCGCGCCGGCGAGCTGCCGGTGTTCTGGGCGTGCGGCGTGACGCCGCAGACCGCGCTGATGGACGCGAAGCTGCCGCTCGCGATCGCGCATACGCCCGGCCACATGCTGATGACCGACATCACGAACGCGTCGCTGGCCGTGTTCTGACGCAGCACGGCGGCGGCCCGTGCGGCCGTCGTCCCGACCGCGTCGCGGCCTGCCGCCGCGACGGCAAGACGATCCGCCCTAGCGGAGGGCGGCGCGCATCCGCGGCCCGGCGCCGCGCACGGCGCGTGCACGCTACGACTCGATTTTGACCGCGCATTTCAACAGGAGATTCACCATGGAAAGCAAGACGCTTGCGGCGGCCGACGCCGAAGCCGCGGGCCCCGCGCGCAACGGCCTGTTCTCGTGGTACGCGGACGCGCAGCCGCGCGAGCGCCGTGCGTTCTGGAGCTGCAAGGTCGGCTACATGCTCGACGGAATGGATACGCAGATGCTGTCGTTCGTGATCCCGACGCTGGTCGCGACCTGGGGCATCTCGTTCGCGGATGCGGGCTTCATCGGCACCATCACGCTGCTCGCGTCGGCGCTCGGCGGCTGGATCGCGGGCATCCTGTCCGACCGGATCGGCCGCGTGCGCACGCTGCAGCTCACGGTGCTGTGGTTCGCGGTGTTCACCGCGCTGTGCGGGCTCGCGCAGAATTACCATCAGCTGCTCGCGGCGCGCGCGCTGATGGGCTTCGGCTTCGGCGGCGAATGGACGGCCGGCGCGGTGCTGATCGGCGAAGTGATCCGCGCGCGCGACCGCGGCAAGGCGGTCGGCCTCGTGCAGTCGGGCTGGGCGATCGGCTGGGGGCTGTGCGCACTGCTGTATGCGCTGATGTTCTCGGTGATGCCGGCCGAGCTCGCGTGGCGCGCCTTGTTCCTGGTCGGGCTTGCGCCCGCGCTGCTGGTCGTCGTGATTCGGCGCTACGTGAAGGAGCCCGACGTCTACGAGAAGGAGAAGGCCGCGCAGGCGCGCGTCGCCGATGCGCCGCGCCTCACCGAGATCTTCGCGCCGCAGCTGATCACGACGACGCTGCGCGCAGCGCTGCTGACGACCGGCGCGCAGGGCGGCTACTACGCGATCACGACGTGGCTGCCGACCTTCCTGAAGACCGAGCGGCACCTGACGGTGATGGGCACGGGCGGCTATCTCGCGATGATCATCCTCGGCTCGTGGGTCGGCTACCTGACGAGCGCATACCTGACCGACCGCCTTGGCCGCAAGCCGAACTTCATCCTGTTCGCGCTCGGCTCGATGGTGATCGCGTTCGCGTACACGTCGCTGAACCTGACCGACACGTCGATGCTGTGGCTCGGCTTTCCGCTCGGCTTCTTCGCCTCGGGCATCTTCTCGGGGATGGGCGCGTTCCTCACCGAACTGTTCCCGACGCGCGTGCGCGGTTCGGGGCAGGGCTTCTGCTACAACGTGGGCCGCGCGGTCGGCGCACTGTTCCCGTTCCTGATCGGCGCGCTGTCGAAGCACTACGGCCTCGGCGCGAGCATCGGGATCTTCGCGGTCGCCGCGTACGGCGTGATGATCGTCGCCGCGCTGACGCTGCCCGAGACGCGCGGCCGCGAACTCGACGCCGCGTGAGCGGCGCATCGCCCGCACACGATTTTCTTCCTGACGAACGGCCCCGTGACGCGGCGCGCGATGCGCGCCGTGCGGCGGCGCTCGTCCTTCGAATCCACGACGCATCGATTTCATCGCCATGACTGACCGACACACTTCTCCCGCACCCTCCGACACCGCGCGCTGGCAATTCTGGATCGACCGCGGCGGCACCTTCACCGACATCGTCGCGCGCCGGCCCGACGGCACGCTCGTCACGCACAAGCTGCTGTCGGAAAACCCCGAGCAGTATCGCGACGCGGCGGTGGCCGGCATCCGTCACCTGCTCGGCCTCGCCGACGGCGAGCCGATCACGCCCGAGCGCGTCGACATGGTGAAGATGGGCACCACGGTCGCGACCAACGCGCTGCTCGAACGCAAGGGCGAACGCACCGCGCTCGCGACGACGCGCGGCTTTCGCGACGTGCTGCGCATCGCGTACCAGAACCGGCCGCGCCTGTTCGATCTCGACATCGTGCTGCCCGACGCGCTGTACGAGACGGTCGTCGAGATCGACGAACGCGTCGGCGCGCACGGCGATGTGGTCGAGCCGCTCGATCTCCACCGCGCCGAAGCGGCGCTGCGCCGCGTGTTCGACTCGGGCGTGCGCGCACTCGCGATCGTGCTGATCCACGGCTATCGCTACACCGCGCACGAACGCGCGCTCGCGCAGCTCGCGCGCCGCATCGGCTTCACGCAGGTGTCCGCGTCGCACGAGGTGTCGCCGCTGATGAAGATGGTGTCGCGCGGCGACACGACCGTCGTCGACGCGTATCTGTCGCCGATCCTGCGCCGCTACGTCGAACAGGTCGCGCGCGAGATGCCGGGCGTGAACCTGCAGTTCATGCAGAGCAGCGGCGGGCTGACGCGCGCCGACGCGTTCCAGGGCAAGGACGCGATCCTGTCGGGCCCGGCCGGCGGCATCGTCGGGATGGTGCGCGCGGCGCGCGCGGCCGGCTTCGAGCGCGTGATCGGCTTCGACATGGGCGGCACGTCGACCGACGTGTCGCATTACAACGGCGAGTTCGAGCGCGTGTTCGAGACGCAGGTGGCCGGCGTGCGGATGCGCGCGCCAATGATGAGCATCCATACGGTCGCCGCGGGCGGCGGCTCGGTGCTCGGCTTCGACGGCGCGCGGCTGCGCGTCGGGCCCGAGTCGGCCGGCGCGAATCCGGGGCCGGCCGCGTACCGGCGCGGCGGCCCGCTGACCGTGACCGACTGCAACGTGATGCTCGGCAAGATCCAGCCCGACTATTTCCCGCGCGTGTTCGGCCCGCATGCGAACGAGCCGCTCGACCGCGACGGCGTGGTCGCGAAGTTCGCGGCGCTCGCCGACGAGATCCACGCGGCGACCGGCCGGCGCGAGACGCCCGAGGCGCTGGCCGAAGGCTTCCTCGAGATCGCGATCGGCAGCATGGCGAACGCGATCAAGAAGATCTCGGTGCAGCGCGGCCACGACGTTTCGCGCTACGTGCTGACGACCTTCGGCGGCGCGGGCGGCCAGCATGCGTGCGGCGTCGCCGACGCGCTCGGCATGACGCAGGTGTTCGCGCATCCGCTCGCGGGCGTGCTGTCCGCGTACGGGATGGGCCTTGCCGACCAGACCGCGATGCGCGAGCGCGCGGTCGAAGCCGTGCTGTCGGACGACTCGCTGCCGGCGCTGAACGCGGCGCTCGACCGGCTGACCGACGAGGCGGTCGGCGCGCTGCTCGAACAGGGCGTGCCGCCCGAACGGATCGCGACCGACCGGCGCGTGCACTTGCGCTACCAGGGCACCGATTCGGCGCTCGACGTGCCGGCCGGCAGCGTCGCTGCGATGCAGCACGCGTTCGAGGCCGCGTACCGGCAGCGTTACGCGTTCCTGATGCCCGGCACGCCGCTCGTCGCCGAGCTGGCGTCGGTCGAGGCAATCGGCTGCTCCGACGCGCCGGTCGAGATCGCACCGCTCGCGCCGCGCGGCGACGGCGCGCCGGCGGCGGACACGACCGTGCGTTTCTATTCGGGCGGCGCATGGCACGACGCGGCGCTGTACGTGCGCGACACGCTGCTGGCGGGCGACGCGATCGACGGGCCGGCGATCATCGCGGAACGCAACGGCACGACCGTCGTCGAGCCGGGCTGGCGCGCGCAGATGTGCGCGCAGGGCAACCTCGTGCTGACGCGCACGACGCCGCTGCCGACGCGCCGCTCGCTCGGCACCGACGCCGATCCGGTGCGGCTCGAGATCTTCAACAACCTGTTCATGTCGATCGCCGAGCAGATGGGGCTGCGGCTGCAGAACACCGCTTACTCGGTCAACATCAAGGAGCGGCTCGACTTCTCGTGCGCGATCTTCGACGGCGACGGCAACCTGATCGCGAACGCGCCGCACATGCCGGTGCACCTGGGCTCGATGGGCGAGAGCATCCGCACGGTGATCGAGCGCAATCGCGGCCGCATGCGCGACGGCGACGTGTTCATGCTGAACGATCCGTATCACGGCGGCACGCACCTGCCGGACGTGACGGTCATCACGCCGGTGTTCGCGGACGGCTCCGACGCGCCGCTGTTCTATGTCGGCTCGCGCGGCCACCACGCGGACATCGGCGGCACGACGCCGGGCTCGATGCCGCCCGATTCGACGCATATCGACGAGGAGGGCGTGCTGATCGACAACTGGCTGCTGGTGTCGGCCGGCGCGCTGCGCGATGCGGACACGCGCGTGCTGCTCGCGTCCGGCCGCTATCCGGCGCGCAACGTCGAGCAGAACATGGCCGACCTGCGCGCGCAGATCGCCGCGAACCAGAAGGGCGTCGACGAACTGCGCCGGATGGTCGTGCAGTTCGGCCGCGACGTCGTGCTCGCGTTCATGGGGCACGTCCAGGACAACGCCGAGGAGGCCGTGCGGCGCGTGATCGGCGCGCTGCAGGACGGCGACTATCGCTATCCGCTCGACAACGGCGCGGAGATCCGCGTCGCGATTCGCGTCGATCGCGCGGCCCGCTGCGCGACGATCGATTTCACGGGCACCTCGGCGCAGCTCGACAACAACTTCAACGCGCCGAAGGCCGTGTGCATGGCCGCGGTGCTGTACGTGTTCCGCACACTCGTCGGCGACGACATCCCGCTGAACGCCGGCTGCCTGAAGCCGCTCACGGTGATCGTGCCCGAGCGCTCGATGCTGAACCCCGAGTACCCGGCGGCCGTCGTGTCGGGCAACGTCGAGACGTCGTCGGCGATCACCAACGCGCTGTACGGCGCGCTCGGCTGCGTCGCGTCGAGCCAGGGCACGATGAACAACTTCACGTTCGGCAATGCGCAGTACCAGTACTACGAGACGATCGCGGGCGGCAGCGGCGCGGGCGACGGCTTCGCGGGCGTCGGCGCGGTGCAGACGCACATGACGAATTCGCGGCTGACCGATCCGGAAGTGCTCGAATGGCGCTACCCGGTGCGGCTCGACTCGCACGTGATCCGCGCGGGTTCGGGCGGCGCCGGACGCTGGCGCGGCGGCGATGGTGCGGTGCGGCGGATCCGCTTTCTCGAACCGATGACCGCGTCGATCCTGTCGAACAACCGGATCCATGCGCCGTTCGGCGCGGCGGGCGGCGAGCCGGGCGCGCTCGGCCGCAACACGATCGAGCGCGCGGACGGCACGGTCGAGACGCTCGACCATATCGGTCGCGCGCAGATGGCGCCCGGCGACGTGTTCGTCGTCGAGACGCCGGGCGGCGGCGGATACGGCGTCGCGGGCTGACCGGGGCCCGCATGCGGACGGCGGCCGGCGCCCACCCGCCGTCCAAAGCCCGGCCATGCCGGCGCGGGCGCCGCACGCGCGCCGGCATGACGGGTTTCGCCGCGCCGGCGCGGCTGTCGCGCCGACAAAACGTCCGGTGCACCGGAATGCGGCGCGTTATTGCCGCGTTCGGGGAAATTAAAATCGCGCATTCCTGCTAATACCGAATGGAAATTGTCCCGCCCGGCGTCAATTCGTATCGGATCATTCCCATTTTTCGCGTTTGGTATAAGATCCGTCCCCGGATTTCAGGATTTGCCGCAAACCCCCGCCGGGCGCGGAATTCCGTCCGTCACGCCGAAACCCTTGTCCGGCGCGGCGTGCGGCCCCCGACCACGGCCCGGCATGAAAACAGGCGCCGATCAGTCGAGTCGTGATTCCTTGACACCCCGAATGAAATGTGAATGCCAATCCGTATCGGCATTTGATAAGATGGCTTCGTCACTCGATTGGCAGAACCCGTGCGTAATAGGCAGACGCCGGGTCGCATGAGTTGGGAACAAGTACGGGACGAGGACCGTCGTCGCGGTTGTCACCGCCGCCTGGTTGGGTGGGCGGCAGGTCCGGACGGACGGTCGGCGAACTCGCCTCCGTCTACACTGTGCGTTTTTTCTGGGTCGGGGCGTGTCCATGGATGACGAAAACGATAGCGCGGTGCTCGAGGCGCATGTCGGTACGCGCAGCCCCTGCTGGCGTCTAGGCAGCGACAGCAACGCGCTCGAACTCGCCGCCGTGCGCGGCATGACCAATATCAGTGTCGCGCTGGCGGCCGATCAGGCCGCGCGGATCCGCGCGCTGACGGGCGTCACGTCGCACCTGGTGCTCGACATCGCGCTGTTCGGCCATCCGGTGGCGCTGCATCTGGTCGGCAGGAAGGTCAACACGACCGACTGGGCCGGCACCGCTTCCGCGTATTCCGACACCGTGTCCGTGGCGGGCGATCTCGCGCACGGGCTGGCGTTCGCGGAGCAGGTCGTCTCCGAGGTGAACTCGCTCGTCGTGATCCTCGACCGCAACGGCATGGTGCAGCGCTTCAACCGCCTGTGCGAGGAAGTGACCGGCAAGCGCGAGGTCGACGTGATCGGCCGCAGCGCGTTCGAGCTGTTCATGAGCCCCGAGCAGGGCGCGCAGTCGCGCAGCAACATCACCGGGTTTTTCGCGAGCAACCAGGCGTTCGCGGTCGAGCGCTACATCAACACCGTCAACGGGCCGCGCCTGTTCCAGTTCCGCAACAAGTTCGTGCAGAGCGGCAGCGGCGTCGACGAGCAGTTCCTGATCTGTTCGGGCATCGACATCACCGAGGAGCGCAACGCGCAGCAGCGGCTCATCGAGCTCGCGAACACCGACGTGCTGACCGGGCTGCCGAACCGCCATGCGATCAGCGAGCGCATCCATGCGGTGATCGCGGAGCAGAGCCGCGACAAGCCGGGCCAGATCGGCATCCTGTTCCTCGATCTCGACAACTTCAAGCGCGTCAACGACCACTACGGCCACATCACCGGCGACCGGCTGCTGCAGGACGTGTCGGCGATCATCAGCGGCTGTCTGCCGTCGGGCGCGACGCTCGCGCGGCTCGGCGGCGACGAATTCCTCGTGCTGTTCGAGAACGGCACGCGCGCGCTGCTCGAAGCGACCGCGCAGATCATCCTCGAACGGCTGCGCACGCCGATTCATCTCGGGCTGATGGAGGTCTACACGAGCTGCTCGATCGGCATCGCGATGCATCCGCAGCACGGCGACTCGCTCGAGACGCTGATCCGCAACGCCGATACCGCGATGTACGTCGCGAAGGAAGCCGGCAAGCACACGTACCGCGTGTTCTCGCTGGAGATGAACCAGCGGGTCGCGAAGTACATGTGGCTCGACACGAACCTGCGCAAGGCGCTCGAGGAAGAGCAGTTCGTGCTGCACTACCAGCCCGTCGTCGATATCGCGACGGGCGACGTGCATGCGGTCGAGGCGCTGATCCGCTGGCAGTCACCGGACCGCGGGCTCGTCGCGCCGGTCGAGTTCATCCGTTTCGCGGAAGAGTCGGGGCTGATCGCGCCGCTCGGGCGCTGGGTGATGCGCACGGCCGCCGCGCAGGCTGCCGCGTGGAAGGCGAAGGGGCTCGGCGTGCGGATCGCGGTGAACGTTTCCGCACGGCAGTTGCAGGACATGAACATCGTCCACCAGTTCGCGTCGATCCTCGACAGCGCCGGCCTGAAGCCGGGCCTGCTCGACATCGAGCTGACCGAGAGCTGCTTCATCGAGGACGAGGATGCCGCGCACGGGCTGATGAAGCGGTTCCGTCAGCTCGGCGCGCAGGTCCATCTCGACGATTTCGGCACCGGCTATTCGTCGCTGTCGCAACTGTCGCGGCTGCCGCTCGATGCGATCAAGCTCGATCGCAGCTTCATCACCGGCATCGACCGCAATCCGCGCTCGCAGGCGCTGGTGCGCTCGGTCGTGTCGCTCGCGAATGCGCTCAATTTCTCGGTGATCGCCGAGGGCGTCGAAACGCACGAGGAAGCCGCGTTCCTGAAGCAGATCGACGTCGGCCACGCGCAGGGCTACTACTACGCGCGGCCGATGGCGGCCCAGGCATTCGAGGCCTGGCTCGCGGAGACGAGAAAGCTCAGGCTGATCGCCTGAGCCGTCCCGGGTCGCGGCCGCCGGCATCCGGCGGCCGCCGCCGTCACGTCACACGGTGCGCAGCTTCGACACGCGCCGGTTCTGCAACATCACCAGGCGTTCCATATACGCGAGGTCCTTCGGCTCGATCGTGAACGCCGCATGCACCCAGTCCTCGGTGATGTCCATCAGCTCCGAACGCGTGAGCTGGAACACGCGCTCGCGCGCGCGCAGCATCGCGCGAATCCCGTTCAGCTTCGGCTTCATCACGTCGATGAAGGTGCGCGTCGCGAGATAGGCGTCGCCCGCGTCGAAGGTCTGGTCGATCAGCCCGCGATCCTCGTACCACTCGGCCGCGTGGGCCTCGCCGGTCGAGATCAGCTGCTCCGCGAGCGCGCGGTCGGCCTTGCGCTTGACGAGCGAGTAGCCGCCCATGCCCGGGAACAGGTTGAACGCGATCTCGGGAAAGCCGAGCTTGACGCCCTTCTGCGCGAGCACGTAGTGATGCGCGAGCGCCGCCTCGAAGCCGCCGCCAAGCGCGCTGCCCTCGACCATCGCGATCGAGATCGCGCCGGTGCCGAAGCCGGTGTAGATCTCGTACACGCCGTCGATGCACGAGCGCGCATAGGCCATCAGCAGGTCGCGCTTGCCGCTGCGGATCGCGTCGACGAAGAAGCTCAGGTCGCCGCCGACGTTGAACAGCTCGGGGACGAGCGAGCCCGTCACCCAGAAGTCGAACGGCAGGCCCGAGTCGCGTGCGACGCGCGCGAGATGGATGATGTCGGTGACGAGCTGCTGGTTGAAGCACGGCCGCGGTTCCGATCTCAGCATCATCCACATGATGTTTCGGCCTTCCTCGTAAAACGCGGTCAACTGCGTGAGTTCCCCGGCTTCGTAGAACGGACGGCAAGCGGGATGAGATTGGAGTTGCATGGTATGTCCTCGTGAGATGTGGTTTTTGAACAGACCGCCGCGAGTGGCGCCATGCGGGGAGCGGGTTTCCCGCATGGCGCCGCTCGCGAGGCCCCGCCATTGTTGCGCGCACACAAAAGACGAATTGCGGGGAAAAACGCACGAAGGGGATGCGGGCGGAAATCGCGTCGGCGCGATGAAGCGGGCGGGCGCGGGGCCCCGAGCGCGGCGTGGCCGCCGGGCTGCGGCGCGGCGCGGCGCCGGTTTGCTGCGGGGCCGGCGGCGCGGGCCGGGCGCTTACGCGCTGAAAGCGATGCGGAACGGCTGCGCGTGCCCTATGGAATGTGCGGACTGGCGCAACGCGCGTGTGTCGATTAGCTTTAAAAGATGACGCCGCCTCGCCGCGGCGCGGGGGAGGGGACCATGGCCGCATTCCGGAAAGCGTGGCAAATGCTCGTCGGCAAGCCGCTGGATCCGCTCGATCCGCGCACGCGGCATGCGATCGCGGTCACGCCGCTGCTGGCCTGGGTCGGGCTCGGCGCCGACGGCCTGTCGTCGTCGTGCTACGGCCCGGAAGAGGCATTCCTCGCACTGGCCCACCACACGCCGCTCGCGCTGTTCCTTGCGCTTGCAACGGCGGCGACGGTGTTCATCATCGCGCTCGGCTACAACCAGGTCATCGAGCTGTTCCCCACCGGAGGCGGCGGCTATCGCGTCGCGACTGCGCTGCTCGGGCCGAAACCCGGCCTCGTGTCCGGCGCGGCGCTGCTGGTCGACTATGTGCTCACCGTCGCGACGTCGCTCGCGAGCGGCGTCGATGCGTTCTTCAGCCTGCTGCCGGTCGGCGCGCAAACGTTCAAGCTCGCGACCGAGATCGTGCTGATCGTACTGATGACGGGCCTCAACTTCCGCGGGATGCGCGAATCGATCATGGTGCTGCTGCCGGTCTTCATCGGCTTCGTGGTCCTGCATTTCGGGCTGATCGTGTACGGCGTGGCGGTGCACGGCAGCCATCTCGCGCAGATCGTGCCGGGTGCGGTGCACGAGGCGCACGGAATGTCGCAATCGCTCGGCACCTTCGTGATGCTGGCGCTGCTGATGCGTGCGTTTTCGCTCGGCGGCGGCACGTATACAGGCCTCGAGGCCGTGTCGAACAACGTGAACATGCTCGCCGAGCCCCGCGTGCCGAACGGCAAGGCGACGATGTGGTACATGTCGACGTCGCTCGCATTCACGGCCGGCGGCATCATCCTGCTCTACATGCTGTGGGACGCGCGGCCCGTCGAAGGCGAGACGCTCAACGCGGTCGTGTTCGGCAGCGTGATCGACCACCTGGGGCTCGGTTCGGCGTTCGCCCGCCATGCGCTGCTCGCAGCCGTGCTCGCATTCGAGGCGGGGCTGCTGATGGTCGGCGCGCAGACGGGCTTCCTGGACGGGCCGGCCGTGCTGTCGAACATGGCGTCGGATTCGTGGGTGCCGCGCCATTTCCGCGACCTGTCGACGCGGCTCGTGCGGCAGAACGGCATCATCGTCGTCGGCTTGTCGGGCCTGCTGATCCTGCTGTGGACGCACGGCAGCGTCGACGTGCTCGTCGTGCTGTACAGCATCAACGTGTTTCTCACCTTCAGCATGTCGCTGCTGGGCATGTGCACGTACTGGTGGCGGCATCGCGGCGAGCGCGGCTGGTTCAAGCATTTCTTCCTGTCGGCGCTCGGGCTCAGCGTGACGGCGACCGTGCTCGCCATCACGCTGATCGAGAAGTTCACGGCCGGCGGCTGGCTCACGGTGCTCGTGACCAGCGCGGTAGTCGCGCTGTGCTTCATGATCAACCGCCACTACGCCTACACGCGCACACAGCTCGCCAAGGAGGACGCGCTGTTCTCCGGGCCGCCCCCCGCAGTCGACGAAGCGGTCGCGCCCGGCAGGCCCGACCCGGCGCAGCCGACCGCCGTGCTGCTGGTCGGCAAGCATCGCGGCGCGAGCATGCACGCGCTGCTGTGGGTCAACCGGCTGTTTCCGGGACACTTCCGCAACGTGATCTTCCTCGCGGTGGGCGAGGTCGATGCGAAGTCGTACGACGGTCACGAACACCTCGAGCGGCTGCGTCACACGATTACCGAATCGCTCGACTACTATGTCGCGCACTGCCGCCGCAACGGCATCGCCGCCGACTACCGGATCGCGTTCGGCACGAATCCCGTGCTCGAATTCATGAATCTCGCATCGTCGACGCTCGACGCGTATCCGAACGCCGTCTGCTTTGCGAGCAAGCTGATCTTCCGGCGTGTGAATTTCCTGACCGCATGGCTGCACAACCAGACGCCGGTCGAGCTGCAGGCGCGCTTGCACGTCGAGGGCAAGCAGATGGTGCTGCTGCCGATGAACGTCGGCTGACGCGCGGCGGTCGCGATTCCGTGAAAACGATTCCGTATCGTCCGTGCCGGTTCCCCACGGTTGAATACATCACAATGTGATATAAAATAAAAACAGGCCTTCGTGCCATTCGGCCATGAATCGCGAGCGAGTCCGGCGGTGCGAGGCGCGCATTGCGTTGGACAGCCCGGCGAACCGGGCTGGCGGCTGCGCGGCGTGACGGGATGGCCGAACAGACCGCGCCGCAACGAGCGCGCGACAAGCGCCGGACGCCGCCGCGGTAACGACAGGGGAAAATGACGATGCTGGTTACGTTTCGGTCATCCGCCGCACCCGATATCGTGATGTTGCGCGATCTGGCGCAATACCTGCTCGGACTCGTCGGCAAGGGGCTCGAGGTGCGCGGCGTGATTTCGGTCGACGAGCTGCCGGGCGCGATCGCGCGGCTCGAACAGGCGATCAGGGACGACGTCGCGCGGCAAAGCGCGCACGAACATTCGACGCACACGGCGCGGGTCGAACTGTCGCCGCATGCAGGCGGGCTTGCGCAACGCGCGTGGCCGCTGCTGGACATGATGCGCGCGGCTCGCGAGCAGGGCCGGCACGTGATGTGGGGCGTGTAGGCGCGCATCGCACGCGTGCCGCCATGCAACGAACCTCCGCTGGAAGGCCGGCGGCTTCGCATCGCACGATGCGGATGCCGCCGGCCGATTTTTTTTGTCCGGCGCCGCCACGCGGACGCGCCGCGCACCGCCGCGGCGTTGTCGCGACTACGGATGACGGTGCGTGTGCGAGCGCGGCGAACGTCGCGAGGGCCGGTGAAGCAGCCGGTCGCGCACGCGGTCGCGGCTGCGCCGCTCCGCGAAGAACAGCACCGCGAATACGAGGACCGCGAGCAGGATGATGATCCGGACGATGTCGTGTTCCATGTTGCCTCCGACGATCAGCCTGCGGGCATCGGCGCGGCGGCGAGCTTCGTATCGATGAAGCGCTTGGCCAGCGCGATCGAGAGCCGGACCGCGTCCGCGTCGCTGCGGAACACGTGGTGCTTCGGATCCAGCAGGTGTGCTTCATGGCGCCCGCCGGCGTCGTTCCAGCAAACGACGGCGAGCGGCTGGTACAGCGCGCCGAGTTCGAGGCCTTCTCCGGCCAGCGGCTCGACGAGCGCGCATGCACGGATCTCGCAGCGGCGATAACGCATGCAGAGCGGTATCTCCATGATAGTCCTCCTGGCGGCGGCGATCGTTTCGACCCCGCGTGTGCGACGCTGCCGTCGCAACGGCCTTTGATCGGACGAATGGCCGTCGTGCTGCCGCAAGCGCTCAGGTCAGCATCGGCATCGCTTCGATCAGCGCGATGCCGATCAGTGCGCCGAGCGCGGCGCCGATCAGCTTCGGATGCCAGCGTTCGAGATGGAGCGCCGTCAGCAGCGCGCCGATCAGGATCACGCCGAGCAGCGCGAACGCCACCACGAGATAGCCGATTTCGAAATCATTGTTGATCAACATGATCGCCTCCTTCTCCAGGCCGGGCAGGTCGCGTTCTCGGTGCCGCATCGGCGTCGGCAACGGCATGTGCCCTTGGTGACCTGTCCGGATTATATATCACAACATGACATAAATGGCGATCAGGCCGCGACCGGAATGCGCCGGCCGGGAATCGGGCGATCGAGCACTCGGCGGCGTTTCGACGGGCGCGAGCCGCATCGCTTGACGCTCGCCGGTGCGTCACCCACACTGGACGAGCCCGGCGGGCACGCCCGTGTGCACTGCCGGCGCGCGATCATTGCGTCCCGATACGAACGGGCACAGAGGTTCGACGTGGTGCGTCCTTTTTCCCGATTGACCGGTTGCGTGCTGGCCGGCGTCGTGCTGCTCGGCGTCGGCGCGTTCGTGCCGCGCGCGCATGCCGAGGCCGGCGACGATGCGCCCGTCACTGTGGTCGAGGACACGCACGTATTCGTGATCCAGCACGACGGCTCGCTCGACGAGCACGACGATTCGACGCTGCGCGCGAACAATGCGAACGGGATCGACGCGATCGCGCAGCGCTACGTGTGGTTCGACAAGAACCTCGAGCAGGTCGAATTGCTCGCGGCGGAAACGATCGATCGCGACGGCGTCGCGCACGCGGTCGGCGCGGACGCCATTCGCGACGTGCAGGAGCCGCGCTCAGCCGGCGCGCCCACGTTCCAGGACGGCCTGTTGCGCACGGTCGTGTTTCCGGGCGTCGAAGCCGGGTCGAGCACGCGCGTCGCGTTCCGCAAGACGCGCACCCGGCCGGTCAATGCGGGCTACTTCGGCTACACCGTCGAGCCGTCGCGCGAGCCGGTCGAGAGCCAGCGGCTGATCTTCGACCTGCCGGCCGACATGCCGCTCCATGCGGACGCGCACGGCTACGTCGCGTTGCCGCCCGTGACCGCGAACGGCCGCACGCGCTACGAGTTCGATTACCGGCACGGCCCGTACGATCGCATCGAGCACGGTGCGGTCGGCTATCCGACCTACGGCGACCGGCTCGTCGTGTCGACGCTGCCCGACTATGCGGCGTTCGCCGCGCGCTATCGCAACGCGGCGGTCGATCCGGGCGCGAACGACCCGGCCATCGTGCGCCTGGCGCAGTCGCTCACGGCGAACGCGGGCGATCCGCGCGACAAGGCGCGCATCCTGTACGACTGGGTGCAGGCGAACGTGCGCTACGTCGGACTGTTTCTCGGCGAGACGGCGGCCGCGCCGCATCGCGTGACGGACATCCTGCGCAACCGCTACGGCGACTGCAAGGACCACGTCGCGCTGTTCGGCGCGCTGCTCGCGGCGGTCGGCATTCGCAGCGAACCGGTGCTGATCAACCTCGGGTCCGTTTATACGCTGCCGTCGGTGCCCGGCTATGGCGGCGGCGCGATCAACCATGCGATCACCTGGCTGCCCGATCTCGGGCTTTACGCGGATACGACCACGGCCGGCATCGCGTTCGGCTACCTGCCGCCGATCGTGATGGATCGTCCGGCGCTGCTCGTCGACACGGGCGTGCTGTCGCGCACGCCGGCCACGCAGCCGCGGCGCCGCATTGCGCGGCTCGACATCGACGCGGCGCAGCGCGGCGCCGAGCGGTTTCATGCGTATATCGAGGACGACGGCTGGACCGCCGAACTCGAGCGCAACGTGTTTCGCCGCGCGCCGCCCGAACGCATCGCGCAACTGGCCGCGGAACGCCTGCGGCTGAGCGGGCTGCGCGGGCGCGCGCAGATTGCAACCGGCGTGCGCAATGCGACGGACGGGCCGTTCGACGTGACGATCTCGGGCACGCTCGATCATCTGGTGTGGCCCGACGGTACGACCGCGGTGCCGGCGCTGTCGAGCCTGACCGGCGGCATTGCGACCCAGGTCGAAGGTTGGCTGGAGGAGCCCGTGCGCACGCAGCCGTGGGTCTGCATCGGCGGCGCGTTCGACGAGACCGCGCAGATCGCGCTGCCGCGCGATGTCGCCGTGACCGACTTGCCGGTCGATATGAGCGTGCACGATCGTTTCATCGACTTCACGTCGCACTACGTATTCGATGCGGCCGCGCGCGTCGTGCAGATCACGCGGCGAATGAACGCGGATTTCGGGCGGCAGGTGTGCACGCCCGACGAGTTCGCGGCGCTGCGCGCGTCGCTCGAACGCATCGAGCGCGATACGCAGGCGCAGATCGTCGTGCGGGCGAAGCCGCGCTGAGCGTCGCCGGCGCCAACGAGCACCGGCGGGCGTCGCGGCGTCCGCGATCACGCGCGCATGACCGATGCCGGTCGGCGCGCAGGAGAGGAACGATGACGGAACGAGACCATGAAATCGCCGACCTGTCGAAGGAACTGCTGGGCCGGATCCTGCAGGGCACCGTCGCGAGCGGTGCGGCCGTCGATGCGCAACAGTGCGCGGCGCTGGCCGTGCAGTGCGCGACGGTGCTGATCGATCAGCTGGAAGCGCGCAGCGGGTGATTCGAAACGAATGGCCGCAGCGAGCAGCACGCCGCCTGCGGCGCCTCGGCCGCAGCACCGCTGCGCGCGCCGGCGGCTACGTCCCGCTCGTGTCGTGAACGGGCGCGCCGACCGTATCGGCGCCGACCCGCACCGCGCCCGGCGGCCGGCCGACCACGCGCTTGAATGCCCGGCTGAATGCGGCCAGCGAGCCGTAGCCGAGCCGGTACGCGACAGTTTCGATCGCCTCGCGATCGCGCGTGATCCATTGCGCGGCGAGCCGCATCCGCAATTCGGTCAGGTAGCGCACCGGCGCCATGCCGGTCGCCGCGAGAAAGCGCTCGGCGAACACCGAGCGCGACACGCCCGCTTCGGCGGCCAGTTCCGCGACGCTCCAGTTGCGGCCCGGATCGCGGTGCAGCGCGACGATCGCGCGACCGAGCTTCGGTTCGCGCAGCGCCTGCACCCAGCCGGTCGCATCGCCGCAGCCGCACTCGACCCAGCCGCGCACGATGAACGCGGCGACGACATCCGCGAGCCGCGCAAGGATGCCCGCGAACCCCGCGCGCTCCGAGCACGCTTCGCGCTCCATCGCGTCGAGCATCGGGCGGATTTCCGGATAGCGTGCGAGCAGCGTGCCGACGTGCATGAACTCGGGCATCGTGCCGACCAGCGGCTGCATGCCGCCGAGATCGAGTTCCATGCACGCGCTGAAGATCAGCGCCTCGCCGGCGCCCGGCTCGGTCGTCGCACACGCGGGCGGCGTACCGGCCGAGCCGACCGACGCGACCGTATCGCAGATCTTCGCGGCCTCGAAGCCGTTGATCTCGCGGCACGGCGCATCGGGGTCGGAAACCAGCGCATGCATGTTGCCGTGCGGCAGCAGGATCGCGTCGCCGGCCTCGAGCTGCATCGTCGCGCCGGCCGCGTCGCGCAGCAGCACGGGGCCGCGCCCGACGAAATGAAACTGCGCGCGCCCCGGCGCGTGACCGAAGCTCAGCCCGAACGGCCGCGCAACCTGGATGCGGCGGTACTGGACGCCGCTCAGGCGCATCCCGAGCAGCAGCTCGCTGACGAGGTCGTGCGCGTCGGGGACGGGAGGAAGCAAGGGCTCGGCCATCGGATTCGGACGTTCGATCAATAAAGTCGGATTGTATGTCATAGACCGTCCTGCTGTCGTTCCTTAGGATACGCCGACATCGGTATTTATCCCTATACGGAACGGAACGACACATGAACCCCGGAATGTCCACCGCCGCCTCGCTGGCGGCCCCCCGCGAACCCGCCTGGGGCGCTGTTTTCGCGATGACGCTCGGCGTGTTCGGGCTCGTCACGGCCGAATTCCTGCCCGCGAGCCTGCTGACGCCGATGGCCGACAGTCTCGGCGTGACCGAAGGCGTTGCCGGTCAGGCCGTCACGGCCACGGCCGCGGTCGCGCTCGTCACGAGCCTGCTGATCGCCGCCGCGACGCGCACGATCGACCGGCGCCGCGTGCTGCTCGCGTTCTCGGTGCTGCTGGTCGCATCGAATCTCGCGGTCGCGTTCGCGCCCAACCTGACGATGCTGCTGACCGGCCGCGTCGTGCTCGGCGTCGCGCTCGGCGGCTTCTGGACGATGGCGACGGCGACCGCGATGCGGCTGGTGCCGACCGCGATGGTGCCGCGCGCGCTGTCGATCATCTTCAGCGGCGTGGCCGTCGCGACGATCGCCGCCGCGCCGCTCGGCAGCTACTTCGGCCATCTGATCGGCTGGCGCAACGTGTTCCTGATCGCGGCCGGGCTCGGCGGTCTCGCGCTGCTGTCGCAGGCCGCGACGCTGCCGTCGATGCCGCCGAGCGGCACGACGCGGCTGCGCACGCTGATCGACGTGCTGCGCCGGCCGACCGTCGGCCTCGGGATGTTCGCGACGATCCTCGTGTTCACCGGGCATTTCGCCTTCTTCACGTATCTGCGGCCGTTCCTCGAACAGGTCGCGGGCGTCGGCGTGAACGGGCTGTCGGCGATCCTGCTCGGCTACGGCGTCGCGAACTTCGTCGGCACGTCGCTCGCGGGCCGCGTGCTCGAGCACCGGCTGCGGCCGATGCTGATCGCGATGCCGGCGCTGATGGTCGTGCTCGGCATCGCGCTCGTCGCGCTCGGCCGCGCGCCGCTGCTCGACGCGGTGCTCGTCGCGTTGTGGGGCATGGCGTTCGGCGGCGTGCCGGTCGCGTGGTCGACCTGGGTCACGCGCACCGTGCCCGACGAGGCGGAGAGCGCAGGCGGGCTGATTGTCGCGGCGATCCAGCTCGCGATCGCGACCGGCGCGGCGGCGGGCGGCGTCGTGTTCGACGCGAACGGCGCGGCCGGCGTGTTCGTCGCCGCGGCGGTCGTGCTGGCCGTCGCGGTCGCGACGATCGTCACGGGTGTGCCGAAGCGCGTGGAAGCGGTGTCGTAAGCGGGCGGCCGGATCGCGTCGGCGCATCCGGCCGCCCGCGCATGCGCGTCAGCCGCGCGGCTGCACGAGCGCCGCGAGCGCCTTCATCGCCTGGATATACGGATAGGGGCCGTGACTGATGCGCGCGACGCCGGCTTCGGCGAGTTCGGCCAGCGTCGGCGTTTCCGCGACGCGCATCACGTTGACGGGCAGCGGCGACGCCGCCGTCAGCCGTCGAATCAGCGCCGGGGATTTGAGGCCGGGCACGAACAGCCCGTCGGCGCCCGCTTCGGCATAGGCGCGACCGCGCGCCAGGACCGCGTCGACCAGCTGCTCGTCGTGCCGTTCCGCCGGCGTGACGAAAAACACGTCCGTGCGCGCGTTGATGAAATATCCCGCCCCCTGCTTGTCCGCCGACGCGCGCGCGGCCGCGATGCGGGCGGCGGCCGCTTCGACGCTGCGCACCTCGCCCGTCGCGGGCACGCTGTCCTCGAGATTGCAGCCGATCGCGCCGGCGTCGATGCTGAGCGCGATCGTCTCCGCGACGTCGTCGGCGCGCTCGCCGTAGCCGCTTTCGAGATCCACGGTCACCGGCAGGTCCGCCGCGCCGACGATGCGCGCGAGCACCTCCATCACGAGCGCACGCGGAATGTGCTCGCCGTCCGCGAAACCGTTGGCCTTCGCGACCGACCAGCTTCCGGTCGCGAGCGCGGGCGCGCCGGCATCGGCGACTGCGCGGGCGCTGCCGGCGTCCCAGACGTTGAACAGGATCAGCGGATCGCCCGCGCGATGCAGCGAGCGAAAACGGGCATGCTTGTCAGCAGTTGTCATCGATGTCTCTCCTGGTGGGCGCGATCGAATGCCGCCGTGAAGGATACGTCTGCCGCGCCGCGCGTGGAGAGAAAAATTCCGTGCGGGCTCAGTCGCGCGCCGACGGATCCTCGGACAGCGTGCGCAACTGGTCGCGCAGCCGGTCGACGTCGCCCGGTGGAAACGGCTTCTCGATCTCGGCGTGCGTCTGCTGCCACAGCGGAAACGCTTCGGTCAGCAGCCGATCGCCGGCGGGCGTCAGCGCGAGCAGGCGGCTGCGCCGGTCGTCCGGATCCTGCGCGATCGTCACGAGGCCGCGCCGCTCGAGCGGCTTCAGCGCGGCCGTCAGCGTGGTGCGATCCATCGCGAGCAGCGACGCCACCGCTTTCATCGGCGCCGGCTGCGGCCGGTTCAACGACATCAGCAGCGAGAACTGGCCGTTGGTGAGATCCAGCGGACGCAGCGCATCGTCGAAAATGCGCGCGAGATTGCGCGCCGCGCGCTGCATGTGCAGGCACAGGCAGCAGTCGCGCACCATCAGCGTCGTTTCGAAAGGGAGCTTTTCTTTTCGTGCCATGTTGCAATTATGTTGATATCAACCTATCTTGTCAAGGTCGAGGCGCGGCAACCCGCCGCGTCCGTCCTTGGAGGAGAAAGCATGAGTGCGCAACCGCAGTTGTATCTCGCCGTATTCCTCGGCAGCAAGGAGAGCCCGCAGATGAAGGCGTGGGCCGCGTTGTCGGACCAGGAACGGCGCGCGAAGGAGCAGGAAGGCATGGCTGCATGGACCGCATGGGTCGACCGGCATCGCGACGCGATCGTCGAGCTGGGCGGCCCGCTCGGCAAGACCAAGACCATCGGCGCGCGCGGCATCGCGGATACGACCAACGCGATGGGCGCGTTCACGGTCGTGCGGGCCGCCTCGCACGACGAAGCGGCGCGGATGTTCGAGGGTCACCCGCATTTCACGATTTTCCCGGGCGAGACGATCGACGTGATGCCCGTGCTGCCGATTCCGGGCAGATGAGCGGCGGCGGGCGAGCGGCATGCGCCGCTGCCCGTGCGACGTTTCCCGAACTTTCTGAATGGAGATTTGCGATGAAGCTTTACGGATTTGCCGGTACCCGTACGCAGCGCGCGCTCTGGGGGCTCAAGGAACTCGATGCGGATTTCGAGTTCGTGTCGGTCGACCTGCTCGCGGGCGAGCACAAGCGGCCCGAATTCCTGCGCCTCAACCCGGCCGGCAAGGTGCCCGTGCTGGTGGACGGCGATCTCGTGATTCCCGAATCGGCCGCGATCGTGCTGTACCTCGCCGACAAGTACCCGGAGAAGGGGCTGCTGCCCGCCGATCCGGTACAGCGCGCGCAAGCCTATCGCTGGATCATGTTCGCCGTCACGGAACTCGAACAGCCGCTATGGCGGATCACGCGGCATTCGTTCATCTATCCGCCGGAGAAGCGCAGCCCGGCCGACATCGAACTGGCGCGAGAGGACTTCACGACGATGGCCGCGGTCCTCGAACGGCATCTCGAAGGGCGCGAATTCATCGTCGGCGATACGCTGACGGTGGCCGACTGCGTGACCGCCTATCTGATCGACTGGGCCGGCGAATGCGACCTGCTCGAGCCGTTCCCGCAGTTGCGCGCGTATCTCGAACGGCTGTATGCGCGGCCGAAGGCGCCGCAGCGGATTGCGGACACGCGCAAGGCGGCGTGAGCGGGTGGGCGTGACGGGCGACAGGAGGGGGAACGCAACTGTCACATTCGCTCGATACATTGGATTTTCCGATGCCAGTCGGCATGCGACGCGAAATTCCCGATCGATCGACCGTCATGACCCTCACCCAGATTCGCAGCTTCATCGCCGTCGTCCAGCACGGCGGCTTCACGGCCGCCGCTCGCGCACTGTCCACGAGCCAGACGACGATCACGTCGCAGATCCAGACCCTCGAACACGAACACGGCGTCGAGCTGTTTCACCGGCGCGGCCGGCGCGTCGAACTCTCCGCGGTCGGCGTCGAATTCCTGCCGATCGCGCGCCGCATCTGCAGCGACGAGACCGACGCCGCCGCGCTGCTGCGCGACAGCGGCGCGTTGCAACGCGGTTCGCTGAAGATCGGTGCAGTCGGTCCGTTCCACGTGACCGAGATGATCGAGGCGTATCACGCGCTGCATCCGCACATGCATCTGTCGGTCGCACTCGGCAATTCGGAAGCGGTGCTGCGTGATCTCGACCAGTACACCTGCGACGTCGGCGTGGTGGCGCGCGCCTTCGAGGATCCGCGTTATTTCACACAGCGCTACGCGAGTTTTCCGGTAATCGCGTTCGTGCGCTCGACACATCCGTTCGCGAAGCGCGCGACGATCACCCTGGGCGAGCTGGCCGGCGAACCGCTGCTGATGCGCGAACCGGGTTCGACGACGCGCCGCGCACTCGAGGATGCGATGCAGGCCGCCGGCCTGACGCCGCGCGTCGCGATGGACATCGGCAGCCGCGAGGCGCTGCGTGAAGCGGTCGCGCGCGGCCTCGGCGTCGGCACGGTGTCGAAGGCCGAATACGTGCCCGACGAGCGGCTGCGGCCGCTGCGCATCGAAGGCGATCCGGTCGAAACCCATATCCACGTATGCTGCCTGAGCGAGCGGCGCGACAGCCGGCTCGTCGCGTCGTTCTTCGATGCCGTCGCGCGCTGCCGGCCGCTCGATGCGTGAGCGCCGTCGTCGGATGTGCCGCGCGAGCGCGTCGACGATCGATCGGAAATATCGGTCGATCCATTACGAATGACCGGGGATTTCGATCATGAGCCCGTCATCGCGGATGCCTAACCTGCTGCTCACACCCACTTTATTCAGGTGCGAGCATGAATTTCGTTGCAGAGTTCCATTCCGCTCCGATTCGGGATGCTGACAAATTTGTTGGTGCTGTGCCGACACCCGGCCATCACGACTGGCGCGGCCCCGTGACGACCGTCGTGTTCGACTGGGCGGGCACAGTGCTCGACTTCGGCTGCATGGCGCCGGTCGCGGCATTCCGCGAGATTTTCTCGGATGCCGGCGTGCCGGTTTCCGTCGAGGAAGCGCGCGCGCCGATGGGCGCGGCCAAGCGCGAGCACATCGAGATGATGCTCGCGATGCCGTCGGTCCAGGCGCGCTGGGCGGCGCATACGGGCCGAGCGTCGACGGAACGCGACGTCGACGCGCTGTATGCCGCGTTCCTGCGCGTCGACGCGCTAAACGTGTCGCGCCACAGCGCACTGATCCCCGGCGCGCTCGACACGATCGCCGCCCTGCGCGCACGCGGAATCGCGATCGGCAGCACGACGGGCTATCCGCGCGAAGTGATGAAGCATCTCGCGCCGATCGCTGCAGCGAACGGCTATTCGCCGGATTTCTGCTGCACCGTCAGCGACGTCGCACGCGGCCGACCGTGGCCCGACATGTGTCTCGCGAACGCGCTCGCGCTCGGCGCGGCGCACGTGCAGGGCTGCGTGGTTGTCGACGATAGCCCGACGGGCCTGCAGGCGGGCCGTGCCGCCGGCATGTGGACGGTCGGCGTCGTGGTCACCGGCAACGAGATCGGGTTGTCGCAGGCGGAGTGGCAGGCGCTCGATCCGGCCGAACGCGACACGCGGGCCGCGCATGCGCGATGCACGCTGCGGCAGGCCGGCGCGCACTTCGTGATCGACGGCATCGCCGACCTGCCGCCCGTGATCGACCGGATCGAAGCCGCGCTGGCTGCGAGGGCGGCGGCATGAGCGACTGGCGCTTTCACAACCCGGTGCGTATCCGATTTGGCATCGATTCGCTTGCCGACGCGCCCGACGCGCTCGCCGGCCGCAGCTACGCGATCGTCACGTATCCCGATGCCGTGTTCGCGCGGCTCGCGGATCGCCTCGAGGCGCAACTCGGCCCCGCGCTCGCACGCATCGACTGCGTCGAGGCGAATCCATCGGTGCCAATGCTGAGGCGCGCGTGCGAACGGCTCGCGGTATTGCCGCGCAAGCCCGACGTGCTGGTCGCGCTCGGCGGCGGCTCCGTGATCGATTCGGCGAAGGTGCTGGCTGCCGAGCACGGCGATTTCGACCGCGTGCTGCGCATCCTGTCCGGCGACAGTTCGACGGTGCACGCGGCGCTGCCGATCCTCGCCATCCCGACCACGGCCGGCACCGGCAGCGAAGTGACGCACTGGGCGACCGTGTGGGACCCGCACAATGCACGCAAGCTGTCGCTGTCGCGGCCCGATCTCTACCCGGAGACGGTCATCGTCGATCCGCGCCTGATGATCGGGCTGCCGATGCAGCCGACAATCGCCAGCGGCCTCGACGCGTTGTCGCACGCGCTCGAAAGCATCTGGAACGTGCATGCGAACCCTGTCACGCGCGGCCTCGCCGTGCACGCCGCGCGCGAGCTGATCCGCGGCCTGGGCCGCGTGAACGCGGATCTCGACGACCTCGACGCGCGCAGCGACATGGCGCTCGGTGCGCTGCGCGCCGGGCTGGCGTTCTCGAATACGCATACGGCACTCGCGCACAACATTTCCTACGCGATCACGCTGACACGCGGGGTCGCGCACGGCATCGCGTGCTCGTTCTGCCTGCCTGCCGTGATGCAGGCGGCGATCGGTGTCGACGGCGCATGCGATGCCGCGTTGTGCGAGATCTTCGGCGACACGGATTCGGCGCCCGCGCAGCTCGCGACGCTGCTCGACGCGCTCGGCGTCGCGCGCCATCCAGCCGCATACGGAATCGACGCGAACGAATGGGCGCAGATCGTGGACCACGCCTTCGACGGCGCACGCGGCCGCAACTTCATCGGCACGCGCGCGCGCTTTCCACATTTCGACTTCAGCCCGGAGCAGCCCGAGCGGGCGCTTCACTGACGAGGAGCAACCCATCATGAAACTCTCCCAACCGATCGAAACGGACGCGCTCACGCGTCTCGACAACTTGCCGTGGACGCGCTTCCACACGCTGATGCTGGTCGCGCTGGGCGTCGGCTGGGCGCTCGATTCATTCGAAACCAACATCATCGGCAGCGTGTTCGGCGTGCTCAAGTCACACTGGCATCTGAGCGCCGCGCAAGGCTCGCTCGCGGTCAGCATCTGGGTGTTCGGGATGCTGGTCGGTGCGATCGCGTTCGGCTATCTCGCCGATCGCTACGGCCGCAAGCGCCTGTTTCTCGCAACGCTGCTCTGGTATGCCCTGTTCAGCGTCGCGACCGTGCTGTCGTGGAACTACGCGTCGTTCCTGTTCTTCCGCGCCATGACGGCGCTTGCCGTCGGCGGCGAGTATTCGGCGGTGACCGCGACGATGGGCGAATTCATTCCGAAGAAGCACCGCGGCCGCACCGATGCGCTGATCCTGTCGGGCTTTCCGGTCGGCGCACTGCTGTCGGCGGCCGTGTCGTACCTCGTGCTGAACCAGTTGCCGGCCGAATGGGCATGGCGCGTCGGTTTCGGCTTCGGGACGACGATGGCGTTGATCTTCTTCTGGATTCGTCGCGTGATTCCCGAGTCGCCACGCTGGCTGATCCAGCAAGGGCGAGTCGCCGAAGCGGAAGCGATCGTCGAGCAGGTCGTCGCGAGTGCGGCGCGCGATCCGCGCATGCAGGCCGAGCACGCGCAACTGTCGAAACGTTACGCGCCGATGCGCTTCGAACATCAGGCGCCGGCTTTCTGGCGCAACGTCGGCGAACTATTCGGCGCGTATCGCGCGCGCTGTGCGCTGGCCGGTGCGCTGAACTTCTCGCAGGCGGCCGTCGTGTACGGCGTGCTGTCGCTGATGGCGCTCGTGATCCTCCCATACATGAAGGTGCCGTCGACCGACATGCCGCTCTACTACGTGTACGGCAACGTAGCCGCGCTCGCAGGCGGCATCGTCGCGGCCGTGCTCGTCGAGGCCTGGGGGCGGCGCGCATCGCTGTTCGTCAGCTATACGTTCACTGTCGCGGCGATCGTGTTCATCTACGCGATGCACGCGCTGCCCGGCATGGTGCTCGGCTATTGCCTGATCCAGTTCGGCGTCACATGGGCGTACATCTCCGGCTATGTCGTCTCGTCCGAGATCCTGCCGACCCGCATCCGCGCGACGGGGCTCGGCGTGTCGGTCGCGATCGGGCGGCTTGGTGCGGTGATCGCGCCGCTGATGCTCACCAACGTCTATGCGATGGCGGGTACGCCGTCGGCCGCGTTGATCGTGCTGCTCGTGCTCGCGCTGCCGGGGCCGCTCGCGGCCGGTCTGTGGTGGATCAACGGGCGCGAGACGCGTCGTATTTCGCTGGAAGCGTGCAGCGCGGACGTCGGCGACGAGCCTGCGCTGGAGGCGTCGCCGCGCGTCGCGTGACGTGCGGCTTCGCGCGCCGTCGCGCACGGGGATGCCGGAAGGCGATTTCGACGCGGAAATCGCAGGACGGCATCGCGCCCATTGATGCGCTGCAACCTCGCGGAAGGCCGCCTGCGATGTTCATTGGGCAGGTCGCACACCCCGCGCGGGCATGGTCTGTCCCCCAACTTCTGCCCGGTTCGTCCGCCACAGGGCAAAATACGGGTTTTCCGCACCCCGCGAGGGGGCCAGAATCACGCGCCGGGCGGCGCGGTGCGCGTGCCGCGCGCCGCCGCCCGGCGCCCAGGCAAGATTGCTCGCCGCGCGGCGAGCCCACAGGAGTCCAGACCTCATGCCCGAATCCAACCTGTCCTTCTTCGGCCGGCTGTCGCTCGCCGTCGGGACCTTCTTCTCCGTGCTCGGCAATCGCGAATTCGCCGCCGGCGTGCAGCGCGTGCGCGACGGCGTCCCGGCCCCGGTCGCGCCGGCGCCGGCCGCCGCACCGCAACCCGCGCCTGCGCCTGCGCCCGTCAAGGCCCCTGCGCCGGAACTGCGCGAAGCGAGCCCGCAGGCTGCGCTGCAACTGCTCGGCCTGCTGCAGCGCGACGCGCGTTTCATCGATTTCGTCGAGGAAGACATCGCGGGGTACGCGGACGCCGACATCGGCGCAGCTGCGCGCCTCGTGCACGACGGCTGCCGCGCGGCGCTGCGCGAGCACTTCACGATCGTGCCGGTGCGCGATGAGGCGGAAGGCAGCCGCGTGACGCTGCCGGCCGGCTTCGACGCGACGGCCGTGCGCGTGACCGGCAACGTGGTCGGTTCGGCGCCGTTTACGGGCACGATCAGCCATCGCGGCTGGCGCGTCGCCGACGTGCGCCTGCCGAAGCTGACGGGCAGCCATGACGCATCGGTACTCGCACCGGCGGAGGTGGAACTGTGAGCGATCCGCGCTATTCGATCGGTATCGACCTCGGTACCACCCACTGCGCGCTGTCGTACGTCGACAGCGCCGCGAGCGACGGCGAGACGATCGCGCAGCAGGTGCTGCCGATCGCGCAGCTCACCGCGCCCGGCGCGCTGGAGTCGCGCGACCTGCTGCCGTCGTTCCTTTACCTGCCGCACCCGAGCGAGCTGACGCAGGGCGACCTCACGCTGCCGTGGACGGCCTCGCGCGAGTTCGCGGTCGGCGAGATGGCGCGCAGCCGCGGCGCGGGCACGCCGATCCGCCTCGTGTCGAGCGCGAAGAGCTGGCTGTGCCATCCGGGCGTCGATCGCCGCGCGGCGATCCTGCCGAGCGATGCGCCGCCCGAGGTGGCGCGCGTGTCGCCGCTGGAAAGCTCGATCCGCTACCTGACGCACCTGCGCGAGGCCTGGGATCACGCGCATCCGGACGCCCCGTTCGTCGAGCAGGACGTGACGGTCACGATTCCCGCGTCGTTCGACCCGGCCGCGCGCGAACTGACGGCCGAGGCCGCGCGCGCCGCCGGCTATTCGCGGATGACGCTGCTCGAGGAGCCGCAGGCCGCGCTCTACAGCTGGATCCAGAAGAGCGAAGGCGGCTGGCGCAAGCAGGTGAAGGTCGGCGACCTGATCCTGTGCGTCGACGTCGGCGGCGGCACGACCGACCTGTCGCTGATCGCGGTGGTCGAGCGCGACGGCAATCTCGAACTGCATCGCGTGGCCGTCGGCGAGCACATCCTGCTCGGCGGCGACAACATGGACCTCGCGCTCGCGCACGTGGTCGCGCGCAAGCTCGCGCAGCAGGGCACGCAGGCCGATCCGTGGCAGTTGCGCGCGCTCACGTATGCGTGCCGCGGCGCGAAGGAAACGCTGCTGTCCGACCCGACGACCGACGCGGTGCCGCTGGTCGTGCCGAGCCGCGGCTCGAAGCTGATCGGCGGCTCGATCCGCACCGAGCTGACGCGCGCGGAACTCACGCAGACGATCCTCGAAGGCTTCTTCCCGCAGGTCGATGCGGCCGCGCGCCCGGTCAGCCGCGCGCGTGTCGGTCTCACGCAGCTCGGCCTGCCGTACGCGCAGGACGCGGGCATCACGCGCCATCTCGCGGCGTTCCTCGGCCGCCAGGTCGCGGCGCTCGATACGCTCGAAGGCGTGCAGCGCACGCTGCCGGCCGGCGCGACGTTCCTGCATCCGACCGCCGTGCTGTTCAACGGCGGCGTGTTCAAGTCGTCGCTCCTCACGCAGCGCGTGCTCGACACGCTCAACGGCTGGCTCGCCGCGGAAGGCGCGCCGCCCGCACGCCTGCTCGAAGGCGCGGATCTCGATCTGGCGGTCGCGCGCGGCGCGGCGTACTACGGCTACGTGAAGCGCGGCCGCGGCGTGCGGATTCGCGGCGGCACGGCGCGGGCCTACTACGTGGCGATCGAATCGGCGATGCCCGCGGTGCCGGGGCTCGAACCGCCGGTGCAGGCGCTCTGCGTCGCGCCGTTCGGGATGGAGGAAGGCTCGGACGCGGCGCTGCCGCCGCAGGAGTTCGGCCTCGTCGTCGGCGAGCCGGTGCAGTTCCGTTTCTTCGGTTCGTCGGTGCGCCGTCAGGATCAGGTCGGCACGCTGCTCGATTACTGGTCGCCGGAAGAGCTGCAGGAACTCGAGGAAATCCAGGCGACGCTGCCCGCGGAAGGGCGCACGGTCGGCGAGATCGTGCCCGTGAGGCTGCACGCGCGCGTGACCGAGGCCGGCACGCTGGAGCTCGAAGCGATCCCGAGCGGCACCGACGAGCGCTGGAAGGTCGAGTTCGACGTGCGCGGCACTGCCTGAGTGCGATGAAGCGCTATACGGTCGGCATCGACCTCGGCACCAGCAATACGGTCGTCGCGTATGTCGCGGCCGGCTCCGACGCGATCCGCGTGTTCGACGTCGAGCAGCTGGTCGGGCCCGGCGCGGTGGCCGCGCAGCCGCTGCTGCCGTCGGTCCGCTATCACCCGGCGCCGGGCGAGCTTGCGGCGGAGGCGCTGCGGCTGCCGTGGCAGGCGTCCGGCGCGCGCGACGCGGGCGGCGGCCGTCGCGGTCCGGGCGATCGTGACGGCGGCAACGGCAGTGCGCTGCCGCCCGTGATCGGCCGCTATGCGCGCACGCTCGGCGCGCAGGTGCCGGGTCGGCTCGTGACCAGCGCGAAAAGCTGGTTGTCGCACGCGTCGGTCGACCGGCTCGCGCCGATCCTGCCGTGGGGCGCGGCCGACGGCGTCGACAAGGTGTCGCCGGTCGACGCGAGCGCGAGCTATCTCGCGCACGTGCGCGACGCATGGGACGCGCGCTTTCCCGATGCGCCGCTCGCGCAGCAGGACGTCATTCTCACGGTGCCCGCGTCGTTCGACGACGGCGCGCGCGCACTGACGGTCGAGGCCGCGCGCCGTGCGCGGCTGCCCGCGCTGCGGCTGCTGGAGGAGCCGCAGGCCGCGTTCTACGACTGGCTGTACGGGCAGCGCGACGCGCTGCGCGACCGGTTCGCCGCGCCGCGGCGCGTGCTGATCTGCGACGTCGGCGGCGGCACGACCGATCTCACGCTCGTCGACGTCGCGCCCGGCGACGACGGCGAGCCGACGTTCACGCGCGTCGGGGTCGGCAATCACCTGATGCTCGGCGGCGACAACATGGATCTCGCGCTCGCGCGCCTCGTGGAGCCGCGCTTGACCGATCCCGGCGCGCGGCTGTCGGCCGCGAGCCTGTCGCAGCTCGTCGAGCGTTGCCGTGCGGCGAAGGAGCGCCTGCTCGGCGACGATGCGCCGGCGTCCGTCACCGTCACGCTGCTTGGCGCGGGCAGCCGGCTCGTCGGCGGCGCGCGTTCGGCGGAGCTGACGCGGCGCGAAGTCGAGCAGATCGTCGTCGATGGATTCTTTCCGCAGGTCGAGGCCGGCGAGCTGCCGCGCCGCGCGCGGGCCGCGATCGTCGAATTCGGGCTGCCGTACGCGAGCGACCCGGCCGTCACGCGACACATTGCGGCGTTCCTGAGCCGGCATGCGGAAGGCCCGCTGCCCGACACGCTGCTGCTCAACGGCGGCGTGTTTCGCGCGCAGGCGCTGGCCGGCCGTCTCGCGCAGACGCTCGGCGCGTGGCGCGGCGCGCCGCTCGACGTACTCCACAACGCGCATCCGGACGTGGCGGTCGCGCGTGGCGCGGTCGCATACGGCCTCGCGCGCGCAGGCCATGCGCCGCGCATCGGCGGCGGTTCCGCGCGCAGCTACTTCCTCGTGCTCGGCGATGGCGACGGCGATGCGACCGCGCGCGGCGTCTGCCTGCTGCCGCGCGGCGCGGAAGAGGGCCGCGAGATCCGCCTCGAAGATCGCACGTTCGCGCTGCAGCTCGGGCAGCCGGTGCGCTTCCACCTGATGTCGACGGTGGCCGACACCGCGTATCGTCCCGGCGACCTCGTCACGCTCGACGGCGGCGACTTCGTGCGGCTGCCGCCGATCGCGACCGTCGTCGACCGGCAGGCGGGCGGCGACGCGCGCGAAACGCCGGTGAAGCTCACCGCGTCGCTGACGGAAGTCGGCACGCTCGAAATGCACTGCATCGCGACCGACGACGCGGCGCGCCGCTGGCGGCTCGAATTCCAGTTGCGCGGCGATGCGCCCGCGCAGGACGACGAAGCCGCGCCCGCGCGAAACCCGCGCGCCGATCAGGCGATCGAGCTGATCGACCGCTCGTTCGGCAGCCGCGCGGCGAACGTCACGCCGAAAGAGACGCGCCGTCTGCGCGCGCAGCTCGAACAGGTGCTCGGCCCGCGCGACGAGTGGGACGTCGCGCTCGCGCGCGAACTGTTCGACGCGCTGCTCGCGCGTGCGCGGCGCCGACGGCGTTCGGCCGATCATGAACGCGCCTGGCTGAACCTGGCCGGCTATTGCATGCGGCCGGGCTTCGGCCATCCGCTCGACGCCTGGCGCATCGAGCAACTGTGGCCGCTGTTCGACGACGGCATCCAGTATGTGAACGACGGGCAGGTCTGGTCCGAATGGTGGACGCTGTGGCGGCGCGCGGCAGGCGGGCTCGACGATGACGCGCAGATGCAGGTGCGCGACGCGATCGCCTTCCTCGAGCCGTCGCCCGACGACAAGCGCCGCAAGCTGCCGTTCGATCCGGACAAGGTCGGGCCGGCCGACATGACGCGGTTGTCGGCGTCGCTCGAACGCTTGCCGGTCGAGCGCAAGATCGAACTGGCCGAGCGCCTGATCGCGCAATTGCAGAAGCCGGCCGAGCGCGCGCTCTGTGCATGGGCGCTGGGGCGCATCGGCGCGCGGCGTCCGTTCTACGGCAGCGCGCACAGCGTGGTGCCGGCCGATGTCGCATGCGGATGGCTCGATGCGCTGTTCGCGCTCGACTGGAAGCAGGTCGAGCCGGCCGCGTTCGCGGCCGCGCAGATCGCGCGGATGACGGGCGACCGCTCGCGCGACCTGCCGGCCGACACGCGCGACGCGGTGATCCGCCGGCTGGGCGCGGCGAACGCGTCGCCGGCGTGGATCGACATGGTGCGCGAAGCGATCGCGTTCGACGAGGCCGACACCGTGCGCGTGTTCGGCGAGACGCTGCCGGCGGGGCTGAAGCTGCTGGGCGACTGACGGGCGGCGAGCCGGGATGTCGGGGTCGTTCGGATGCCTTGCGGTGTGGCTTCCGCATCGGCCGCCGCTTGCGCTGCCCGGCGTCAGGCGTGAGGTGCGGGCTCGGGCTGCCGGTCATCCGATGCGATGACCGTTCTGTCGCGCGTATCCGGCGCGACCGTGCGTCGCGCGAGGTGAATGCCCGCGAGCATGCAGCGCACCGACCCGCCGGCCAGTTCGATCGTCGGCACGTCGAGCGGCAGCAGTCGCGCCGAGCGCTCGATCGTTGCGCGCTGCTCGCGCGTCAGGCAATCGAACGCGCGCCGCGACAGCGCGAGCACGCGCCCGTCCCGCCCCGACAATTCCAGCGTATTACCCGCGAAATTCGCGATCTGCGCCGCATCGAGCGCGATCACCGCGCGGCCCGTCTCGGCCAGGCGGCGCGCGATCTCGTCGCGGCGACGGCCGTCCGCGATCAGGTCGAGGCCGATCATCGCGAACTCGGTTGCGACGCTCATCATCACGTTCGTGTGATAGATCGGCCGACCGTCGGCGTCGGCCGTATCGAAGCAGATCGGCTCGAAATTGAAGTGCGTGCAGAAGCGTTCGAGCGCGACCGGATCGGCGCGGCGCGAGCGCGCGGTGTAGGCGATCCGCGCGACGTGGTCGAGCACCATCGCGCCGGTGCCTTCGAGAAACACGTCGTCGTATTCGAGTCCCGAGTAGTCGATCACGTCCTGCACGCGGTACTCGGCCTTCAGCATCTCGACGATATCGGCGCGCCGCTCGCGGCGGCGGTTCGGGCTGTGCATCGGATACAGCGCGACGTGGCCGCCCGGATGCGTCGAGAACCAGTTGTTCGGGAATACGGAGTCGGGCGTGTCGCGCTCGCCGTGGTCGTCGAACACGTGCACGCGCACGCCGGCGTCGGCGAGCTTTCCTGCGGCGGCGCTCACTTCGTCGCGCGCGGCCGCGGACACGCCGGATGTGCCGCCAGCCGCCGCCGTGCGCTGGAACGCGTTGTCGGCCGCGGTCTGCGGGTTAGGCACGAAGCGGTGCGGCCGGATCATCACGACGGCGGCCGGGGCCTGGATCGATACGAGATTCATGAGGAGCGGGAGCGAAAGGCGAGGGGCCGGGCAGCGCGTGCCGCCCGGCGTTCGGAGCATCAGCGCGCGAACGCGGCGACGGCTTCGGCGACGAACGCCGCGTGGCCGTGCGCGACGGCGGCCGGATCGTCGATCAGCGCGAACAGGTTCTTCGGATCGACGGCCGGCGGAATCAGCGCGATCTCGACGCCCGCGTTGTGCTGCTGCGCCAGCGCGTACAGGTAGCGCAACGCCGAGTAATCCTCGAGCGCGAAGCCGACCGAGTCGAACACCGTGATCTCGTCGGCGCGCTCGCGGCCGGTCGTTTCGTGCTGCAGCACGCGCCACAGTTCGGTCACCGGGAAATCGGCGGGCATCTGCTGGATCTCGCCCTCGATGCGCGACTGCGGTTCGAACTCGACGAATACGCGGCCCGCGCGCAGCACGTCCGCTTCCAGCTCGGTCTTGCCCGGACAGTCGCCGCCGACTGCGTTCAGGTGCATGCCCGGCTCGATCATGTCGGCCGTGACGATCGTCGCGTAGGCCTTGTCGGCCGTGACCGTCGTCACGATGTCGGCGCCGCGCACCGCTTCGGCGGTCGACGCGGCGCGCACGACGCGCAGCGCCGGATACGCGGCGAGGTTGCGCACGAGCTTGTCGGTCGCGCGCGGATCGACGTCGAACACGCGGATTTCATCGATGCCGAGCAGCGTATGGAACGCGATCGCCTGGAACTCGCTCTGCGCGCCGTTGCCGATCAGCGCCATCGTGCGCGAGTCGGGCCGCGCGAGCGCCTGCGCGGCGAGCACCGAGGTCGCGGCCGTACGCAGCGCGGTCGTCAGCGTGAGTTCGGCGAGCAGCAGCGGGTAGCCGGTGTCGACTTCGGCGAGCGCGCCGAACGCCATCACCGTGTGCATCCCGCGCGCGGCGTTGACCGGGTGGCCGTTCACGTACTTGAACGCGAACAGCGACGCGTTCGCGACCGGCATCAGTTCGATCACGCCGTCGCGCGAGTGGCACGCGACGCGCGGCGACTTGTCGAAGTCGGCCCAGTGCAGGTAGTCGGCACGCAGGGTGTCGACGAGCGCGCGCAGAAACGGCGTGACGCCGGTCTGCGCGATCAGTCGGGCGGTGGCGGGAACGTCGAGGAAGCGGGTCATGAGTCTGTCTCCATGGTTTTGCCGATAGCGCCGCTGCGCGGGCGCCGGCGCGTCGAAACGCGTCGGCGCGGCCGGTGCAGCCGGTCGATGGAGAGATTATTTCCGCGAGTGAAGCCAACAAATAGACAGCAAAAGTGGCAGATTTATCGATGGATTTGTCAAAATGCCAGTTCCGGATGACAATCTGTTCATTCGCCACTGGCCGGAATGCGCGGCGTGCGGCACGCTTGCTTGCCCGTGCGCGCTCAACAGGAAGGTTCACCCATGATTACGCTCGACGACGTCGACCGACAGCTCATTGCGCTGCTGCGCGACAACGCGCGGCTGCCGGTCGTTGCGCTGGCGAAGGCGCTGCGCGTCGCGCGCGCGACCGTGCAGAACCGGCTGACGCGGCTGGAGAAGAACGGCGTGATCGTCGGTTATACGGTGCGGCTGAAGCCGGCGGCCGACCGGCACCGGATCCGCGCGCTGATGTCGATCGCGGTGCAGGGCAATCGCGGTGCGGAAGTGGTGAAGGTGCTGCGCGGGCATCCGAACGTCGCGGCGATACACAGCACGAACGGGCGCTGGGATCTTGTTGCCGAGCTGCACGCCGACTCGCTCGAGCATTTCGATCGCGTGCTTGGTGCGATCCGGTTGATCGACGGGATCGCGAATACGGAGACGAGTATTTTGTTGTCAACGCATAAGGCGTGAGCGGCCCGTGTGTATGGCATGCGTCGTATGAATGTTTTCGCGCGTATCGAGGTGGTCGGACCAGCGACGACGCTAAACAGTTCACCGTCACACCGGGAGCTCATGCGTGTGCCCGACAGCGACCCTGCCGCATGAGCGTGTTTCCCCAATCCCGACCGCAACGACAAACGACGCATCGCCCGATACATCGTCCGCGCTACCGGCCTTCCGCCTCCGCAAACACCGGCTCCCCCAACGTCAGCATCAACCGATTCGCCCATGCGAAGATCGCGACCGCATGCGACAGGTCGAGAATTTCCTCCTGCGTAAGCCCCTCGGCTTCCAGCGCCGCGACATCGTCCGCGCCGACCGCATCCGGCCGCTCGGTCAGCGCGATCGCATAGCGCACGATCGCGCGTTCGCGCGCCGTCGTGCCGGCCGTCGCCGGATCGTCGAACACCTGCTCGATCGCGTCGGTGCGTTTCGCGAGTTGCGCGAAGCGCTGCGCATGCACGGATGCGCAGTACACGCAGCCGTTCACGCGTGACACGGCCGTGCTCGCCAGCTCGCGCTCCGCACGCGGCAGTCCGCCGGGCTCGTACATGATCGCGTTGAACACGCCCGAGCGCTGCCGCAGGATCTCGGGCAGGTGAACGAGCAGTAGATAGTAGTCTGACGTCTTTGCCTGCGGATGGCTCGCTTCGAGCACCGCGAGCTGTTCGGGCGTCGCCGTGTCGAGCGGCACGGTGTCGAGCCACGCACGCCAGCCGAGCGTGTCGAACGTGAAGCCGTGAGCATGCGTCGTCATGCGGCCTCCTTCGCGACGCGCGCCTGCAATGCCCGTGCCGCCGCCGCGACGCGCAACTGATAGGCGACGAACGCGACGAGTTGCGACAGCGCGACGATCGCGGGCGTCGTGAGACCGGCCGCTTTCAATGCATCGAGATCGACTCGCTGCGCAGCGGCGGGAGACGTCGTCAGAAGCCGTGCATGCGCGAGGATTGCGCTGAGCCGCGCGGGCAGCGCGTCGAACGCATCGGCGTCTGCCCGCGCGATGTCGGCGTCGTTGCCGCCGGCGTCGATCAGTCGCGCGCGATAAAGCGACGCAAGGGCCGGCGCGTTCGACCGTTGCGCGACATATCGCGCCGCATGCAGACGCTCGACCGGCGACAGGTCGGGCAGCGCGGGATCGAACAGCGCCGCTTCGCCGAGCTGCGTATGCAGCCGTACCTTGTCTCTTGCGCGACGCAGTGCGGCCGTGGCATCGTCGTCGCGCAGACCGGCCACGCGGTCGATCGTATCCGGCGCAGCGGCCGGTGTGAGGGTATCGGTCATCGTTTCGGTATCCGTCATCGTCAATGGAACAGGCGCTCACGCATCGGCGTCGCGCCATTCGTCGCCTTGCAGCTCGGCGTTGGAAAACGCGACGAGCGCGTCGTAGTGGCGCTCGCGGTCCGCGTCGAACAGCCGGCCCGCGATGCCGCGCGCCAGCCGCTCGGCGCCCGCACTGATCGCGGGAATGTCGCCGGACAGCTTGCCGTGGCTCAGGCTCGCCGCATGGTTGAAGCAGTGGATGCGTGTCACGGCCGGGCACGCGCCGGGCTCGCGCTCCTGGAACGCGAATGCGGGGCCCAGATCGGGCGACTCGGCCAGCTCGTCGAGCCACGTATCGGGCGCAGGGCGATAGCGATCCTTCCAGCGTCGCACGTGCGCAGCGAACGCCGCGAATTCCGCGCGCGTCGTCCAGTCCGAATGAAAACCGGTCGCGAAGATCAGGAAGTCGACGACGTAGCGGCCGCGCGGCGTCGTGACTTCGAGCCCGTCCGCATGCTCGGCAAGCGTCTCGATCGGGCTGCCCGCATGAAAGAAGGCCTGCGCGTGGCGCGACACGCGCAGCACGCTGTCGCGCGGCGGCGGCGTCTGCGATGTCAGCGCGTAATGCATGAAGCGCCACTTGCTGGCGTCGTCGAGGTCAGCATAGCCGTGCACGAGGCCCGGGCTGCCGATGCCGGTCAGCTTGTTGATGCGCGGAATGTCCGTGCGGCGGAAGAACAGGTCGACGCGCGCGGCGCCCGCTTCGAGCGCGGTACCCGCGTTGTCGAACGCGGACGCGCCGGCGCCGACGACGCCCACGCGCTTGCCGGCCAGCGCCGCGAAGTCGATCGGTTCCGACGAGTGCGCCCAGCGTGTACGCGGCGCGCGTTGCGCGACGGGCGGCACGTACGGGCCGCCGAGGCCGTCGCGGCCGGTGGCGAGCACGACGTGGCGCGCGAGCAGCGTCTGCGCGTAGCCCTGCGTGTCGAGATCGAGCGCGAGCAGGCCGTCGTCGCGCGGGCGCAGCGCGACGAGCGTCGTGTCGTTGCGCACGTTCAGGTCGAGCACGCGCCGATACCAGCGCAGATAGTCCATCCATTGCGTACGCGGAATCTTGTAGAGCGCGTCCCACGCGTCGCGGCCGTATTGCGCTTCGAACCAGGCGCGAAACGTCAGCGCGGGCAGCCCGAGCGCGGGGCCGGCAAGCTGCTTCGGCGAGCGCAGCGTGTCCATGCGCGCGAACGTGACCCACGGGCCTTCGTAGCCGGCCGGCGCGCGATCGATCACGCACTGGTTTCCGATGCCGAGCAGCCGCAGTTCGGCGCTGGCCGCGAGCCCCGCCATCCCGCCGCCGACGATCGCGACGTCGAGCACGCGCTCGCCGTCGACGTCGCGCGGCGGCACCCACGACGGCGCGGGCAGGTCGAGCCAGCGCAGGTCCTCGGCGAGCCGCGATTCGAGTGCGTCGAGTGAGGTCGTCATGCGAATTTTTCGTCCTTCGTTTCGTTGTTCGAAAGGGTGCGGAAAGCCGTCATGCGGAAACCGCCCGGCGCGTCCTGCGCACCCGCGCCCGCGTGCGCGGGCGGTCGCCGCGCAGCAGCGCGTCGTGTGCGGACGCATCGTGAAAGAACGCATCGTCGAACAACGCGCGCGTCGTGCGATGCAACGCATCGAGCAGCGCATCGACGGCCGCCGTGCGCATCTTGCCGGCCGGCGTCGCGACGCCGAACGCGAACGGAATGTCGACGTCGAGCGGCCGCGCGACGACGCCGTCCACCGGCAGCGCGACACCCGTCGCCGGATCGACGATGCCGATCCCGACGCCGGCGCGCGCGGCCATCACCGCGTTGAGCGACGCATTGGTCTCGATGAATACGCGCGGCTCGATGCGCGCGGCGGCGAATGCGGTATCGATCCGCTGGCGCAGTCGATGGCGGTTCGCGACGGTCACGATGCGGCGGCGCGCGAGATCGCGCAGCGCGATGCGCGGCTTCGCCGCGAGTGGATCGTCGGCGGCCAGCACCGCGACGCAGGGCATCTGCGCGATCCAGTGCACGTCGAGGCCCGCGTGCGCCATCGGCAGCGTGACGACCCCGACGTCCGCGGTGCCGGCCAGCACTTCGTGCACGACGTGCTCGGCCGATTCGCTGCGCAACTGGTAGTGCGGTGCGTGCGCGTCGTCGGGCAGCGCCGCGAGCGCGGCCGGCACGATCGTGGCCGCGAGCGCGGGCGTCGCGGCGATGCGCACGGGTTGAGCGATTTCGCTGCCGATTGCGCGGGCGCGCGCGTCGATCGCGCGCAGGCCGATCAGCGAACGCTCGACTTCCTCGTAAAGCAGGAACGCGCGCCGCGTCGGCGTGACACGCGGGCCGTGACGGTCGAACAGCGCATAGCCGAGATCGGCCTCGAGTTCCTGGATCTGCCGCGTGACGGCCGGTTGCGAGCGGCCGAGCAGTTCGCCCGCGCCGGTCACGCTGCCGGCCGACATGACGGCGGAAAAGGCCTCGAGTTGATGCAGCTCCATGACGCGTTCCGATGATGCGATTTGCGCATTGTAGGAGCGTGAGCATGCGCGATTCTTATAATGATTTTTGCTATCGACAGCGCGAAAACTGCGAAGGACGCGCGCGTCGTCATTGCCGGCTATGCGCACATGCGCATCTCGCACGCGCACCGCCGAACCGGAAACGGCAATCGAATCAATACGATGGGCGAACCTCGTCGCGCCTGCGCGATGCCGCGTATGAAGTCGGCGTCGAAGCGCACGATGCGCTACGCGCGCGCCGCGATATCGATATGCGCAAAACTTCGTTGGATCGTCCGGACCCCGATGGTTTCATGCCCTCACTCTTTTCTACTGACTGACGTTGGGGGATCCATGAACGTTTCGGGGAACGACGCGCGCGGCGCATGGCGGCGCGTGCTGGGCACGGTGGCGGCGCTCGCGGCCGCCTGGGGCTTGTCGACGGGCACCGCGCTCGCGGCAGGCGTCTCGGGCGAGCCGGTCGTCGTCGGCGTGAGCGGGCCGCTCACGGGGCAGGACGCGCAATACGGCGAGCAGTGGAAGCGCGGCTTCGACCTCGCGCTCGACGAAATCAACGGCAGCGGCGGCATACACGGCCGGCCGCTCGCGATCGACTTCCAGGACAGCCGCAGCGATCCGCGTCAGGCGGTGGCGATCGCGCAGAAGTTCGTCGCCGATCCGCGCGTCGTGATCGAGCTCGGCGACTTTTCGAGCGCGACATCGATGGCCGCGTCGCCGATCTATCAGCGCGGGCAGCTGATCCAGTTCGGCTTCACGAACTCGCATCCGGACTTCACGAAGGGCGGCGACTATCTGTGGAGCACGGCGCTGAGCCAGGCCGAGGAACAGCCGCTGCTCGCGCGCTACGCCGTGAAGGAGCTCGGCTTCAAGCGGATCGCGGTGCTCTACCTGAATACCGACTGGGGCCGCACGAGCAAGGACATCTTCGCGAAGGCGGCGGCGGCGCTCGGCGCGCAGGTCGTCGCGGCCGAAGGCTATCAACCGGCCGAAAAGGATTTCCGCTCGACGCTCGTGCGGATCGGCGAGTCGAAGCCCGACTCGATCGTGCTGATCTCGTATTACGCGGACGGCGCGCAGATCGTGCGGCAGGCGCGCACCTCGGGCATCGCGCTGCCGATCGCGGCAGTCGGTTCCGTGTATTCGCCGAAGTTCCTCGAACTGGGCGGCACGGCCGTCGAAGGCGTCTACACCGAATCGAACTTCTTCCCGGCCGAACCGCGCCCGGAGGTGCAGGCGTTCGTGCAGCGCTATCGCGCGAAATTCCACGCCGATCCCGACTCGTTCGTTGCGCGCGCGTACGACGCGCTGATCCTGTCGGCCGAGGTGCTGCGCCGCTACGGCACGACGCGCCAGGCCGCGCACGACGGCTTCGCGAAGATCAGCGACGTGCCGAGCGTGATCTTCGGCAAGGTGCGCTTCGATCCGCAGACGCGCCGCGTCGCGGGCGCGCGCACCGTGTATCTCGTCGTGAAGCAGGGCCGGTGGGCGCTGTGGGACGGCGCCAGGCCGCAGCTCGCGGCACGCTGAACCGTACCGGACGCATCGCAATGGCATCCTGGCTCGACTACACGCTCAACGGCCTCATCGTCGGCAATATCTATGCGCTGCTCGCCGTCGGGCTCGCGCTGATCTTCGGCGTGTCGCATCTGATCAACTTCGCGCACGGTTCGGTCTATATGGTCGGCGCGTTCATCGGCTGGCTGTGCCTGACGCGCTTCGGGCTGCCGCTGCCGGTCGCATTCGCGGCGGTCGTCGTCGGCTGCGGCGCGCTCGGCGTCGCGATCGAACGGATCGGGCTGCGGCCGTTGCGTCATGCGGCGCGCATCGCGCCGCTGCTCGCGACGATCGGCATCAGCTTCATCCTCGACCAGCTCGCGCAGCTCGCGTTCGGCGCGGACCCGCGTGCGGTGCCGACGCCGCTGCCCGACTGGCATCTGCGGCTCGGCGGCGCCACGCTCGGGTCGCTCGATCTGCTGATCGCCGGCATCGGCATCGCGGCGGCCGCACTGCTGTACGGCTTCCTGCGCTTTACGCGACTCGGCTGGGCCGTGCGCGCGACGGCGCAGGATCGCGACGCGGCGCTGCAGATGGGTGTCGACGTCGACCGCGTAAACCAGACCGTGTTCGCGATCGCATGCGCGCTCGGCGGCGTGAGCGGGCTGCTGGTCGGCATGTATTACAACAGCATCGATCCGGCGATGGGCTTCCAGGCGACGCTGAAAGGCGTCGTCGCGCTGCTGATCGGCGGGCTCGGCAACGTGCCGGGCGCGATCGCGGGGAGCCTGCTGCTTGGGCTCGTCGAAAGCTACGGCGTCGCGCTGTTCGGCACGAGCTATCGCGACCTGTTCGCGTTCGGGCTGCTGATCGTGTTCCTCGTCTGGCGGCCGAACGGCTTGTTCAGCGCGAACCGCGCGCTGCCGCCCGAGCCGATGACGGGCACCTTCCTCGCGGCCGCGAAGGCGCTGCGCGTGCCGCGCCCGGCGATCGTCGCGCTGGTCGCGCTCGCGGCCGTGCTGCCCTGGCTCGGCGCATCGCCATACGTGCTGCAGACGCTGACCAACGCGTGGCTGTACGGCCTGCTCGCGCTGAGCCTGACGCTCGTCGCCGGCACGGTCGGGCAGATCTCGCTCGGCCATGCGGCGCTGCTCGTGATCGGCGCGTATGCGTCGGCGCTGCTGTCGTCGGATCTCGGCTGGTCGCCGGCCGTGACGATTCCGTGCGCGGGCGCGATCACGGCCGTGCTCGGCACGCTGCTCGTCTATCCGGCGTTCCGGCTGCGCGGTCACTACGTGTCGATCGCGACGCTCGGCATCGGCGAAGTGGTAAGCCTCGTGATCCTGAACTGGGATGGCCTCACGCGAGGGCCCCTCGGCATCACCGGCATCGCGCCGCTGCCGTGGGCGTCGACCGCGCAGGCCGCGTACTGGTTCACGTTGGCGGTGCTCGTCGCATTCGCGCTCGTGCAGGTGCGGCTGCTGCGCTCGCATCTGGGCCGCACGCTGCGCGCGGTGCGCGAGGACGACGTCGCCGCGCGCGCGCACGGGATCGCACCGAACCGCTACAAGGCGATCGCGTTCGCGGTCGGCGGTGTCGCGGCAGGCGTGAGTGGCGGCATCGCCGCGCACCTGTACAGCTACATCAATCACCAGACCTTCGATTCGCAGGTGTCGATCCTCGCGCTGACGATGGTGATTCTCGGCGGGCTCGGCAACGTGCTCGGCGGCATTGTTGGCGCGCTCGCGCTGATTGGCCTGCCCGAACTGTTCCGCTGGGCGGCCGACTACCGGATGCTGATCTACGGTCTCGTGCTGCTGCTGCTCGTCCGGTTCCGGCCGCAGGGATTGCTCGGCACGGTGTGAGGAGGAAAGCGATGACCACCACCCAACCGTCCTTGCTCGACGTCCAGGGGTTGACGCGCCGCTTCGACGGCGTCACGGCGCTCGACGGCGCGAGCCTGACGCTGGCCGAAGGCGAACTGCTGAGCGTGATCGGACCGAACGGCGCGGGCAAGTCGACGCTGTTCAATTTGATCGCGGGCGCGGACCGGCCCGATGCCGGGCGCGTGACGTTCGACGGCCGCGACGTCACGGGCGCGGCGCCCGAACGGCTCGCCGCGCTCGGACTCGCGCGCACGTTCCAGCATGGCCGCGTGTTCGGCAACCTCAGCGTGCTCGACAACGTGCTGATCGGCGCGCACGCGCGGCTGCGCGCGGCACGACCGGGCTGGCCCGTGCTCGGCGCGGCGGCCGAAGTTGTACGCGCGCTGCTGCGCCCGGCGTCGGTGCGGCGCGAGGAAGCGGCGCTGCGCGACGAGGCGCGCGAGATCGTCGCCGGGTTCGGCGAGCGGCTCACGCCGCGCATCGATCATCCGGCGCACAGCCTGTCGTACGCGAACCGGCGGCGCGTCGAGATCGGCCGCGCGCTCGCGCTGCATCCGCGCCTGCTGCTGCTCGACGAGCCGACGGCCGGGATGAACGAAACGGAGACCGCGGAGATGCTGGAGCTGATCCGCTCGCTGAAGGCGCGCGGCCTGACGATCCTGCTGATCGAGCACAAGCTCGAACTCGTGATGCGCGTGTCCGATCGCGTGATGGTGCTCGACAACGGCGTGAAGATCGCCGAAGGCGCGCCGCGCGACGTGCGCCACGATCCGCGCGTGATCGAAGCCTATCTCGGCCGCCGCCACGCGGGCGGCACACCGGCCGATCGCGCGGCGCAGGCGGCCGCATGAGCACGATTTCTTCGGGATCCGATACGACCATGACCGACGCCTTGCTGAAACTCGAACATCTCGACACGTTCTACGGACCGGTGCAGGTGCATTTCGACGTGAACGTCGCAGTCGGCCGCGGGCAGATCGTCAGCCTGCTCGGCGGCAACGCGAGCGGCAAGTCGACGACGATGAAGCTGATCCTCGGGCTGATGCGGCCGCGCCGCGGCGTGGTGCGCTTCGACGGCGACGACGTGACGGGCCTCGCGACGCCGCAGCGCGTGCGGCGCGGCATCGCGGCCGTGCCGGAGGCGCGGCGGCTGTTCGGCGACATGAGCGTGCGCGAGAACCTGCTGATGGGCGCGTACACGCGCGGCGATCGCGCGGCGGTGGCCGACGACTACGAACGTGTGCTTGACCTCTTTCCGCGCGTGCGCGAACGACTCGCGCAGCGCGCCGGCACGCTGTCGGGCGGCGAGCAACAGATGCTCGCGATGGCGCGCGCGCTGATGGCGCGGCCGAAGCTGATCTGCATGGACGAGCCGACGATGGGGCTGTCGCCGCTCTACGTCGACAAGGTGCTCGAGCTGATCGATACGATCAACCGGCAGGGCGTGACGGTGTTCATGGTCGAGCAGAACGCGAGCCTCGCGCTCGAAATCGCGCACTACGGGTACGTGCTGCAGACGGGGCGCGTCGTGCTCGAAGGCGCGGCCAAGACGCTGCTCGACGACGAGCGCGTGCGCGATGCGTATCTGGGCGGCGAGGCGGTGACGGCGTGAGTGCGGTGCGCGCGCCGGCGTCGACATGCCGTGCCGCATGTTCTACGGCCGGCGGTATGACGAACTGAATCGATGGCGATGGGCAACCGCGACGATTGTCGATTCGCGAGTAGACGTTAGCCCGTTCGCGCAGCCTTCGGAAACCTCAACACGACCTCAAACCCGCCCGTATCCGGAAACGCGAACTCGACGCGCCCGCCATGCGCCTTCATCACTTCCTGCACGATCGCGAGCCCGAGGCCCGAGCCGGTGCGGCGCTCGGTGCCGTCCGGCGCGATCCGCACGAACGGCTGCAATGCGGCCTCCCAATGCTCGCGCGGGATGCCGCGCCCGTTGTCGGCGACGGTCAGCGTCACCGCGTCTTTCGCGCTCGCGACCGACACCACGATATCGTCCGCATGACCGTGCAGCAGCGCGTTGTGCAGCACGTTCGACAGCGCTTCCTGCAGGCTGATCGCGTCGCCGTCGATCCACGCGTGCGGCGCGTCGCTCGCGAACGCGACGGCGACGTCGCGCTCGCCCGCGAGCGGGATCGTGCGGCCGAGCACTTCCTTCGCGAGCGCGGCGAGATCGACGGGCTGCAGCGGCACGACCTCGGTGCGATGGATCACCATCGCGTGATTGAGCAGCTGGCCGGTGAGCCGGCCGACGTCCGCACTGGTCGCGCGCAGCGCATCGAGCCGCGCCGCGTGGCGCGCGGGATCGGCTTCGCCGTCGAGCAGCTCGATCTGCGCGTCGAGCCGCGCGAGCGGCGTGCGCATCTGGTGCGCGGCGTCGGCGATGAAGCGCTGCATCGCGTTGATCCGTTCCGCGAGGCGGTGCATCAGCCCGTTGATCGCGCCGATGATCGCGTCGATCTCGCTCGGCGTATCGACCGCGACGGGCCGCAGGTCGGCCGGGTCGCGCGCCGCGATGATCGTGCCGATCTGCGCGAGCGGGCGCAGCCCGCGCCGGATCGCGAGGCCGCTCGCGCCGATCGCGAGCACGCTCATCAGCAGGATCAGCGTCCAGACCTTGAAGCTCATGTCGTTCGTCAGCTGCTGACGCGCGTGCGTGGTTTGTGCGACGGTGACGAGCGCCCAGCCGGGCACGCGCTCCTCGGGCATGTAGCGCGCGATGCTCGCGGTGCGGACCGCGTGCCCCTGGTAGGTCGCGTTCGCGAACGCGGGGCCCTGCTTCGCGGCAGCGAGCGTCGCGGGGCTCGCGAGGTCGTTGTAGCCGGCCACGACGATGCCGCGCGAATCGACGACCTTGTAGTAGACGAGGTCGTAGCGCGACAGCGTCGACAGCGCGGCCACCGGCGGATTCAGCGCGAGCACGCCGCCCTGCACATAGAGGTTCTCGGCGACCTGGATCGCCGCGCCGGCGAGCAGCTGGTCGTACGCGCGCTCGGCCGCGACGCCCGCGTAATAGCGCGCGATGCCCGCCAGCGCGAACGCGCCGGTCGCGACGACGAGCGCGACGAACAGCAGCGTGCGTCCGAACAGCGTCTTCGGGAACCAGTCAAAGCGCCGCAATCTGATACCCCATCCCGCGTGCGGTGCGGATCTCGACCGAGCTGCCCGACAGCTTGCGGCGCACGCGCGTCACGTATTGCTCGACCGCGTTCGCGGTCGGCTCGTTGCCGAAGCTGAACAGCTGGTTCAGCAGTTCCTCCTTCGAGAAGATCCGCTGCGGCCGGCTGGCCAGGATTTCGAGCAGCGCGAACTCCTGGCGCGACAGCGACAGCGGCTGGCCGTCGAGTTCCGCGAGCCGGCTGCTGCGGTCGATCACGAGGCCGCCGAGCGTCAGCACGTCGTTCGCGTGTCCGCTGTTGCGACGCAGCAGCGCCTGCACGCGCGCATCGAGTTCGCGATAGTCGAACGGCTTCACCAGATAGTCGTCGGCGCCGAGGCCGAGGCCGCTCACGCGGTCGTCGATCGCCGAGCGCGCGGTGAGAAGCAGCACCGGCGTCGTGCTGCCCGAGGCGCGCAGGTTGCGCAGCACCGCGAAGCCGTCGAGGCCGGGCAGCATCACGTCGAGCACGACGAGGTCGAAGCGCTCGACGCGCAGCAGGCCGTTCGCGGTCGCGCCGTCGGTTTCGAGGTCGACCGCGTGGCCGAGCCGCGCGAGGCGGCTGCGGACCGCCGCGCCGATTTCGGCATCGTCTTCAACGACGAGAATGCGCATGGTGCCGTTCTGCAGACAAGAGGGTTTAGGGGTTTTCCCGAGGCCGGGATGTCAGCATTTTCTCAGACTCGCTCGATAACCTGTGTCGAGCCGGAGAAGGCGATGAAAGCGATGAAATCCAATAGCCAAGGAGACGACACCATGCAGCATGTCACGGGCGCGCCGAACGTGCGGCGCGGCGCGTTGCGGGCCGGCGTGCGCCCGCGTCGCATCGCGTGCCGCATGCCGTGCGCCGGATGCGCGCGGGAGGCATGCGCATGACGACATCGCTGCGCCGCCGCGCGTTCGTCGCGGCCGGGCTCGGCGCGCTCGCCGCGCCGGCGCTGGTGCGTGCGCAGCCGCGCACGGTGCGGATCTCGAAGGGCTATGGCGTGCTGTACCTGCCGCTGCTCGTGATGGAGAAGCAGCGTCTGTTCGAACGACATGCGGCTCGGCACGGCGTGCGCGACGTCGCGGTCGAGTGGGTGCTGCTCGACGGCGGCAATTCCGTCAACGACGCGATGATGGCCGGCACGCTCGATTTCGCGGCCGCCGGCGCACCGGGCTTCATCGAGCTGTGGGCGCGGGCGCGCGGCATTCCGAACGTCGAGGTGATCGGCATCAGCGGGCTGTCGACGACCTCGCTGTCGCTCAACGCGAACCGTCCGGGCCTCGCGACGCTGCACGACTTCACGCCGTCCGACCGGATCGCGGTGCCGGGCATCCGCACGTCGCTGTCGGCAGTCGTGCTGCAGATGGTCGCGAGCCGGCAGCTCGGTCCCGCGCATTTCGCGCAGCTCGATTCGATCACCGTGAATCTGCCGCATCCGCAGGCGATGCAGGCGCTGATCCGCCGCGAGAACGGCGTGACCGCGCACTTCACGTCGCCGCCGTTCTCGACGCTCGAGCTGCGGCAGCCGGGCATTCATCGCGTCGTCCGTTCCGTCGACGTGCTCGGCCCGCTGACGCTCGACGTCGTGTTCGCGCCGAAGCGGCTCGTCGATGCGCAGCCCGCGCTCGCGGCCGCGTTTCTCGGCGCGCTCGACGAAGCGAACCGCCTGATCGCGCAGGATCCGCGCGCGGCGGCCGCGCTGTATGCGGCGTCGTCCGGCGTCGGCGTGTCGCACGACGACGTGATGCAGATGCTGGCCGCGCCGGAAACGCGTTTCTCGGTGCGCCCGAACCAGTTGATGGACTACGTCGATTTCCTGTATCTGGCCGGCACGATCAAGGCGAAGCCGCGCGCCTGGCACGAAATGTTCGCGCCGATGCTCGACGACTACCGCTCGGGCTGAACGCCGGCGATCGCGGCCGCACGACACCGGTCGACATCATTCACCCGCGCGCGGCGTCAGGCGCGCGACACCCATCCGATCCTATCCGCAACCGATTCACGAGGAGCATGCAGTGAGCGCCACCGAAACCCTGGACCCTGCGTCCGCCGAAGAACAGCGCATCATGTCGAAGATGGCGCGGCGCCTGATGCCGATCCTCGTCGTGATGTTCCTGATCGCCTTCATCGACCGCCAGAACGTCGGCTTCGCGAAGCTGCAGATGGTGCACAGCCTCGGGATGACGGAGGCCGCGTTCGGGCTCGCATCGTCGCTGTTCTTCATCGGCTACCTGCTGTTCGAGGTACCGAGCACGCTCGCGCTGCATCGCTACGGCGCGCGCGTCTGGCTCGCGCGGATCATGCTGACGTGGGGGCTCATCACGGTGCTGATGGGCTTCACGACGTCGATGCCCGCGTTCTGCGCGCTGCGCTTCGTGCTCGGCATCGCCGAGGCCGGGTTCTATCCGGGCGTCATCTATTACCTGACGCTGTGGTTTCCGCAGAGCTATCGCGCGAAGGTGCTCGGCATCTTCACGCTGGGCAGCGCGCTCGCGAACATGCTCGGCTCGCTGGTCGGCGGTGCGCTGCTGAGCCTGAACGGCGTGTGGGGGCTCGCGGGCTGGCAGTGGGTGTTCGTCGCGACCGGCATTCCGGCCGTGATCGTCGCGATCGTCGTGTTCCGCGTGCTGCCGGCCTCGCTGAGCGACGCGCGTTTTCTCGATGCACGCGAGAAGCAGGTCGTCGCGGCCGCGCTCGAACGCGAGAAGCCTGCACAGGCCGAGCATGCGCAGCCGTGGAAGGCGCTGCTCGACCCGCGCGTGATGCTGTTCGCGGCGACCTACATGCTGATGTCGACGTCGCTCTACGGCGTCACGTACTGGCTGCCGACGCTGGTGAAGTCGTTCGGCGTGTCGAGCACCGTCAACGGCTTCCTGAGCATGCTGCCGTGGGCGCTCGCGGTGCTGCTGCTGTCGTGGCTGCCGGCGAAGCTGCGCCGCGCGAAGAGCATCCTGCGCACGATCGCGATCGTCGCGGCGCTCGGCGCGCTCGGCTTCCTGCTGAGCCTCGTGCTGCCTTCGACGCCGCTGCGCTTCGTCGCGCTCGTGCTCGGCGGTGCATGCATTCCGCTGCTGTATCCGTGCTTCTGGTCGATGCCGCCGCGTTACTTCACGGGCGCGCGGGCGGCCGCGAGCGTCGCGGCGATCAACTCGATCGGCAATCTCGGCGGCTTCTTCAGCCAGAACCTGATGCCGTTCGCGGGCAAGGTGACGGGCACCGCGTTCGGGCCGATGATCGTGCCGATCGTCTGTCTGGCGCTGCTCGGAATCGGCGCGCTGGTCGCATGGACGCGCTCGGAGCGCGCGCTGGCGACCGCGCAGGCGTGACAGGGCGGGAACTCGCCGCCTATCCGTTCGCCGGCGACGTGCCGCCTTCGTCATCGGCGACCGCGACCTGAGCGGACGCCAGCGGAATATCGACCTCGACCTTCGTTCCCTTGCCGAGCTCGGCTTCGATCGTCAAGGTGCCGCCCACGAGGTACGCGCGTTCGCGCAAGCCGACCAGCCCGAACGAACCCGACTTGCGCGGCGCGCCGAGATCGAAGCCCGCGCCGTCGTCGCGGATCGTCAGCGCGATCGTGCCGTCGCCGCGCACGAGCGTCACCTCCGCACGCGACGCGGCCGCGTGCCGCGCCACGTTCGCGAGCGCTTCCTGCGCGATGCGGAACACCGTCGTCGCATACGGTTCGTCGAGCTGCAGTTCGGGCGGCGTCACGTGCAGCGTGCAGCCGATCCCGTGACGGTGCCGGAAATCCTCGACCAGCCATTGCATCGCCGCCGCGAAGCCGAGATCGTCGAGCATCAGCGGACGCAGGTCCGACGCGATGCGGCGCGTCGCGGCGACCGCGCCGCGCGCGAGCGCATGCATCGCCGCGATCTTGCGCGCCAGCGACGCATCGTCCTGCGGCACGCGGTCGAGCAGCCATTCCAGATCGTTCTTCAGCGTCGCGAGCGTCTGCGCGAGTTCGTCGTGCAGTTCGCGCGCGATGCGGCGCTGCTCGGCCTCGCGTGCGCTCGCGCTGATCGCCGCGATCTCGCGCAGTTCCTCGCGCGACGCCTGCAGAGCCCGCTGCGCACGCACGCGCTCGCCGACTTCGCGCCGCAGGTCGCGGTTCGACGCGCTCAGCTGCGCGGTGCGCGCGGCCACGCGCTGTTCGAGGCGTTCGTTCGCATCGTTCAGTTGCGCGCTCTTCTGCACCACGAGCTGATGCTGGAAGCGCGCGCCCGCCAGCGCACGCACCGTCTGCGCATGCAGGCGGCCGTTTTCGAACAGCAGCGCGAACAGCACGACGCCCGACGCGACGAGGCCGTAGGTGCGTCCCGCATAGAAGCCGAGATCGAAGCGCCCGTGATTCAGCATCGACGACAGCGCGAGGTCGAACAGCCAGGCGATGAGTACCGTCATCACCCACAGGTCGAGCACGGAATGACGGCGGCGCCGTCGCCACATCAGCACGAGCGCGAACAGGTTCAGCATCCAGACGAAGGTGATCGCGTTCGACATCGTCGCGGTCATCCGGTTGCCGCGCATGATGTGCGGCAGCAGGTCGTGGCCCATGGTCGCGAGCAGCGCCAGAGCGACGGTGGCGGCCGCCGCCGCGGCGATGCACAGCATCACCGGAATCACCGCGCGGCGCGGCACCGGCACGGGGCGCGGGCGCGGCGCCGTACGCAGCAGCGTGTAGGCGGCGACCGTCAGCGGAAAGCCGCCGTGCCAGAACAGGTAGAGCCACGCGGTCGTCTGTTCGCCGGCGCCGAGCAGGCCGGTCGGCGCGAACAGCCCGGGAAAGGTCAGCATGTGCGTGCCGGCCATGAAGCCCGTGAACAGATAGCCGCCCGCGAGCACGACGAGCGCCTTCTCGCGCAGGATCGCGTACTGGCCGAGCAGCAGGCCGGCCGTCACCATGTCGTTGACGACGATCGCCGACTGATACACGGGAATGAAGCCGAACACCGGCGCGAGCGGCCGGCCGGCGAACGGCACGAGCGCGACGAACAGCGCGGCCGAGATCAGCACGGTGACGATCGCGACGCGCCGCTCGCGTCGTCCGGGCGGCAGCGACGACATGAACAGGCGCGAGCCGTCCGGATCGTCGTCGTCGGAAGCGGGAGGGAAGGCGGGCGCGTGCGTCATGCGTCGTCGATCCCGAGGTCGAGGTCGTGCCGCACCGCATAGCGGATCAGCGCGGCTTCGTGCGGCAGTTCCATCTTCTCGAGAATCCGCATCTTGTACGTGCTGACCGTCTTCGCGCTGAGGTCGAGCGCCGATGCGATCTGCGTGACGGTCTGGCCCGCGACGATGCGGCGCATCACGTCGAGCTCGCGCGTGGACAGGTGTTCGTGCGGCAGCGTCTCGGCCGGCGTGCGCAGCGTGCGCGCGAGGCTCTCGGCTGCCGACGGGCTCACGTAGACGCCGCCCGCGGCCACCTTGCCGACGGCTTCGACGAGCTCGGCCGTCGCGCTGTCCTTCGTCAGGTAGCCGGTCGCGCCGGCCTTGAACGCGCGCGCCGCGTACTGCGCCTCCGCGTGCATCGTCAGCACGAGCGTGCGCAGCGACGGCGCGTGGGTCTTGACCAGCCGGATCAGCTCGATGCCGGTCGGCGCGGGCATCGACAGGTCGAGCAGCAGCACGTCGGCGACGCCGCGCTCGGCCAGCGCGAGCGTGGCCGCGCCGTCGCTCGCCTCGCCGACGATCTCGAAGCCGCCGGCCGTCTCGAGGATGTAACGCAGTCCGTCGCGCATGACTGCATGGTCGTCGGCGAGAATGACGCGGATCATCTACGGTCGGCTTCCCTGTGAAACGGAGGTGCATTGCGTCGCGAACGGCCGCTCGCGAGGCAACCCCAGGCTGGCAGGTTCATGTCGCGGGAGCGTTTCGACTCGTCCACCTGCCGACGTCGCTCGCCGCTTGCCCGGTTCGACCGGACGACGCTCGCCGCGCGTGGTGCCGCGAGCGGTTTCGGGCATTCGCATGTACGTTTCATAGGTAAACAGACCCTGGCGATCCTCTTCGGGATGGCGCGGCGGGACAGCCGAACTGCTCGCCGCCGCGACGGTTCTTCTGATCAATATATTCCGTCGATTCGAAAAACGATACACATCGGGGAAATTTTCGGGATGACAACGGGCGGAATGTATGCCGAAACGAAATAATCGGCGCGGACGGGGCAAGGGTAATCCCTGATGTCGACCTCGGTCGATCGTCCCGTTGGCCGCGCCCGCGAGCGGCCGGCCGGAGCATGCGGCGCGCCGCGTCGCGGACCGGCCCGATTCGGGACTAAACTGGTGCCCGAAACCACCCTGCGATCGGAGGAGCGCCCGCGATGATCGATCTTGCCGACATACTGTCGTCCGCGCTGCCCGACGCCGTCGCATGGGCCGAAGCGCAGGCCGCGCGCGGGCTCGCGCAGGGCCTGCCGCTGACGCCGTCGCAGGCCGACGACGCGCGGTCGGTCGGCGTCGCGCAGCCGGAACGGGTCCGCGTGGTGGTCGCCGATCGGCTGCCGTTTCCCGATACGCCGACGCTCGCGGCGATCGCGCGCGACACCGGGCTGCTGTCGCCCGGCACGATCGGCCTGACGCTCGGCCATGCGGTGTTCGTGCTGCGCGGGCACGATACGCGCCGGCTGCTCACCCACGAATTCCGCCATGTGCATCAGTACGAGGCCGCCGGGTCGGTAGGCGCGTTTCTTGCGCGCTATCTGCACGAGATTGCGACGGTCGGCTACGATGCCGCGCCGCTCGAGGCCGATGCGCGTCAGCACGAATTCGACTGACGCACCCCGATCGCGCGACGGCATGCACGCGCAGATGAACCGATGAACGTTTCCCCCGCGATTGAGCGGCGCCCGGTGCGCGGTGGCGCCGTTTCCCGGAGCGCGCCATGAGCGACATGATCCATGCGTGGCTCGGCACGATCGGCGCGCATCCTTCGCTCGTGCTGGCGATCGTGTTCGCGACCGCCTGCGCCGAGGCGATCGCGCTGATCGGCACGATCGTGCCGGCCGGCGCCGTGATGTTCGCGGCCGGTGCGCTGATCGGGGCCGGCGCGCTCGACGCCTGGATCACGATCGGCATCGCGGCCGCCGGCGCGATCGTCGGCGACGGCATCAGCTACGAACTCGGGCGTCGCCATCGCGGGATGATCCGCAACTGGTGGGTGCGCTTCGGCTACGCGGCCGCGTATGAGCGCGGCGAGCAGTTCGTGCTGCGCCACGGCACGACGAGCATCGTGCTCGCCCGCTTTCTCGCGCCGGTGCGGGCGGTCGTGCCGGTCGTGGTCGGCTGCGCGACGCTGCCGCGCCGGTCGTTCTATCCAGTCAATGTCGTATCGGCGCTGGTTTGGGCGCCGGTCCACGTCGCGCCGGGCATCCTGTTCGGCGCATCGGCGGTGCTGGCCGCGGCGATCAGCGTGCGGGTCGCCGCGATCCTGATGGTCGTCGCCGCGCTGGTCGCGGCGGTGTGGTTCGGCGTGCGCATCACGTTGCGGCGCGGCTGGCCGTTGCTGCGCCGGGCGCTGGTCGCGGCTGTGCATGCGTGCGCACGCCGCTGGCCGCGGTTCGGCGCGCGGCTGCACGACGCGATCGCGCACGCGCGCAGCCTGCCCGGCGCGGTGCCCGTGCTGGCGCTGCTGTTCGTCGGCTGCGTGTGGCTGTTCGGCGGCGTCGTGCAGGATGTCGTCGCGAACGATTCGCTGATGCATGCCGATGTCGCGCTCTACGTGTTCCTGCAGAATCTGCGCACGCCGCCGGTGGACGCCGCGATGCGCGCGCTCGCCGTGCTGCACGGGCGCGATGCGGGGCTGATCGTGTCGGCCGCGTTCCTCGTGTGGCTGATGATTCATCGTTGCTGGCTCAGCGCGGCGTGGTGGCTCGCGACGATCGGCATCGCGATCGTGCTCGTGCCGGCGTTCGGCATCACGCCGCCGGGCGCGACGCCGGCGAGCCTGCCGCCCGGTGCGCCGCACATGCCGCTGCCCGATGCCGACGCGGCATTCGCGATCCTCGCGAGCAGCGGTGTCGGCTGGCTGCTCGTGCGCGACCGGCCTGTGCTCTGGCGCATTCCGGTCGTCACGGCGGTCGTGCTGTGGATCGTGCTGGGCGGGTTCGCGCGGCTGTATGTCGGCGACACGTGGCTGTCGGGCCTGCTCGGCGGCTGGAGTCTCGGGCTCGCGTGGTTCGCGCTGCTGGCGGGTGCGTATGCGTACTGGCGCGTGCGCGAGCACGTGCAGCCGGTGGGGGCGCTGGTGACGCTGGTCGTGGTGCTGGCGACCGCCGGCGTGTGGATGATTCCCGCGCAATGGCAGGCCGATCGCGGCTTGCGTCCGCATCCGGGCGACGTGGTCGCAATGACCGTCGACCAGTGGATGCGCGGCGGCTGGCAGCGTGTGCCGATGCGGCGCACCGAGATCGGCGGCGATCGCGAGGAGTATCTGCCGCTGCAATGGTGCGTGGCGCCGGACACGCTCGCTCGCCATCTCGCGCTGGCCGGCTGGCAGCGCGCGACGCCGTGGTCGCCGCAGACCGCGCTGCGCTGGCTGCTGCCGCAGGCGTCGGCCGATACGCTGCCGGTGCTGCCGCGCTATACGCACGGCGAGAGCACGCATCGCGTGTTCGTTCGCGTCGAGCCGGGCAGCCCGGACAGCCGACTCGTGCTGCGGCTGTGGCGCTATCCGTACGTGCTGTCGGATGCGCGCGGCACGCGGCCGCTGTGGTACGGCGCGCTGTATCGCGAGACGCTGCATCACCCGGCGCGGTTGATGACGATCGTGCGCACGACGCCGATCGACGATGCGGCGACGCTTGCGCAGGCGCTCGCGATCGCGCCGACGATCGTGCATCCGCCAGCGCGGATGGATGCGGCGCCCGGCGGGGTGCTGCTGGTGTGGACGGTCGAGCCGTGAGCGGCGAAGCGGCGGCGCCGACGGGCGCGCTTACGCGGATGCGTGATCGGCCGGCACGACCGACAGGCGCAGGCCGACGGTCTTGAGGACGGCGAGCAGGGTTTTCAGCGTGGGGTTGCCGTTCGGCGACAGCGTGCGGTACAGCGATTCCCGGCTGATGCCGGCTTCGGCCGCGACGGCGCCGAGCCCGCCGTAAGCCTCCGCGACCGTGCGCAGCGCGAGCAGCGCGCCCGCGCGGTTGTCGGGATCGTCGAGCGATTCCATCGCGACTTTCAGATACGCGACCGCGAGTTCGCGGTCGGCGCGCAGTTCGGCGACTTCCGCGTCGTGGTGCGACACCGCGCCTTTGAGCTTGCTCACATTTGCCTCCGTTTCCAGTTCGACCAGCATTCCTTCGCGTGCCGGATGCTGTCGGCTTGACGGCGCTTGTCGCCGCCGGACAGCAGGAGTATCAGCGCGTCGCCGTACCGGCCGAAATACACGCGATAGCCGGCGCCGACATGGATGCGCAGTTCGATCACCCCTTCGCCGACCGGCTCGCAATCGCCGAAATTGCCCGCCTCCACGCGACGCAGCCGTTCGCGGATGCGCGCCTGCACGGTCTTGTCGCGCACGGCGTTCAGCCATTCGGTGAAAGGCTCGCGACCGTCGTCGCGTCGATAGCGAAGCAGTTCGAACTTGGAGAGCATTGTAGCTTATAAGTTACATGGGTGGAAGAAAAATGATGCGGTCCGGATACCGGCGCCGGCAGCCGGCATGGCGCTGCCTTTCGGGTTCGGCGTTTCCGGCGACGTGATCCCGGTGATGTGGACCACGAACATTCTTTCATTCGACGCGGACGGCGGCGATTCGGCCGAATGGCCGGGCGAGGTGGAGGAGGTACAGGGAAATCGATGCGGGGGGCGTGCGCGCCGGGGGCGGCGCGAAGGCGGGAAAGCTTGCGTGCAAGGCGGCAGCCCGCCGGCCGCAGCGCATCGCGCGCGCGGGCCGGCAGGCAGCCGGGCGTTACTGCTTGGCGGGCGCCGTCGTCGCGACCTTGTCGAGCGCAGGCGGGATGAACATGTCGAGCTGCGCGGTCACCGACTCGTAGAAGTCGATCGGCTTGCCCCATGCGTCGGGCACGTCCTGGTGCTTGCCGGTCGCATATTCGGCCAGCGTGTACACCTTGCCTGCGGCCGACGGGTAGAGCGCAAGCACCTTCTCCTTGTGCTTGTCGGTCATCGTCAGGATCACGTCGGAATGCTTGACGTCGTTCGCGCTCAGTTGCACCGAGCGATGCGCGGACGTGTCGATGCCGCGCCGCTTCATCAGGATCACGCCGTTTTCCTCGGGCTTCACGTCGTACGGGTCCTCGTCGACGGCGCGCGAGATTACCGCGATGTGCGCATGGCGCTGCTCGATCAGCTGACCGGCGATCGCTTCGGCCATCACGCTGCGACCGGTGTTGCCCGTGTCGACGAACGCGACCTTCTTCGGTTCGTCAGCGACCGCGGACGTCGCGTACTGGATGCCGATGCAACAAAGCAGCGCAAGGATCTTGAGGGAGGGGCCTTTCTTCATGTCGTCTCCGCCGGTGCAGGATGGTTGTCGTCACGGCGTGGGGTCGCCGCGTACGCGAGATCATGCCGGGCGCGCGTGATGGAAAAAAATAACCGGTCGCTTTTCATAAAACGATGTCGCATCGTCGCAAGCATCGGTGCCGATGGTTCGGGCGGCGTGGGAAAACACCAATGCTGGGTCGGGGCAATTAATTTAGTATCGGGGCCAAAACTACATTCGGCGTCCGGCTGCGAGCCGTTTCAGGAAATCGGCGGCGGCGATTTCGCATCGTCGCGCTTTGCACTGCAGACGCCGTGCGCACTATCTACTTGAAGAGAGCATCCGCATGATCACGCTTCGCCCGATGACCGACGACGACTTTGCCCGGTTCTGGCCCATCTATCACGCGGTGGTCGCTGCGCAGGAAACCTATGCGTTCGATCCCGCGACGACGCCCGACGCGGCGCGCGCGCAGTGGCTCGATGCGCCGCTGTGCACGTGGGTCGCCGAGGAGGACGGCGTGCTGCTCGGTTCTTACTACCTGAAGGCGAACGCCGCCGGCCCCGGCAATCATGTCTGCAACTGCGGCTACATGGTCGGCGAGGCCGCACGCGGACGCGGCGTCGCGCGACTGATGTGCGAGCACTCGCAGCAGGTCGCGCGCGAGCGCGGCTTTCTCGCGATGCAGTTCAATTCGGTGGTCGCGACCAACGAGGTGGCGGTCGCGCTCTGGCAGAAACTCGGGTTCGACGTCGTCGGCCGGCTGCCGCGCGCGTATCGTCATGCGCGCCACGGGTTCGTCGACTGCCTCGTGATGTACAAGTGGCTTGGCGGCGACGTGCAGGCGTAACAGCATGCAAACACGCGACGACTCGAACTACAACGGAGACGATCCGATGCGCACAGCGTCGCCAGCAAAACGCGCCGGCGCATCGCAGCCCGAGGCCGCCGCGACGGACCCCGATCGGATGGCCGCGTGGCGGCTCGCGATCTGCCTGTCGCTCGGCAGCGCGATCGCGCTTGGCCTCGCGCGCTTCTCGTATGCGCTGCTGCTGCCGCCGATGAAGGCCGATCTCGGCTGGAGCTTCGCGCAGGCCGGCGCGCTGAACACGGCCAATGCGGCCGGCTACCTGATCGGCGCGCTGGCGTTTCCGCTGCTGTCGCGGCGTTGGGCGGCCGGCACGCTGCTCGCGGCCGGCTGTGCGCTGACTGCGTGCCTGATGGCCGCATGCGGCCTCAGTTCCGGCATGGACGCGCTGCTCGCGCAGCGGCTCGCGACCGGCGTCGGCAGCGCGCTGATCTTCATCAGCGGCGGCGTGCTGGCCGCGCGGCTCGCGTCGGCGTCGCCGCGCGATGCCGGCCTGCTGCTCGGGCTCTATTACGGCGGCACGGGCTGGGGCATCGTCGCGTCGTCGCTGCTGGTGCCGGCGACGCTCGTGCATCGCATGCACGGCTGGCAACCGGCATGGTTCGCGCTCGCGCTCGCGTGTGCGCTGTTCGCGATAGCGGCCGTGTCGGCCGCGCGCCGCATCGAGCACGCCCATCCGGTGCAGGCCGGACCGCGCGGCACCGCCGCGGCGGCCGCGACCGCGGGCCCCGCGCGCTTCGCGCTCGCGCTGGCCGGCTACGGGCTGTTCGGCGTCGGCTATATCGGCTACATGACCTTCATCGTCGCACTGCTGCGCGGCGCGGGAATGAGCGGCACCGTGGTCGCCGCGTTCTACGTGATGCTCGGCGTCGCGACCGTTGTATCGGCACGGCTGTGGTCGGGGCTGCTCGACCGGATGCGCGGCGGCCAGGCGCTGGCGGTGCTCAACGCACTGCTCGGCGTCGCGACGCTGATGCCCGCGCTGGTCGTGCATCCGGTCGCCGCGTTCGCGTCGGGTGTGCTGTTCGGCGCGACCTTCCTGTCGGCGGTCGCGTCGACGACCGCGTTCGTACGGCACAACCTGCCGCCCGACGGCTGGGCGAAAGGCATCAGCGCGTTTACGACGGTCTTCGCGTTCGGCCAGATCGCGGGGCCGGTCGCGATCGGCTGGGTATCGGACAGCGCAGGGCTCGCGCGCGGGCTCGTGTATTCGGCGCTGACGCTGTTCGCGGGCGCGGCGCTCGCGGCCGGGCAGCGCGCGCTGCGGACGCCCGCATAACCGGCCGGCGCCCGTGCCGCTCAGCGTAGACCGGTCGTCCGTGCGACGCGATGAAATGCGCGGCTGAAATAGATCAGGCTGTCGCCGTCGTCGCGCACGCGAATCGTCGTCGCCTCGATGAACATCACCGAATGCGAGCCGACTTCCTTCATCTCGGCGATCGTCCCCTGCAGGCTCGCGAGCGCGTCGCGCAGCACGGGCACGTCCTGCTCGCCGCGATCCCAGACGGGCAGTTCGAAGCGGCGCGCCATCGGCAGCTCGGTCAGCCCCGCGAAATGCCGCGCGAGCAGTTCGTGCTCGGCGGGCAGCACGTTGATGCAGACATGGCGATTGCGCTCGAAGACCGTGCGCATCGCGCTCGACCGGTTCAGGCAGACGAGCACCGTCGGCGGCGCGTCGGTGACCGAGCACACGGCGCTCGCGGTGATCCCGCAGCGGCCGTGCGGCCCCGCGGTCGTGATCACGTTGACGGCGGCGCCGAGATGGGCCATCGCCTGCCGGAAGGCCTTCTGCGCATCGGACGGTTCGACGCGCGCCGGTTGCCGGATATCGGACGGGACGGAAGTTGAGGACATGAACGCTCCTGACTGGACGAAGAGGGCGATCGCATGCGCGGGTTGCAGCCGGATCGTCGACGATGAACCAAGCGTACGTCGCGAAAAAGCGCGCGACCATTCGCACGATTGATGGCGGAGATGGCGTTGCCGCCAACGCGTCTAAAGGTTCTACCTAGATGCATCGCGCGCCGCGCGAAAAAATGTGCGGGCGTGCGTGCATGCGGGACGTGAAAGGCTTTTCAGCATGTTTTCGGCTCGTTATGATGTGCCGCACCGCTCTGCCGAACGCGCGCGCCGCGCGTTCGAGACCCATACCGATATCCCGCGAGACACCCCGATGACGTCACCCGCTCCGATCGTATATATCGTCGACGACGACAGCGGCATGCGGACCTCGCTCGCATGGTTGCTCGAATCGGTCGGCATCGTCTCCGAAGGGTTCGCGAATGCGGCGGACTTCCTCGCGCGCTTCGACGCGAATCTGCCCGCGTGCCTGGTGCTCGACGTGCGCATGCCGGAGAAGAGCGGCTTCGACGTCCAGGCGGAACTGAACGCGCGCGGCGCGACGCTGCCGGTGATCTTCGTCAGCGGCCACGGCGATATTCCGATGTCGGTGCGCGCGCTGCAGAACGGCGCGATCGATTTCGTCGAGAAGCCGTACAACTCGCAGCAGATGCTCGAACGCGTGCAGCGCGCGCTGCGGCTCGCGCAGCAGCGGCATGCGGTCGACCGGCGTCATCGCGAGCTGCGCCAGCGGCTCGATGCGCTGACCGCGCGCGAGAAGGAGGTGCTGCGCGGCGTCGTGGACGGCAAGGGCAGCAAGCAGATCGCATCGGACCTGTCGATCAGCGTGAAGACCGTCGACGTGCATCGCGCGAGCATCAAGGAAAAGCTCGGCGCGACGTCGATCGCCGCGCTCGTGCGCGACGTGATGGTCGTGTGGGGCGGCGACGACGCGTCGTCGCACTAGGCGCGCCGGCCGCTTCCTGCGTGCACATAGGCGCATCGCCCCGCATCGCGCACACGCTGCGGCGCGCCGCCTTCACCGCATGTACAACCCGCCGTTGATGTCCCAGCACGCGCCGTTCGCGAAATGCGCGTCGCCCGACGCGAGCAGCACGGCCGCATCGGCGACGAAGCCGGCCGAGCCGAGCTTGCCGCCCGGCAGGCTCGCGAGCACCTGGCGCAGCTTGTCCGGCGCAACGCTCTCGTAGACGATCGGCAGATCGAGCGGGCCCGGCGAGATCGCGTTCACAGTCACGCCCTGCGCGGCGAGGTCGCGCGCGAACACCTTGGTCAGCGTCAGCGTGCCGCCCTTCGCGGCCGCGTAGTGCGCACCCGTCGCCGAGCCGCCGTTCTGCCCCGCGAGCGACGCGATATTGACGATGCGGCCCGCGCCGCGCGTCGCGAAATAGTGGCCGAATACCTGGCAGCCGAACAGCACGCTGCGCAGGTTGACGTCGATCACCTGGTCGAACTGCTCGGCGGTGATCTCCATCACCGGCACGACCTTCGACGCGCCCGCATTGTTGACGAGCACATCGATCGCGCCCCAGTGTGCGACGAGCGCATCGCGCGCCGCCTCGAAATCGCGTTTCGACGTGACGTCGAGCGGCAGCGCGATTGCGCGCGCGCCGTCGGGATCGAGCGCGCGGGCATGGGCTTCGATCGCGTCGACGGCGATGTCGGCCAGCGCGACGCGATAGCCGGCCGCATGAAAGCGCGCGGCGATGACGGCGCCGAGCCCGCGGGCGGCGCCGGTGACGAGGACGACTCGGTCGGACATGGTTCGGGGTTCCCTGGTTGGCATGCGCGACGGCGCGCATGCATCGTTCGTCATGCGGCCAGCACTGCTTCGAGATGCGCGGCGACCGCGCACACCCGTTCGTCCGCGCCCTTGCGCCCGACGATCTGCAGGCCGGCCTTCAGCGGCGAGCCGGCAAGCGGCAGCGGCACGCTGAGCGCCGGATGGCCGCTCAGGTTGAACGGCCGGATCAGCGACGACATCGCGATCACCGATACGCCGTTGCGGGCCTGTTCGAGCGTGATCGGCAGCGCGGGCAGCGTCGGCAGCACGAGCACGTCCGCGTGTTCGAGCGCCGCGTCGATCTGCGCGGTGATGCGCGCGCGTACGGCTTCGGCTTCGGCCAGCGCGGCGGGCGTCGTCGTCGCGGCCGCGCGCAACCGCGCGTCGAGATCGGCGCCGAGCCGGCCCGTTGCGACGAGATGGCCGAACGCATGCGACGTCTCCGCATTGATCACCGCGAGCCCCGCGTCGAATGCGGCGCGCAGGTCGTCGAGCACGATCGCGTGCGACCGGTAGCCGGCCGCGCGCACGGCGCCGTCGAGCGCGGCGGCGATGGCCGGATCGGCATCGACGACGACCTGCGCGACCGTGCAGTCCGCCGCCGGCGTCGTCGCGCGCGCGAGGTCGAAGCCCGGCGCGATCGCGGCCATCGCGGCGGCGAGCGTGCGCGCATCGCGTGCGAACGGCCCGACGCAGTCGAGCGACGATACGGCCGGCGCGACGCCGCGCCGCGATACGCGGCCGAACGTCGGCTTCAGCCCGAACACGCCGCAGCATGCGGCCGGCCCGCGAATCGAGCCGCCGGTGTCGGTGCCGAGCGCCGCATCGACCGCGCCGACGCCGACGAGCGACGCCGAGCCGCTCGACGAGCCGCCCGGAATGCGCGACGCGTCCTGCGGATTGACCGGCGTGCCCGTGTAGTCGTTGATGCCGGTCATCCCGAACGCGAGTTCGTGCATGTTCGCCTTACCGGCGATCTGCCAGCCCGCGTCGAGCAGCAGGCGGACCACGTCGGCGTGCTGCGCGGCGGGCGGCGCGTCGGCGAGCGCGCGGCTCGCGGCGCGGGTCGGGTGGCCCGCGATGTCGATCGTGTCCTTGATTGCGATCGTCGGGCCCGGGCCGCCGAGCGTGAAAGTGTCGATGAAGCCTGTCATGTGCGGTGTCGCGCGAACGCGGTGGAAGGGTTCAGGGCCGGGTTGCGGCGGCGAGCGGCCACGGGCCGTCGAGCACGCGCTCGGTGCGGAAATGACGGATCAGCCACGATCTGCCGTCGGCGGCCGGCGCGAAATCGACGGTCAGCCGCGCGGCGATCAGCTCGGCCGCATGGTCCGCGTAGCGCGACGCCTGCAGCATGATCCAGCGGCCGCGCACGCTCGCGCCAGCGGCGTCGACGTCGATCGATTCCGACGTCAGGAAGTGCAGGTTCGCCGAGAAATGCGGCTCGGGCGGCAGGTAGCGGCGCAGCATCGCGACGATCGCGTCCGTGCCTTCGAGGCGGCCGAACTTGCGCGCGTACTGCGGGCCGATGCCTTCCCATACCGCGTCAGCGGTAAACAGGCCGGCAAGATCGGGGCCGTCGCCGGCATCCTCGGGCACGTCGCACAGCGCCATGTAGCGCGTCATCGTCGCCCGCACCGCGCGTTCGGCGTCGAGCGCGGCGACGCGTCGCGCGAGTGCGTCGAGCCGGTCGTGCAGGTCCGTCGCCGGTGTGGCGGGCGTGGTCATCGCGCGCCTCACGATGCCGGCCGCGCCGCCGGCGGCACGCTCAGCGCGCGACCGACGCGCGCCTCGATCTTGCCGTAGCGCCACAGGTTGTATTCGCCGACCGGCGTCGTGCGATACAGGTTGCAGACCGCGACCGCGGTGTCGAAGTCGGCGACGTCGGCCATGATGTAGAACGTCCATGGCGCGCCGTCGGCGTGACCGACGACGAGGCGGTCGTCGTCCATCACGCCGAGCACGCGCACGCCCGGCATCGCTTCGACGGCGGCCAGCATCGCGCCGTACGCCTGCCAGACTTCGCCGATTTGCTCGCGCGGCAGGTCGAAGAAGTTTTGCGACACGCCGCAGCAGAACAGCACGCGCAGCGGCAGCGGATTCGAATCGGACATGACGGGTTCTCCAGAAAAATCGGTTGGGCGGGCGGGCCGGCCGATGCGCGTGCGCCGGCGCGGCGACGATTACAGGTAGCCGGGAAACGGCGCGACGCCGGTGAATACCGCGCCGGCGCCGTCGAAGTTGCCTTCGCCGAGAAATGCGTGCTGCGTGACGACCATCGCGTCGCGCAGCAGGCGCTGCAGCGGATGCGACCGGTAGATCGCGGCCGTGCCGCCGAGGCGGTACGCACGTTCGACGACGCTCGCGCCTTCGCGCGCGATGTGCGTGGCCGCGAGCCGCAGCAGGCTCACCTGATCGGGCGTGACCGGGTTGCCCGCGAGGATCGATTGCCACACCGTGTCGGTCGCGTCGTAGAAGAACGCGCGCGCCGAACGCAACTGCGCCTCGGCCTTCGCGAGCTCGATGCGGAAGTACGCGCGATCCGCGAGGCGCGGCGCGCCGGTGGTCGTCTGGCGGCCGCCCGACATGCGGTTCGCGACGTCGAGCGCCGCGCGGCCCAGCCCGAGGTTGACGACGGCAAGCACCTGCGCCGCATACGCGACGGTCGGGTAGCGGTACAGCGGTTCGTCGACGGTCGGTTCGCCGCCGCGCACGAAGGTCCACGCGTCGGACACGAACCGGTCGTGAACGCGCAGGTCGTGGCTGCCGGTGCCCTGCATGCCGACCACGTTCCAGTTCTCGACGATCTCGACCTGGTCGGCGCGGAACACGGCCGTGCGCGGCTTGTTCGGCGTGGCGTCCCGAGCGCCCGGCACCGCGATGCCGACGCCGAGCCAGTCGGCGCCCTTGCAGCCGCTCGCGAACTTCCACGTGCCGTTGACGCGCCAGCCGCCGGGCGCGGGCTGCGCCGGCTGCACCGGAAACAGGCCGCCGGCGAATACCTGGTCGGGGCCGCTCGCATACAGCTCGGCCTGCGTGTCGAGCGGCAGCGCGGCGAGATAGACGTTCGCGGAGCCGAAGCTGGCGACCCACGCGGCCGAGCCGTCGGCGGTCGCGATGCGTTCGATCATGTCGAGGAACGCGGTCGGCGCGAGCGCGTCGCCGCCGAAGCGGCGCGGCGTGCCCGCGCGATAGATGCCGGCCTGCCGGAACAGGTCGATCACGTCGCGCGGCACATGCGACAGGCGGTCGAATTCGTCGCGTCGCGCGGCGACGGCCTCGAGCACCGCGTCGAATGGCGACAGCGGCGCGGCCGGCGCGCCGGTCGCGGGCGGCGACGCGGACACGGAATCGACGGCGAGGGCTGCGGTGGGCATGACTGTCTCCTGGGGCGGACGGGGTTCGGAAATCGGACGGCTCGCGTGTCGCGCGGCAGGCGCTGTGCGACACGACGATGCAGCCAGTCTAGAAACGCCGAAAACACGCGGCAATTGGGACGATGGGTCGCGTGACTGGTGGCGTTCCGTGCCCCACTAAAGAAATCTTCAGGTGCGACCCGCGCGCGCCGGTGCTATGTTGGGAATCCGGCCGCGCGATGCCGCGCGCCTTCCTTCGAATCCGATCATGAGCTTCCCTGACGAAGACGATTTCCACCGCCTGCTCGATGCGTTGACGACGTGCGTGCTGCTGCACGACGTGCAGACGCGGGCGATCGTGTGGGCGAATCGCGCGGCCTGCGTCGCGCTCGGCTTTTCCGTCGAGGAGCTGCTGCCGCTGAAGGCGCCCGACATGACGCGCCCCGAGCCGAAATACCAGCGCGAGATCGCCGTCAGTGCATGGGACCGCGCGCTCACCGACGGGCCGCAGGTCTACGAGTGGTGCTACCGGTCGCGCACGGGCGTCGACATGCTGTCCGAGGCGATCGCGACCTACGTGCCGCTGCGCGGACGCGACGTCGTGATGGTGCAGTTCCGCGACATCAGCGCGGAGGATGCGGTGCGTCAGCAGCTGCGCCGCTACGAGGCGCGGCTGCGCGAGTTCATGCAGGATCTCGACGAGGGCGTCGCGGTCCTGACGCCGCACGGCGACGTGCAGTTCATCAGCGAGTCGGGGCGGCGCGTGCTCGGGCTCGCGCCCGACGAAGCGCTCGGCGAAGTGCTCGACTACTGCTCGGAGGACGATCGCGACCGGCTCGTCGCGCAACTGCGCGATGCGCCGTCGACGTGCCCGTCGGAGCCGCAGCGCTACCGGATCGCGCGGCGCGACGGCTCGACGTGCTGGCTGCGCATCACGTGCCGGCAGGTCGAGATCGAAGGCGACCTCGACGGGCTGCTCGTGCATTTTCGCGACGTGAGCGACGAGGTCGCGACCGAGGAAGCGCGTCGCGCCGAAGCGCGGATGCTCGAATATGCGGGGCGTTACAACGCGATGGGCGAGATGGCGTCCGTGATCGCGCACGAGCTGAGCCAGCCGCTCGCGGCCGTGCGCAACTTCATCGAGGGCGCGGTGCAGCGGCTCGAGGCGCGCGGCGCGATCGACGATGCGATCTGGGGGCTGCGCAGCGCGGACCGGCAGGCCGAGCATGCGGCGCTGATCATCAAGAGCGTGCGGGAGTTCATCGTGCGGCGCGAGCCGGTCGTGGTGGTCGCCGACCTGCGCGACATCCTCGCCGACGTTGCGTACTTCATCGAGCTGCGCGCGAAGGAAGCCGGCGTCACCGTCGTGATCGCGCAGGCGGATCGCCCGCTGCCGGTCCGGTGCGAGCGCGTGCTGATCGGGCAGGTGATCCTGAACCTCGCGTTCAACGCGATCGAGGCGTTCACCGGCTGTGCACGCGCGTCGCGCGTGCTGACGCTCGGCACCGCGGCCGTCGCGGGCCGGGCCGAGCTGCGCGCGATCGACAACGGCCCCGGCGTCGCCGACGACGCGCACGACCGGCTGTTCGACGGCTTCTCGTCGTCGAAGGAAGGCGGCAATGGCATCGGGCTGTCGCTGTGCAAGAGCATCGTGACGCGGCACGGCGGCCGCATCGTCGCGCGCCGGGCCGAGGGCGGCGGGCTCGACTGCCGCGCGACGCTGCCGCTCGCCCGCGCGCGGGCCTAGCCGCGGCGTCGCATCGCGACCCGGCGGCGAACGATGCGGCGCGCGGCGCATGGTCAGCGTCCCAGCGCTCGCGCGGTCTGGCCGCCGATGCCGAAGTCGGTGTTCGGGATGTCCTTGATCATCACGCGTGTCGCCTCGAGCGGCGCGTCGAGCACGCCGGCCGCCGCGTCCGACAGTGCGGCGATCAGCGCGCGCTTCTGCGCGTCGGTGCGGCCGGCGATCAGGATCGCGACGATCACGGGCAGCGACGGCGGCGCACCGTCGGCCGCCGTGCGACCGCCCAGGCCGATATGCGTTGCCGGCAATTCGGTCAGCAGCACGCGCACCGATTCGAGCGGCGCGCCGATGGCGTCGACGGTCGCGTGGCTGAGCCGCGCGATCAGTTCGGCCTTGCGTGCATCGTCATGGCCGGCCGGCAGGAAAACTTCGAGTGTGGGCATGGTCGTCGGGAAAGGTGAAGGTGACCGGTTCACCGTTGCGCGGGCGACGGCGAACCGGGGGCCGCTTACAGCAGGAAGCCGATTGCGCTGAGCGCTTCGGTCGAGTCGATCAGCCGCACGACCTTTTGCGCGATCCGCATCTCGCCGTCGGCGTCCACCTGCAGCCGGTGCGTGACGTCGGCCGCGAACAGCGTGGCGACGCCGCGCTTGTACGCGACGACGACCTGCGCGGATTTCAGCTCGATCGCATCGGCATCGCCGCTTTCGATCGTGAAGCGCGACACGGTGCGCACCGTGCGCGCCGCATCGGTCGCCGACGCCGAATAGCCGGACAGCATCCGCTGCACGCGCTTCTCGCGCATGTCGTGATCGTCGAATACGTAGTTCAGCGTCGCCGCGAAGTCGGTCGTGTCGGGATCGATCGGCACCACGTAATGACCGGCGGGATCCCACAGGTCGAGCCACGCGCGATAGTCGCGGCGGTCGAGCAGTTCGGCTTCGCGCCACACGAACTCGACCGCGCGGGCGAAGGTCTGCTGCGAAAAAAGGGCGTTGCGGTCGTCCATCATCGTTGCTCCATCATCTTGCGCCATTGCTGGTAGGCCTCGCGCATGCCGGTCTCGTCGGTCGCATGCGCAGTCTTCTCGCCGTTCGCGGCGGTGGTTTCGCGGTTCAGCCCGCGGTTCACGAGGATCGGCACGTCGGGGCCTGCCTGCGCGCCGCGCTGCACGCGCTCCCAGGCTTCCGCGTCGTCGGGGCTGCCGAAGCCGAACGGGCCCTGGAAGTGCTCGTGGATCCGCAGCCGTTCACGGTTCGCTTCGTCCGGGCCGCCGTCCATCGCGAGCGCGACGTGGCGGATCTCGGTTTCGTTCGCGGAGATCGGCCGCAGCACGCGGAAGAACGCCATCGACAGCGCGAGGTTCGGAAACAGGTTCAGGTTGAAGCCGACGCCCATCAGCGAGCGCACGATGCGGCGCACTTCTTCGGGCGTGTGGCGCTCGGCGAGCGTCGCGGCCAGCGGCGCGAAGCGCTCGGGCAGCGGCGCACCGTCGTCCTGGTCGAGATCGACCAGCTCGGGCATCAGCACCGCGAGGCTGTGGCCGTTGCCGAGCGCGCGGCAGAACGCGTCTTCGCTGGTCATGAAGCTCGTAATCGCGGCGGCCGTCTCGTCGTCGATCGACTTCATCCACGACTTGTGCACGACCGGGAAGTGATAGAGGTCCGTCGTGTTCTCGAGCTGGATCTTCCAGTTGCCCTTGAAGCGGAACTTGTGCTCGCCGTTCGCCTTGATCGGGTAGCCGGCGCCCTGCTTCATGAACAGGTCGATCCACGGCTTCGCGCCGCCGAGGAAATCGTCGAGCGGTTCGATGTCGTCGTTGAAGCTCGCGAAGATCAGCCCCTGGTACACGCCGACGCGCAGCTTCACGAGCGGCAGGTCGCCCTTGTCGCACACGCCTTCGTAGCCGTCGCCGTACGGCAGCGCGCGCAGCGTGCCGTCGAGCGCGTACGACCAGCTGTGGTACGGGCACGTGAAGCCTTTCGCGTTGCCCTTGTGCGCTTCGCAGACGGTCGCGCCGCGATGGCGGCAGCGGTTCTGCAGCACGTTGATCTCGCCGGTCTTGTCGCGCACGACGATCACCGGCTGGCGGCCGATCGTCGTCGTCACGAAGTCGCCCGGCTTCGGCAGCTCGCTTTCGTGCGCGACCCAGATCCAGGTGCGGTAGAAGATGCGGTCAAGTTCGGCTTCGAACAGCGCGGGATCGTGATACATCGCGGGCGCGATGCGGTCGGGCTGCGCGAAGCCGTGCAACGCGCGGGTGTCGATCGTCTGATAGGGAGTGTCGCTCATCGTCGTCGTGGGGAAAGAGTCGCGAAATCGGGCCGCGCCGTGCGCGGCGTCGTGAAGCCAGTCTCGTCTCCCGCCGCATATCCGTCAAATTGATCTAAAATTGCTGATCGAATAAATGCGGCAAATAATGGAGGTCACGATGACGTCGGTCGATCATCTCGATCTGAACCTGTTGCGCGTGTTCCAGGCGATCGTGGAGGAACGCAGCCTGACCAAGGCCGGCGAGCGGCTTGCGCTGTCGCAGCCGGCCGTCAGCTATTCGCTCGGCCGGCTGCGCACGCTGTTCGACGATCCGCTGTTCGTGCGCACGCGCGCGGGCATGCAGCCGACGCCGGTGGCGCTCGAACTCGCGGGGATCGTCGGCAAGGCGCTCGACATGGTGCGGGTCGCACTGCGCTATGCGGAGCGTTTCGATCCGGCGTCGAGCACGCGCACGTTCCGGCTGTCGCTGTCCGATGCGGGGGAGATGGCGTATCTGCCGGCGATCTGCCAGGCGCTGCGCGAGCGCGCGCCGCGCGTCACGCTGAGCGTGCAGCCGCTGCCAGTCGAGGAAATCGAGGAGGCGTTGCGCGCGAGCCGGCTCGACTTCGCGATCGGCAACCTGCCGGAGCTGATGTCGCGCACGCGCCATCAGCTGCTGTTCGAGGAAACCTACGTGTGCATGACGGGCCGCCGGCGCGGGCTGCCGACGGCCGGCGCACTGAGCCTCGAGCAGTTCGTGCGCGCGGCGCACGTGAACGTGAAATCGGTCGAGCACAGTCACCACGCGCTCGACGATGCGTTGCGCGCGCAGGGCGTGGGCCGCAACATCGCGCTCGAAGTCCCGCATTTCGTCGCGCTGCCGGGCGTGCTGTCGGTTACGGACCTGTTCGCGACGCTGCCGAAGCGGCTCGCGCAGATTCTCAACCGCGGCAATGCCTTCCGGCTCTACGAGTTGCCGGTGACGCTGCCGCCCGCGCCGGTGACGATGCACTGGCACGAGCATTTTCACGAGGACGAGGGAATCGCGTGGATGCGAACGCTGCTGGCCGAAATCGTCCAGCGCTTCGATGCGGCATGAGCGCGCGAGCGCCTGACCGTGCCGCGCACGGCATCGCGCCGCGCGTCAGAGATCGAGCACGAGCACCGCGGAACGCGCGCGCGACACGCAGCAGCAGATCACCGTATTGCTCGCGCGCTCGGCCTTGCTGAGACAGTGGTCGCGATGATCGGGCTCGCCGTCGACGACCGGCACCATGCAGGTGCCGCACACGCCTTCGCCGCATGACGTATCGACCTCGATGCCGATTTGCGCGAGCGCGTCGACGATCGACGTGTCGGGCGCAACGTGGACCGACTGGCCGCTGCGCTGCAGGCGCACCTCGAAGCCGCCGGCGGGCGCGGCGTCGGCCGGCGCCGGCTCGGCGGCGAAGCGTTCGAGATGGATCGCTGCATCGGGCACGCGCGTGGCGGCCGCCGCGACGACTGCGTCCATGAACGGGCCGGGCCCGCAGGTATAGACGTGCGCCTGCGCATCGAGCGACGCGACGCAGCGGCCGAGTTCGGCCGCGAGCGCGTCGGGCGCGACGCCGTAGTGGAACGTGACGTGCGACGCGAACGGCTCGGCCGACAGCGCATCGACGAAGGCCGCATGCTCGCGGCTGCGCGCGAAATAGTGCAGCCGATAGCGCGCGCCGTGCCGGTCGAGCGCATACGCCATCGACAGCAGCGGCGTGATGCCGATGCCGGCCGCGATCAGCACATGCTCGCTGGCGGTGTCGGCGAGCCGGAACAGGTTGCGCGGCGTACCGATCGTCAGCTCGGCGCCGACCTGCACGTCGTCGTGCAGCGAGCGCGAACCGCCGCGCGACTGCGTCTCTTTCTTCACCGCGAACAGATAGCTGCCGCGCTCGTCGGGGTCGCCGCACAGCGAGTACTGGCGCGTGACGCCCGACGGCGCGGTGACGTCGATGTGCGCGCCTGGTTCGTACGCGTCGAGCGGCCGGCCGTCGACGCGCGACACGCGGAAGCAGCGGATGTCCTGCGCCGCGTCGATCAGCGCGTCGATTCGGACCTGGTGACGGTTCGCTTGCATGGGTCGTTCCGTGGGGTAAGGGAAAAACCGGTGCGGCACGCGCCGCACCGTGATGCGATCGAGGATAGGGATGGGCGTCTCATAAATCAAATCGATTAAAAATCGATTGATAAATCAGTCCGGTGGATGATGGTGTCGCGCGCCGTCCCGTGCGATCAGCGCGCGGCGGAGCCCGGCGCGGCGATCGCACTGGCGTCGGCGGCAGGCATCGGGGCCGCTGCCGACGCATGGCCGCGTTCGCGATCGAGGCTGAGCCGGTAGCGGCGGCAGCCGGCGCCGAGCAGCAGCGCGGCGAGCAGGGCAGCCGCGAGGTTGACGATCGACATCGAATGGCCGACCGCCGCCGGCGCGCCGAACACGCGATCGGTGAACAGCGCGACGACGGTCGTGCCGATGCCGAGCGCGATCAGGTTCGACACGAGCAGGAACAGCGCGGAGATCTGCGCGCGCATCTGGTTGGGCGCGAGCGTCTGCATCGCGGCGGTCGACGTCGGCATCGGGAACGACGCGAAGAACATCGCGACGACGAGCAGCGCGAGCGACGTCGGCAGATGATCGACCTGCGTGAACAGCGCGGCGGGAATCACCATGCACGCGGCGCCGATCGCGCCGGCGCGCATCGGCGCATCGACGCGGCCGCGCCGCAGCAGCCAGTCGTTGAGCCAGCCGCCGCAGAACACGCCCGCGGTGTTCGCGACCAGCAGCACGATGCCGAGCGTATAGCCGGCTTCGACGGCCGTCATCCCGAAGTGGCGGATATAGAACGCCGGCGTCCAGCTCAGCAGGCAGTACAGCGCCATCGCATAGAACGAGAAGCCGAGATAGTGGCACGCGAAGGTCGCGCGATGGGTGCCGACGAAGCGCAGCGAATCGCGCATCGATACGCGCCGCACCGCGCCCGAGCGGTCCTGCGCGAGCCCCTTGCGCTGCGGATCGCGCACGGTCGCGGCGAACAGCAGCGCGACCAGCAGCCCGGGCAGGCCGACGATCAGGAACGTGACTTGCCACGCATGCACCTGCCCGACGAGCGGCAGCGTGAACGCACTCGCGTGCTTGAGCAGCGCGATCACGTAGCCGCCGATCAGGAACGCGACGCCGCCGCCGACGAACGAGCCGAGCGAATACACGGCGATCGCGCGCCCGAGCTTCTCCTTCGGGAAGTAGTCGGCGAGCATCGAATACGCGCCGGGCGACAGCGCGGCCTCGCCGACGCCGACGCCCATCCGCGCGACGAACATGTGCAGGAAATGCTGGCTGAACCCGCACGCGGCGGTCGCGAGGCTCCACAGCGCGATGCCCAGCGAGATGATGCGCGGGCGGGCGTAGCGGTCGGCGAGATACGCGATCGGCATGCCCATCACCGCGTAGAACAGCGAGAACGCGAAGCCGTTCAGCAGGCTGAACTGCGTGTCGGTCAGGTGCAGGTCGCGCTTGATCGGTTCGATCATCAGCACGAGCACCTGGCGGTCGACGAACGAGAAGATGTACGCGAGCATGCAGACGATGACGACATACCATTCGTACGTATAGCGCTTGCCGTCGGCAGCGCGAGCCGGGGTTGCGGACATGCGGGTTCTCCTGGAGCGGGCAGTGGAACGCCGCTGCGCCGGCCGCGCGGGCCCGGCGCCGGGGCGGCGCGAAAGCGTGCGGAGGCACGATCGGACCCGCAGCGTAGTCGGCCAAATTCGGCCGCCATAGCCGGAGTGACAGCCGCGCCACACGGACATCTACCGACCCGGCTAAAGAAAATACCGAGGCCGTGCGCGCGGGCCGCCGCGCAGCGCACGTGCGGCGGGGCGCGTGCGCATCATGCAGCGCATCTATAAGCGTTATAGAGCGCGTTGCGTCGACCTCCGAAATTGTCCTTCCTAGACTCGGCCCGTTTTCGATCGGCAGCGTTCGGCCGCCACGGCGGACGCACTTCACGATACGCGGCGCGAGGCCGACACGCGCCGGCTTCTCTACGGGACGACCACGATGAACCACCCGAACGGGCGGGCCGCCAGGCTCGCCGCACCGCTTGCCGCGCTGCTCGCATGCACGGCGCTTCCCGCATTCGCGCAATCGAGCGTGGTGCTTTACGGCCGTGTCGACACCGCGATCGAATATGCGAATGCCGGGCCGAACCATGTGGCGCGGATGGGCAGCGGCAACCTGTTCGCATCGCAGTGGGGGCTCAAGGGCGCCGAGGATCTCGGCGGCGGCTACACGACGATCTTCAAGCTCGAGGACGGCTTCAACGCGGCCAACGGCGCGCTCGCGAACAGCAGCGCGCTGTTCGGGCGCGAGGCGTGGGTGGGCGTGACCGGCCCGTTCGGCGGCGTGCAGTTCGGCGAGCTCTACACGATCCTGCATACGACGCTCGTCACCTACAGCCTGCCGGGCCTCGGTGCCGGGCTCGCGTGGGGCAACGCGACGAACAACTTCGTCGGGCCCGCGTTCCTGCGCGTGCGCAATTCGATGCGCTACACGTCGCCGCGCTATGCAGGCTTGCTGTTGCGCGCGATGGCCGCGCGCGGCGCGAACGGCGCGGCCGGGCAGCCGTCGACGCTCGGCGATACCTACGGCGCGGGCGTCAACTACGTGAACGGCGGGCTGTCGATCGACGTCGACTACATGCAGCAGAAATTCAGCCCGGCTGCCGCCGCGACGCTCGGCGACGCGAGCCCGGCCGCGAACGGCAACTACGCGCTCGGCGCGATTTCGTACGACTTTCGCGTCGTGAAGGTCGCCGCGCTGTACCTGCGCCACCGCGGCGGCCCGGATGTCGCGACCGCGATCGACAGCCAGGGCGCGTATCCGCACAGCGACATCATGGAGCTGAGCGCGACGGTGCCGATCGGGCGCGCGTCGCTGCTGCTGAGCGTCGGTCATTACCGCAAGGTCGCGGACAGCGACGGCAACGCCGATTCGTACGGCATCCGCTTCGACTATCCGTTGTCGAAACGCACGGTGCTGTACACCGGCGCGGCGATGGTGCGCAACGGCGCGCATGCGCGCTTCGTCGTCAACGGCGCGGCCGGCGGCGGCGTCGCGCTCGCGAATCCCGGTGCGACCGCGAGTTCGATCGTCGCCGGCATCCTCACGTCGTTCTGATCGCCACCCGCGCGGGCCTGCGCGCGCGGCGGCTACGCGCACGCGGGCGGCTGCGGCGCGAGCCATGCGTCGAACGGCGCCTGCCGGCCGATGCTGAACAGCTCCAGCAGCAGCGCGCGCAGCCAGCGATGGCCCGGATCCGCGTCGAAGCGCCGGTGCCAGTACGCATTGACCGGCCAGTCGCCCGCGCCGGCGATCTCGTAGAGCGCGCAGGCCTGCTGCGCCGCGAACGTGATCGCGATGGTTTCCGGCAGGATCGCCGCGTAGTCGCCGTGCCGCAGCAGCGCGGGGATCACCATGAAGTCGGGCAGCGCGGCGCGCACGCGCGGCATCAGCCCGTGGCGTTCGAGCAGCTGCATCGACTGCGGATGCGACGTGACCGCGACGAAGCGCAGCGCGTCGGGCGCCGGGCCGTCGAGCACGAAATCGTCGGCGAGCGAGAGTCGCCGCGCGGTGCGGCGCGGCATCAGCAGCACGCAGCGCTCGTGCAGCAGCGCGGTGCGCTGGAAGTGGCTCGACGCGTCCGCGAAGTGACCGAGCGCGAAATCGATGCGCCCCGATTCGAGCGCGACGTTGAGCTGGCATTCGTCGACGTGCAGCGTCTCGATCACGGCGCCGGGCGCGCGGCGATCGAATGCCGCGAGCAGCGTCGGCAGGAACGCGCTCGCCGCGAAATCGCTCATGTGCAGGCGGAACACGCGCTGCGTGCTGTCGGGCGCGAAGCGCGAGCCTTCGTCGAGCACGTGCTGCAGGATCGCGAGCGCCTTGTCGACCGACACGGCGAGCCGCTGCGCGCGCGGCGTCGGCTCGACGCCGGTGCCGGTGCGCACGAACAGCGCGTCGCGGAACATCAGCCGCAAGCGGCCGAGCCCGTAGCTGACCGACGGCTGCGTGACGCCGAGCCGCAGCGCCGCGCGGCCGACATGCCGCTCCGCATAGACGGCGCGAAACGTCTTCAGCAGGTTCAGGTCGAGGTCCTGCACGCGCAGGCCGTCGGTTCCGTCGGGGTCGTGCGGCGCGGGATCGGATCGCGCGGACGCGAGCGTGCGTTGGGGAGCGGGAAGCGTCATCGGGATTGCCTCGCGGTGACCGAAGGCGGATGGCCGTAGCGCCGCGCATATGCCTTCGCGAAATGGCCGAAGCCGTGGATGCCGTGCGCGATCAGCACGTCGGTCACGCTGCGCGCGTCGCCGCGCTGCAGCGCCGCGTGCACGGCGGCGAGCCGGCGTTCGCGCACGTATGCGGCCGGCGTGGTGCGCAGGAACGCACGGAACCCGTGCTGCAGCGTGCGCGGTGCGACGCTCGCGACGGCCGCCAGCACCTCGAGCGCGAGCGGTTCGCCGAGATGCGCGTCGACGTAGTCGCATGCGCGGCGCACGTGCGCGGGCAGCGGCGGCGTGCCGCGCGCGAGCGCGTCGCTGTGCGAGTGCGGCAGATGCGTGAGCAGCAGCGACATCAGCCACGCGCTCAGGTCGGCGCCGAACGTCGCGCGGGCGTCGCCGGTCGCCGGCAGTGCGGCGAGACGGCACAGATAGTCGAAGGTCGGCAACACGAGCGGGCTGCCGGTGCCGTGTGCGCCGGGCGCGAGCGCGAATTCCAGCGGCCGCCTGAGTGTCGCCTGGAGCATGTCCTGCAGCTTGCGTTCGAGCGCGCCGCGTTCGAGCCGCAGCACGAGGTTGCGGCAATCGGGGCTCGTGCGCAGGCGGCTCGCCAGCGCCGGCGACGACACCGTCAGCGCGCCGGGGCCGGCTTGGGCGACGGCCTTGCCCGCCTGCAGTTCGCATGCGCCCGACAAGGTCAGCCGGAACAGGAAGTGATCGGCGTCGTCGCCGAAATCGATATGGGTTTCGCGGCCGTAGCAGAGTTCGAGCAGCACGCCGCGATGCAGCGGCACCTCGTACAGCTCCGCGCGGAACGGATCGCGGCCGCGCGCGGCCATCCGGTGCGGCCCGAGCCGGTGCGCGACCGCGCGCTCGACTTCGTCGGGCGCGTGCAACGCGCCGAGCCGGTTCGGGGTATGGCGGGAAAGGGCGATGTCCATGCGAGGGCCTGGGGTCGGTGCGTCGGCGCAGGGCCGGACGCGGGTATGGTCGCGGTGCGCGGCGCATCGATGCGATCGCGTTGCGCGAACGGGAGCGCGGTTGCGCGTTTCGAAGCGACGCGGCGCCGGCCGCCGCGTAGTCTGGACGCGTTCATTCACCGGGAGACGACGATGAAGGTATGCGTACTGGGCGGCGGCCACGGCTGCCATGCGGCCGCGATCGACCTGTTCGAGAAGGGCCATGACGTCACGTGGTGGCGGCGCGATCGCGAGCCGCATGCGCGGTTGCGCGAACGCGGCGCGCTGACGGTCACCGACTACCGCGGCAAGCGCACGATTGCGCTGGGCGACGCACCCGGCGCGATCCGGCTGACCGACGATCTCGCCGCCGCGCTGCGCGGCGCGCGGCTCGTCGTGGTGCCGCTGCCGGCCACTGCGCACGACGCGCTCGCCGCACAGGTCGCGCCGTTGCTCGAGGACGGACAGGTCGTGTTCCTGCCGCCGGGCACGTTCGGCAGCATCGTGTTCGCCCGTGCGGCAGCCGACGCCGGCAATCGCGCAGATGTCGCGTTCGCCGAGACCGGCACGCTGCCGTATCTGGTGCGCAAGCACGGCGATGCCGACGTCGTGATCAGCGCGTATGCGACGCGCCTGCCGACCGGCGTGTTTCCCGCGCGCGCGGCAGACCGGGCGTTCGACGTGCTGCGCGCGGGCTATCCGTCGATCGAGCCGGTCGAGGACGCGTTGTCCGGCGCACTGATGAATGCGGGGCCGGTGATCCATCCGCCGCTGATCCTGATGAACGCCGGGCCGCTCGAACACTTCGCCGCGTGGGACATCCACAACGAAGGCACGCAGCCGGCGATCCGCCGCGTGACCGATGCGCTCGACGCGGAACGCATCGCGGTGCGCGACGCGCTCGGCTATCGCGCGCCGCATTTCCCGCTCGCGGATCACTACGCGCGCGACGGCGACGAATGGATGTACGGGCGCGGCGCGCACGGCAAGCTGACCGACAGCGGCGACTGGCGCGAGAAGATCGATCTGCGCACGCATCGCTACATGCTCGAGGACACCCGGCTCGGGCTGTCGCTGATCGTGTCGTGCGGACGCTGGGCCGGCGTGCCGACGCCGGTCGCGCAGGGCCTGCTGAGCATCGCGAGCGCGGTGACGGCGCGCGACCTGTACGCGGAAGGCCGGACGCTGGAGCGGCTCGGGCTGGCGTCGCTGTCGCGCGACGCGATGCGCGCGCTGCTCGACACGGGGTGCGCAGCATGACGCCCGCGGCCGACGTGACGCGCGTGCACGTGCTGGGCGCAGGACGCATGGGGCAGGGGATCGCGCTGGTGTTTGCGTTCGCGGGCCTCGACGTGACGCTGATCGACTTCAAGCCGCGCGATGCCGCCGGCGCGCGCGCATTCGACGCGCGCACGCGAGACGAGATCGGCCGGCCGCTGCATGCGCAGGTCGCGCTCGGCCGTATCGACGCCGCGCAGGCCGACACCGTCGCGGCGCGCATTGCGCTCGTCGCGCGGGACGGCGCGGCCGCCGCGTTGCACGATGCCGCGATCGTGTTCGAGGCGCTGCCGGAACGGCTCGACGCGAAGGCCGACGCGCTGCGCTGGCTCGGCGCGCACGTCGATGCGCGCACGACGATCGCATCGACGACCTCGACTTTCGTCGTCACCGAACTGCAGCGCCACGTGACGCACCCGCGGCGGATGCTCAATGCGCACTGGCTGAACCCTGCGCTGCTGATGCCGCTCGTCGAGATCAGCCGCAGCGACGCGACCGATCCGCAGGTGGTCGACGCGCTGGCCGCGCTGCTCGAACGCGTCGGCAAGCGGCCCGTGATCTGCGGGCCGGCGCCCGGCTATATCGTGCCGCGCATCCAGGCGCTCGCGATGAACGAGGCCGCGCGGATGGTCGAGGAGGGCGTCGCCAGCGCCGCGGACATCGACACGGCGATCCGCACCGGCTTCGGCCCGCGCTTCGCGGTGCTCGGGCTGCTCGAATTCATCGACTGGGGCGGTTGCGACATCCTGTACTACGCGTCGAAGTACCTGGCCGGCGAGATCGGCCCGCGCTTCGCGCCGGCGGATAGCGTCGTGCGCAACATGGCGGCCGGCCGCGACGGCGTGCGCACGGGGGCCGGGTTCCACGACTATGCAGACGTCGACGTGCCCGCCTACATGCGGCAGCGGCTCGGCGAATTCGCACGGCTGCTCGATCACCTCGGGCTCGCGCCGGAGTTCGATGCCGCGCGGCGCGGGCCGGCCGGCGCGTGAGCGGCACGGCGTGGCCGCGTGCGCGCTCATGCGGCGTCGCCGGACGCGCTCCCGGCGTGCGCGACGCGCGTCTCGCGCATCGCGCACAGCGTCCCGACCGTGATCGCGCCGAGCAGCACGAGAAACAGCGAGACCGGCCACGACGCGTGATAGCGCGCGAGCAGTGCGGTCGCGATCACGGGCGACATCCCGCCCGCGAAGATCGACGCGACTTCATGGCCGAGCGCGACGCCCGAATAGCGCACCTCGGTGCTGAACAGTTCGCCGACCAGCGCCGGCAGCGTGCCGATCATCGCGCCGTGGCTGACGGCCGTGGCGACCGTGAGCGCGAGCCAGACGAGCGGCGTCATGCGCGTGTCGAGCAGCCAGAAGAACGGAAACGCACAGGCGATCAGGCTCAGCGCGCCGATCAGGTAGACGGGCTTGCGGCCGATCCGGTCGGACAGCCGGCCCCACGCGAGCATCGCACCCATCTCGACGATCATCGCGATCATCACGCCGGTCAGCATCACGCCGTTCGGAATCCCGACGTATTTGCCGTAGACGAGCGAGAACGCGAGAAAGATATAGGCGCCGCCGTTCTCCGCGACTCGCAGCCCCATCGCGAGCAGGATTTCCTTCGGATGACGGCGGATGCATTCGACGATCGGCAGGTGCGCATGCGCGCCGCGCTTGCCGGCCTGCTCGTAGTCGCGGCTTTCCGGCAGATGGCGGCGGATGTAGATGCCGATCGCGAAGATGACGATGCTCGCGAGGAACGGCAGTCGCCAGCCCCAGCTGTGAAACGCGTCGCCCGGCAGCGCCTGCGCCGCGAGAAACGCGGCCGACGACAGCACGAAGCCGCCGCCGACGCCGAGCTGGCTCCACGCGGCGTAGTAGCCGCGCTGCTCGGGCGGCGCGTTCTCGCTGATCATCAGCACGCCGCCGCCCCATTCGCCGCCGGACGCGACGCCCTGCAGCAGGCGCAGCACGACGAGCGCGGCCGGCGCCCAGATGCCGGCTTGCGCGTAGGTCGGCAGCAGGCCGATCGCGAACGTCGATGCGCCCATGATCAGCAGCGTCCATACCAGCGACGCCTTGCGCCCGTAGCGGTCGCCGACGTGGCCGAACACGATCCCGCCGAGCGGCCGCGCGACGAAGCCGAGCGCGAACGCCGCGAACGCGGCGAGGCTGCCGGCGAGCGGCGATGCGCCGGGCGGAAAGAACACGTGGCCGAACACGAGCGCCGCGGCCGTGCCGTACACGAAGAAGTCGTACCACTCCATCGCGTTGCCGGCGACGGAGGCGATGACGATGCGGCGAAGCTGCCGGTCGGCGAGCGGCGGGGCGGCGCTCGGGGACTGCACGGTGTCGGTCGGATACATGGCGGACTCTGAAGGGGGCGGGACGCGCCGTCTCGATGCGGCGCTGCGGGCTAGTGTTGTCGGCGCCGCCGACACCGGTCAAATCCGCAGAAAAAGGGGGGTGTCATCACTCCCGCAAATGATGGTCGCGTCGCCGTTTCGTCAGCTTTCTTACGTGAGCCTTGCGTGCCGAGGCTCGATGCGCCGCGCGGTGCGGGCGCGTTTGCTTTCATTCCTGTTTCGCGGCCGGGTTGTGCCGGGCGTTTCCTTTCCGTTTCCCCACCATTCGATTTGCCACTGCCCGCCAGTTGAACATTTCATTTCTGCATGCGAATTCGGCTGGATACCATCCGGGGACTGTCTATACAACCCCGGCCATGCCGGCGTGGATCGGCAGATTCAACCGATAAAACATCGAAGAGCAGGTCTGGAGAGGAGATGACGCAAATGGTGCGAGTGAAGGGTGGCAAGGCGGGCGCCGCATGCCTGTGCGCCGGCATCGCGATGCTGGGCGCGGCGGGCGCCGCGCATGCGCAGTCGAGCGTGACGCTGTACGGGATCGTCGACGCGGGCGTGACCTATACGAACAACCTGAAGGGCCATTCTGCCTGGCAGTTCACCGGCGGCAACGAATCGGGCCCGCGCTGGGGGCTGCTCGGCAGCGAGGATCTCGGCGGCGGCCTGAAGGCGAACTTCCGGCTCGAGAACGGCTTCAACGTCGCGAACGGCGCGCTCGGACAGGGCGGCCGGATGTTCGGCCGCTCGGCGTGGGTCGGGCTGAGCGGCGCGAGCTGGGGCGCGGTGACGCTCGGCCGTCAGTACAACTCGACGCAGGACGTCCTCGGCTCGCTGCAGATGAGCAGCTTCCTCGCGCAGTATTCGACGCATCCGTTCGACAACGACGACATCAACAACACGTTCCGCACCAACAACGCGGTCAAGTACGTGTCGCCGACGATCGCCGGCCTGCAGGCGAACCTCGTCTACGGCTTCTCGAATTCGACCGGCTTCGCGAACGACAACAGCTGGAGTGCGGGCCTCACCTACGTGAACGGGCCGCTCAACGCGGGCGCCGCGTATGCACGGATGAATCATCCGGCCGTCAGCGCGACCGGCGCGGTCGCGTCCGACAACTACTACCCGGCCTCGGCGTCGGTGTTCGGCGCAGGCCTCGCGCACGCGATTCGCCAGCAGATCTGGGGCGCGGGCGGCAACTACGCGTTCGGACCGGCGACGCTCGGGCTGCTGTACACGGGCTCGAACTTCGCGATGGCCGCCGGCGGCTCGCTGCGCTTCGACAACTACGAAGGCAGCCTGCGCTATCTGTTCACGCCCGCGCTGATGGCGGCGGCCGGCTACACGTACACGCAGGTCGCGCGCGGCGACGCCGGCGGCCACTACCACCAGGTGTCGGCCGGCGTGCAATACCTGCTGTCGAAGCGCACCGACGTGTATGTGAACGGCTTCTACCAGAAGGCGTCCGCGGCGGTCGGCGGCGCGTGGATCAACGGCACCGACGGCCCGTCGTCGACGACGTCGCAGGTCGCGCTCGTCGCCGGCATCCGCCAGAAGTTCTGAAGTATCGATGTTCCGATGCGTACGCGCGTCTTCCGGAGGCTGACATGAAACTCAAACTGTTGCTGGCGGCATTGCCGTTCGTCGGGATGTATGCGGGCGGCTCGATCGCCGAGGTGCGTCCGCTGCTGTTCGGGCTGCCGTTCCTGCTCGTGTGGAACCTGATCTGGATGGCGGCGACCGCCGCGATCCTCGCGATCCTGTTCCGCCTCGACGAACGCGACGCGGCCCGCGACGGCCGCACGGGAGACGCGCGATGAACGCATCGATCGTCATCATCGCCGCGTTTGCGGCATTCGCGCTCGCGATCGGCCTGATGGCGCGGCGCGGCCGCAAGCTGAGCCTCGAGCAGTGGGCGGTCGGCGGGCGCGGCTTCGGCTCGCTGCTCACGTTCCTGTTGATGGCCGGCGAGGCGTTCTCGACGTTCTCGTTCCTCGGCGCGAGCGGCTGGACCTACAGCAAGGGCGTGCCCGCGTTCTACATCCTGTCGTACGGCTGCCTCGCGTTCGTGATCGGCTACTGGATGCTGCCCGCGATCTGGCGTTACGCGAAGGAGCGCGGACTCGTGTCGTTCGCCGACTACTTCGCGTCGAAGTACGACAGCCGCGCGATCGGCGTGCTCGTGTCGGTCGTCGCGGTGTTCGCGATGGTGTCGCTGCTGATGATCCAGTTGCGCGGGCTCGGCGTGATCGTGTCGGAGATGTCGTACGGGCTGATTCCGCAGTCGGCCGCGATCTGGATTGCCGCGACGCTGATGGCGGCCTACATGGTCGTGTCGGGCATCCACGGCTCGGCGAACATCGCGATCGTCAAGGACGTGCTGATCCTCGGCATCGCGATCTTTCTCGGCCTGTACCTGCCGATCCATTACTACGGCGGCCTCGGCGCGATGTTCGCGAAGATCGACGCCGTCCATCCCGAACTGCTGCGGATGCCCGCGCACGGCTTCAACCTGAGCTGGTACAACTCGACGATCCTGCTCACGTCGCTCGGCTACTACCTGTATCCGCACGGCTTCACCGCGATCTACGTCGCGAAGGACGAGCGCGCGCTGCGCCGCAACGTGATCCTGATGCCGCTGTACCAGGTGCTGATCGCGTTCCTGTTCCTCGTCGGCTTCGCGGCCGTGCTGACCGTGCACGGGCTCGAAGGCGCGCAGACCGATCTCGCGCTGCTGCGGCTCGTCAAGCAGACCTTCCCCGCGTGGTTCGTCGGCGTGGTAGGCGGCACGGGGCTGCTGACCGCGCTGGTGCCGGGCTCGCTGATCATGCTGAACGCGTCGACGACGATTGCGCGCAACATCTACCGCGAAGGCTTCGCGCCGAACGCGACCGATCGCGACGTCGCGCGCGTCGCACGGATCGCGCTGCCGATCTTCACGCTGGTCGTCGTCTACTTCGTGCTGCGCGGCGGCGCGACCTTCGTCACGCTGGCGATCTTCTCGTCGAGCCTGCTCACCCAGCTGGTGCCGATGCTCGCGTCGAGTTTCCTGAAGCGGCCGTTCGGCACGCGCGAAGGCGCGTTCGCGGGGATCGCCGCGGGCGCGGTCGTGATCGCGATGACGAACTACTACGGCGTGACGCTCGCGTCGCTGCTGCCCGGTGCGCCGGGCACGCTGACGTCGATTAACCCGGGGCTGGTCGCGCTCGCCGTGAACGCGGCGGTGTTCGTCGCGATCAGCGCGGTGCAGCGCAGGCTGCGCGCGCGCGGCGTGACGACGGTCGGATCCGCATGACGGGCGCGAGCCTTTTACTGTCCGGCTTCGTCGCGGGGCCGGACTTCATCGAGCCGAACCACAACAGGACTTGAGGCCATGACTATCGACGACCCTCGCGAAGCGATCGACGTGCTGATCGCGAACGGTTGCGTGATCACGCTCGATCCGCAGCGACGCGTGATCGAGCACGGCGCGGTCGCCGTAAAGGGCGAGCGCATCGTTGCCGTCGGCGACACCGACGCGCTGCAGGCGCGCTACCGCGCGGCACGCACGATCGACGCGCGCCGCAAGGCCGTGCTGCCGGGCCTGATCGACGCGCATGCGCATGCGGGCCATGCGATGCTGCGCACGATCGGCGGCGCGGACGGCGACGCGTGGACGGCGGCGGCCGAGACGATCTACACGCGCGGCTCGGACGAGGCGTTCTGGGAAACCGAATCGCATCTCGCGGCGCTCGAGCGGCTGAAGGCCGGCGTGACGACCGGCGTGTCGCTGCTCGGCGGCGGCAACTCGATCATGCGCGTCGACGATCCCGTCTACGCGCGCCGTCACTGCGACGCCGTCGTGCGTACGGGCACGCGCTCGATCGTCGCGGTCGGCCCGTCGCGGCCGCCCGCGCCGCGCGCGTATACGCGCCATACGGCGGACGGCAGCGAGACGCGCGACATCGACTTCGACACGATGTACGACGTGTGCAACGAGATCGTCGACGCGTGCCACGGCGACGCCGACGGCCGGATCCGGATCGCGCTGACGCTGCCCGTCTACTGTCCCGGGCACGACCCGGAACTCGCGCAATACGAGCGCGATTTTCGCGACGAGGCCGCGCGCTACGGCGCACTCGCGCACGAGCGCGGGCTCACGTTCACGCAGGACGGCCACCGCGCCGGCACGCTCGCCTTCGCGCATCGCGAACTCGGGCTGCTCGGCCGCGGCTCCTTCATGTCGCACAGCATCGACCTGACCGACGACGATATCGCGGCCTGCGTCGAGACGGGCACGGCGATCGTCCACAACCCGAGCGCGATCATGTCGATCATCGGACGCTGTCCGGTGCCCGAACTGATCGACGCGGGCGTGACGGTCGCGATCGCGTCGGACGGTGCTGCGCCCGATCGCGGCTACGACATGTTCCGGCACATGTGGCAGTGCATGCACTACCATCGCCGGCACTTCCGCGACCCGGACGTGCTGCCGCACGGCAAGGTGCTGGAGATGGTGACGATCGACGCGGCGAAGGCGCTGTCGATCGATCACGAGGTCGGTTCGCTCGAAGCGGGCAAGCTTGCCGACATCATCCTGGTCGACCTGTTCCGGCCGCACATGATGCCGATGAACATGCCCGTCTATCGCGTGACCTGCTTCGCGAACGCGGCCGACGTGTGCATGACGATGGTCGGCGGCCGCGTGCTGATGGAGGACCGCCGCGTGCTGTCGGTCGACGAGCGGGAAATCCTCGAACGCGTGAACGAGGTCGCGGAAGCGACGTATGCGCGCAGCGGACTGCGGCATCTGCTCGACGAACCCGCGACGCTGTGGGGGCGGAGTCATTACCGGGCGGGACGGGTGGGCGGTTGACTGCGCGATGCGACGTCGGCGACGCGGCGGGTTCGGCGATGCCCGGCTACGCGCTGACGCTCGACGGCGCAGGCGTCATCGTCGACAATCAATCACTGTGCTGCCGGGGCGTCGCCGTCACCCGGCCCGTGCCGGTTGGCTCGTGCGCCGTCGGCATGACATGGATGGCGCTTCTCACGTGTATCGCAACGACCATGGATCTTCATTCGGGCAGTTCTTTATCGGCAATGCAGGCGGAGATCGAGGCGCCGGGGCCGGCCGGACCGTTGAAAGGCACGCTGTTGTCGCCGGCCGTCGGCGATGTGCCGGTGGTGCTGATCGTGCCGGGCTCGGGTGCGACCGACAGGAATGGCAACGGACCGAACGGGGTGCAGCCTTCGACCTGCCGGTTGCTCGCGGAGGGATTGCTCGGCAAGGGAATCGCGTCGGTGCGTATCGACAAGCGCGGCATGTATGGCAGTGCGTCGGCGATACCGGATGCCAACGATGTCGCGATCGACGACTACGTCGCCGACATTCACGCCTGGGTCGCGGCCATCCGCGCACGGACGGGCGCTTCGCGCGTGTGGCTGCTCGGGCATAGCGAGGGTGGGCTGGTGGCGTTGCTAGCGGCGCGGCAGAGGGCCGACGTTGCCGGCCTGATCCTGGTCGCTACGGCGGGACGTCCGGTGGGGCAGGTGTTGAGGCAACAATTGCGGGACAACCCCGCGAATGCGCCCGTGCTGGAAAACGCGATGTCGATACTCGCGTCGCTGGAGGGCGGGGAGCGGGTGGACGCGAGCCGGATTCATCCGGCGCTGATGCGATTGTTCGCGCCGCAGGTCCAGCGCTTTCTGATGAGCGAATTGACGATCGATCCGGCGGCGCTGCTGGCGGATTGCGTGAAGCCCGTGCTGATCGTGCAGGGGACGCGGGATATCCAGGTCGGTGTTCAGGATGCGGAGCGGTTGAAGCAGGCCAATCCGCGCGCTGAAATGGCGTTGATTGCCGATGCCAATCATGTTCTCAAAACGGTTCGCACCTCGAATCGGCAGGAGAACATCGCCGCGTATTCGAATCCGGATTTGCCGCTGGCGGAGGGGGTTGTGGAGGCTGTGGCGGCGTTTGTGTGGGGGTGAGGGGCGCGTTCGGCCAATCGAGGCCGCACGCCCCCGACGCGCAGATCGTCGAGAATTGAGCCTTCAGTCGAGCCTCGGCTTTGCATGTCGGACCGGGTTGGCGGGAGTATTTTTCCTGGCGACACGATGCGCCGGGATTTTACCGATTTGCCATCAGTCGCAAGTGGCGATGTTTCGCACCGACACAGGTTCGTCGCCCGGCGGTCATTTCCGTTACGATGCACGTCATCTTGACTCGATAAAACGACATGAAAAAACGCGTCATCGAGAGGGGCGCAATGCTCATTGCTGTTTTCGCCGGCGCCGCCATCCCGCTTGTCGCCACGGCCGCCCCCGAGGAGGCGGTTAGCGCGCCCAGCTATGACACCTATAAGTCATGGCTGGTCGCCTGCGACAACGGCCTGACCTGTGAGGCGAGGGGTTTCGCGGCCGAGGGCGAATTCCGCGGGGACCTGCGCTTCATTCGCGCGGCCGGCCCGCGCGGCTCTGTTGAAGCACGGCTCAATGTCGCAACCGACACGAGCATCGGTCTCGGCGACCTGCGTGTCGATGGAGAACCGTTGCGGCTGGACGAGTCGTCCTGGAGCGTGGATGTCGATCTCGTCAACGATGTCGCGACTTTTTCGACAACGGAGCCGGCGGCCGTGGCCGCATTCGTATCCCGGCTTCGCGATGGCAGAAAGCTTCAGGTCGGTTCGGATGCGCGCACCTATATTCCACTCGACGGCATGGTCGCCGCTCTATTGCGTATCGACGATCGGCAGGGGCGAATCGGCGGCGTGACCGCGTTGATCCGCAAGGGCTCCGCACCCGCGTCCCGGGTTATATCCGCACCGCCGCTGCCGATCGTACCGACGCGGAAGATCGCTTCGCAGTTGTCCGATAAAGAGGAAAAGCGCCTGATCGAGCGCGCGCAGCGTAGCCGGGACGGCAGTCGTTGCGACAAGAATGCCTCGAAGTATCTCGATGAAGGCGCGTATGCACTCGATGAACGGCAGGCGCTGGTTTTCCTTCCGTGCATTCAGGGCGCCTACCAGGGATCGTCGGACGTGTTCGTTGTTCCTCGCGTCGGTAACGGGGCGGCGGAGCCCATCAAGCTGACGAATCCGGCAGGGGGCGTTTTGGAGCCCTCGCTGGTCGAGCCGAGCTTCGATCCTGCGACTGGCGTCCTTTCCACGTTCGCCAAGGGGCGCGGGCTGGCCGATTGCGGGTTTCAGGCCGAGTGGATCTGGGATGGTCGGGCATTCCGGATTTCGGCGGCGTCGCGGCAGGATAGCTGTGGTGGTTTTGAACCCGGTGACTGGCCCACGCTTTATCGATCGAGGAGGCGGTAAGGAACAGCTCATGTCGGCATGCGCACGGAATCTCCGCGCCAACCGCATTCGCTGCGTTCAGTCGGCGTTGTCGACCGCGATCGACGCCGGAACCAGTCCGGTCACCCTATGAACGGGGAAAGAAGGTATGGGAGCAAGAATGCATATCCGCGCATCGACGTCCGGTTCGCGTCGTGTGGCGCTTGGCGTCGTCACTGCGCTGACATTTGCGTGGCTCACCGCTGCGCAAGCGCAAAGCTGCGAACCTGACAGTGTGGCGCGGGAGCGCTTGCAGCAGCGTAGTCAGGATGAGTTTCAGCAGGCAGACGACGAATTGAACCGTACCTACCAAAAGGTCTTGAAGGCGATGTCCCGGCCGCGTGGCGAGTACGTCAACTATCCGGCACTCAAGGTGAAATTCGTCGAGGCTCAGCGGCAATGGATCCGTTTTCTCGACAACGAGTGTGCCGCTTGGTATCTGATAAACGAGGCAGGTGCAGATCGCAATCTCGATCTGCTGACTTGCGAAATCGACAGAACACGGGATCGTACGCGTCAATTGAAGGCGTGGCTTGAGCAGATTGGCCACGGTTAGCGCAGCGTAGACGAGCGAGCGCGATTCGACGTCAGATTGAAAAATATCGACCGCGGCTGCCGCGAGGCGCGACCTTCCCCGACAGCGAGGCAGGCCGCTTCGCTCGCGTCTACGAAAGGCAGCGGAGTTTGTGAGCAAGGCACCGCGCATTCGCGCGGCATCTTTCCGCTTTCACCACCGCCCTCGGCTCGGTCATGAGTGAATGTCGAGCGCCCTGGCCGCCGCTGCGCGCGCAGCCACCAGCGTCCGGATGTGCGCACGATCGACTGCCGTCTCGGGCGTGAAGATCACGAGCGTCAGGTCGGGCCGGCCGCCGACGGTGAACGTCGAATATTCGAGCGAAATGCGTCCGACGGCCGGATGACGAATCTCCTTGGTGCCTTCGTCGCTCGAACTGATCGCGTGGTCGCGCCACATCGCGTCGAATTCGGCGCTCGTCGCGCGCATCTCGTCGACGAAGGCCTGCACGGTCCGCGTCGCGCCGCCGCGTGCGATATCGGCGCGAAACGCGCCCACCGCGAACCGTGCAACGCGTTCCCAGTTCGGCTGCGCATCGCGCACGCCGCTGTCGACGAAGATCAGCCGCAGGATGTTGCGCGCGTGCGGCGGCAGTGTCGCGTAATCGGTCAGCGTCGCGGCGGCCGCGTCGTTCCACGCGATCACGTCCCAGGTCGCGGTGCGCACGATCGCCGGGCTGGCTTCGAGCGAGTCGAGCACATGCTGCACGCGCGGCGTCACGTGTTCGGTCGCGTGGTAGCGCACTTCGGGCGGATGCCCGACACCGATCAGGAACAGGTGCTCGCGCTCCGCTTCGTTCAGCATCAGCGCACGCGCGAGCCGGTCCAGCACGTCGGCCGACGGCGCGCCGCCGCGCCCCTGTTCGAGCCACGTGTACCATGCGGCGCTCACATGGGCGCGCTGCGCGACTTCCTCGCGCCGCAGGCCCGGCGTGCGACGTCGCCCGACGGGCAGCCCGAGCGCGGCCGGGTCGAGTTTCTCGCGGCGGTCCCGAAGGTACGCGCCGAGCAGGTTGTCGGGTGCGTCAGCCATAGCCTGTTAGTCCGTTTACCAGTAAACCGTCACGGCTTCACCGTGAGCAGCCGTCGACGGATAGTAATCCTCCATGCCATCCGGAGGGTTTGAACATGCGTGTATTCGTTACGGGAGCGTCGGGCTTCGTCGGTTCCGCCGTCGTGGCCGAACTCATTGCCGCCGGGCACTCGGTGCTCGGCCTGGCGCGTTCCGACGCGGCGGCCGCGTCGGTGGCGGCGGCCGGCGCCGACGTCCATCGCGGGTCGCTGGAGGATCTCGACAGCCTGACCAGCGGCGCCGCGCACGCCGACGCGGTGATCCATACGGGATTCAATCACGACTTCTCGCGTTTTGCCGAGAACTGCGAACTCGACCGCCGCGCGATCGAGACGCTCGGCGCGGCGCTGACCGGCTCGTCGCGGCCGCTCGTCGTCACGTCGGGGCTCGCGCTCGTCGCGCCCGGGCGCGCGGCGACGGAGGACGATCCGCCGGTGCCGGTCTCGGCGAACTATCCGCGCGCGTCCGAGACGACCGCGGCCGCGCTCGACGCGCGCGGCGTGCACACGTCGGTCGTGCGCCTGCCGCCGTCCGTGCACGGCGACGGCGATCACGGATTCGTGCCGCGCCTGATCGCGTTCGCGCGCGAGAAAGGCGCGTCGGCCTACATCGGCGACGGCGGCAACCGCTGGCCGGCCGTGCACCGGCTCGACGCGGCGCGCGTCTATCGTCTCGCCGTCGAGCACGGAACGGCGGGCGCGCGCTATCACGCGGTCGCCGATACGGGCGTGCCGTTCCGCGAGATCGCCGCAGTGATCGGCCGCCGGCTGAATCTGCCGGTCGTCGCGAAATCCGCGCAGGAGGCGGCCGAACACTTCGGCTGGTTCGCGATGTTCGCCGGGATGGACGCGGCGGCGACGAGCGAGCGCACGCGCGCCTCGCTCGACTGGGCGCCGGTGCAGCCCGGATTGATCGCCGATATCGATCGGCCGCGCTATTTCGAAACCTGACCGCGTACGCGCGCGACGGCCGCCCGTCGCGCGTCGCGGGTCATTCGACCGGATGCAGGTCCTGCAGCAGCGTCGGTATGAGTTCCGACACGGTCGGGTGGATGTGCATCGCGCGGCTGATCGTCGTGTAGGGCGCGCCGGCCGTCATCACGTCGAGCATGCTGTGCACGACCTCGTCGCCGGTGACGCCCAGGATCGATGCACCGAGGATTGCGTGACTGTCCGCGTCGACGATCACCTTCATGAAGCCCTGGCTCTCGCCTTTCTCGACGGCGCGGCCGACGCGCATCATCGGACGCGTGCCGAGCAGCAGCCGGCGGCCCGTCTGTTTCGCTTCCGCGAGCGTCATCCCGGCGCGCCCGAGCGGCGGGTCGATGTACATCGCGTACGCGGTGACGCGGTCGGACACCTTGCGCGGGTCGTTGTCGAGCAGGTTGGCCGCGACGATCTCGTAGTCGTTGTACGCGGTGTGCGTGAACGCGCCGCGGCCGTTGCAGTCGCCGAGCGCCCAGATGCCGGAGACATTGGTACGCAGCTGTTCGTCGACCTCGATATAGCCGTGCGCATCGGTCTTGACGCCGGCGCGGTCGAGCCCGAGATCGTCGGTGTTCGGCACGCGGCCGACTGCGAGCAGCAGGTGCGAGCCTGCGACCTCGCGCCCGCCGCCCGCGCAGTCGAGGCCGATCACGATGCCGTCGCCGTCGCCGTCGCGCCGCGCGCTCAGGCAGTTCGCGTCGAGCTGCACGTCGATGCCTTCGTTTTCGAGAATGTCGCGCACGGCCTGCGACACGTCTTCGTCCTCGCGCCGGATCAGCCGCGCGCCTTTCTCGACGATCGTCACGCGCGAGCCGAAGCGGCGGTACATCTGGCCGAATTCGAGGCCGACATAGCTGCCGCCGACGATCACCAGATGCTCGGGCAGGAAGTCGACGTCCATCATCGTCGAGTTGGTCAGGTAGGGCACCGTGTCGAGGCCCGGCATCGGCGGCACCAGCGCGCGCCCGCCGACGTTGATGAAGATGCGCGGCGCTTCGAGCAGCGTGTCGCCGACGCGCACCGCGTCGGCGCGTTCGAAGCGCGCGTGCCCCTGGAACACGGTTGCGTTGTCGAGCCCGCGCACCCATTGCTCGACGCCGCGGTTCGAGCGGCCGGCGATCTGGTCCTTGCGCGCCTTCACGGCCTTCATGTCGACGCTGACGGGGCCGCCGACCGACACGCCGTATTCGCTCGCGCGCCGCGCGAGCTGCGCGGCGTACGCGCTGGCGATCAGCGTCTTGGTCGGAATGCAGCCGGTGTTGACGCAGGTGCCGCCGAAACGGTTGCGCTCGACGATGGCGACTTTCATGCCGGCGCGCGACAGCCGCTCGGCGAGCGGCGGGCCGGCTTGCCCGGTGCCGATGACGATCGCGTCGAAGTGTTGCGTCATGACGTCCTCCTGCGCTGGTTCAACGTGGGACAAGCATGCGGGGCGGGGCCGCGCGGCGCACGCCCGTTCACGAGACGGCGAGCGCCTATGGTAGACCGGTTGGCGGCCGCTTGCGCACGGCATGCCGGACGGCCGGCGCTCGCTGCGTTGAAAAAGGGCGCTGCCGCCGGCATCGATATGCGCGACGCGCAGTTTTCATTCCTTGCGGCGCCACTGGCTGAACGACACCGGCCGGTGCGGGTCGGCGCGCGTCACCGTGACGGAGTCGGGCTTGTCGTCGAGCGGAAACGACTCGGTATCGATCTGGCTCGAAAACACCCAGCCGTGCGTGCGCGGGTCGTAGCGGAACGTCACGTAATCGCTCCAGTGCTGTCCGCACGCGACTGCGTTCTGCACCGTGAAATAGCGACCCTTCACCGCCAGCCCGTCGTCGGCGAATTCGAACGGGTCGCACTGCATCGCCTCGTTCGCGCGCAGCACGACGCTGTCGTTGCGCGCCGCGAGCCGGTACGCATGGTCGGCCTGTTCCTCGTAGATGAGCAGCGGGCGCGGCGACGGGTGGTCGCGCGTGTCGACGTCGCGATGCACGACCACGAGGAAGCTGTGCCGTCCGTTGTCGAGGTCCGGCCCCGGTTGCGCGAGCATCGGCTGGTAGCCGGGCGGCAGTTGCGCCGCGATCGACTTCGGCAGGTCGTCGGCCCGTGCGCTGGCGGACAGCGCGGCAAGCAGCGGGAGCAGCAGGCGAAGCGGCTTCATGGCGGTGTGGGTGGTCAGGGGGACAGGACGCATGGCGCGGCGCGCGGGCGACGCCAGCATACCAGCGCGCGCCCGCTTTCGGCCGCGCGCGAAGCGTGCCAGAATCATCTACTGGACCGTCGGGTCCGCTCAAGGAGATGCCGATGACTGCGTCAGCTGCCGTATTCGCCATTCTGGCCGCGCTGTGGCTCGGCGCGATGATTCCGGGCCCGAGCTTCGTGCTGGTCGCCCGCAACTCGATCGGCCTGTCGCGCCGCGACGGCCTCGCGACCGCGCTCGGCATGGGCATCGGCGGCATCGTGTTCGGCGGCGTCGCGCTGGCCGGGCTCTATACGCTGCTGCAGGCCGTCGAATGGCTGTACGTGGGCCTCAAGCTGGCAGGGGGCGCCTACCTGATCTACATGGCGTCGAAGATCTGGCGCGGCGCGGACCGGCCGATCGCGATGGACGATCCACAGGCTGCGGGCGCCGGCCGCGCGAGCCGGTCGTTCTGGACCGGCCTCACGACCCAGCTCAGCAACCCGAAGACGGCGATCTGGTACGGCAGCATCTTCGCGGCGCTGCTGCCGCAGCATCCGCCGCTGTGGTGCTATCTGGCGCTGCCGCCGCTGGTGTTCGGCGTCGAATTCGGCTGGTACACGCTCGTCGCGCTGTGCTTCTCGACGCGGCGGCCGCGCGAGCTCTACCTGCGCGCGAAGAGATGGGTCGACCGGATCGCCGCCGGCGCGATCACGCTGCTCGGCCTGCGGCTGATCCTGAACGCGCCGAAAGCGGGAATCTGACCGGCGGCGCGGGCGCCGTGCGCGCCCCTGCTGCGCCGCCGGATACGACGACGGGGCTTCGGCTCCGGCCGTTGCAGGCCGGCCGGCGATACGCCGCCAGCCTTGCCCGGCGGGCATCGTGGCCCGTCTCGCAGCGCGCCGGCCGCCATCGCGTCCGCGATTCTGGCGGTCCCGGTCCCGACGACGTGTAAACTGCTGCCTTTTTTGACTGTTCGCAGCATGGTGCACGCTTCCCCGCGCCCGGCATTGAGTGGACCGACCCTCGTTCGGCTGCTCGCGCGCCTGGCCGATGCCGACGTCGCGGAATCACGGCAGACGCTGTCGGACCGACTGAGCCAGTGGCTCGGCTGGACCGACGCGATCACGCTGTCGTCCGCGCTGAACGCGAGCCCGCCCGGCGTCGCGGCCGGCGTGCGCGGCCACGACGCTGAGCGCGACTGCGCGCGCGTGCGCCACGATCTCGCGCAGGCCATCACCGCGCTCAACCAGCGGCGCGCGCGGCGACGCCCGGGCGAGCCGCCACCGCCGCCCGCCGATACGGCCGACTTCGCCGATTTCCGCCAGCGCACGCTGCTGCTGCAGCAGGAGATGGAGACGGCGATCGGCCAGCTGCGCGGCCGCCTGCGCGTCGCGCTTGCGGCGCGCTCGCCCGGCATGGCGCGGCTCGCGTCGCTCGACGCGATCATGGAGCGCGTGCTCGGCGCGCGCGAGCGCAGCCTGCTGTCGGCCGTGCCCGCGCTGCTCGGCACGCGCTTCGAGAAGCTGCGCGACGCGGAGCGTCAGGCGCTCGCCGCCGCACAGGCCGACGCGCCGGCCGATGCCGATGTCGATGCCGACGCGGCGCGGCCCGCGGCGATCGTGCCCGGCGCATGGCTCGACACGTTCCGCGACGAGATGCAGAGCGTCCTGCTCGCCGAACTCGAAATCCGGTTTCAAACGGTCGAGGGGCTGCTCGCGGCCCTTCGTACCTGCTAGGTCTGTTTACTACGCTATGTCCAGAATTCGTCTTGATCTCGTTGTCTTCATCGCCGGTCTGATCGCCGTGTGCTGGATCGGCGCCGGCTATGTCGCGTCGAACCCGCTGGCGGCGGCCGTCACGCTGCTGATCGGCGCGTGCTACGTCGCGGGCGCCTGGGAGCTGCAGCGCTACCGGCAGGCGACCGCGACGCTGTCGCGCGCGGTCGCGGGCCTGTCCGAACCGCCCGCGAAACTCGACGCCTGGCTCGACGCGCTGCATCCGGGCCTGCGCGGCGCGGTGCGCGCGCGTATCGAAGGCGCGCGCGTCGCGCTGCCGGGCCCGTCGCTGACGCCCTATCTGGTCGGCCTGCTGGTGCTGCTCGGGATGCTCGGCACGCTGCTCGGGATGGTCGTCACGCTGAAGGGCACGGGCGCCGCGCTCGAAAGCGCGACCGACCTCGACGCGATCCGCGCGTCGCTGATCGCGCCGGTGAAGGGGCTCGGGTTTGCGTTCGGCACGTCGATCGCGGGCGTCGCGACGTCGGCGATGCTCGGGCTGCTGTCCGCGCTCGTGCGCCGCGAGCGGACCGACGCGGCCGCGCAGCTCGACGCGAAGATCGCGACGACGCTGCGCGTGCATTCGCATGCGCACCAGCGCGACGAGTCGTTCCGGCTGCTGCAGCGCCAGGCCGACGTGATGCCGGCGCTGGTCGACCGGCTGCAGACGATGATGACGACGCTCGAGGCGCGCAGCGTCGCGCTGCACGATCGCCAGCTCGAAAGCCAGCAGGCGTTCTTCGACCGGACCGAGCGCGCGTATGCGGGGCTCGCGTCGAATGTCGGCGATGCGCTGAAGGAAAGCGCCGCCGAAAGCGCGCGCGTGGCCGGCGCCGCGCTGCAGCCGGTGGTCGCGGCGACGATGACGGGCCTCGCGCAGGAGATGGCCGCGCTGCGCGACACCGTGACGGGCGCCGTGCAGCGTCAGCTCGACGGGCTGACCGACGGTTTCGAGAAGACCACCGCGAACGTGACGACCGTCTGGACGCGCGCGCTCGACGAGCAGCGCCGTGCCGGCGACGCGGTCGCGCAGCAGTTGCAGACGACGCTCGGCCAGTTCACCGACACGTTCGCGCAGCGTTCGACGGACCTGCTCGACGGCGTCGCGACGCGCCTCGAATCGACCGAGGGCCGCCTCGCGGACGCATGGCGTGACGCGCTGGCGCGCCAGGAGCAGGTCGGCGATGCGCTGGCCGGCCAGCATGCGCGCGCGTTGGGCGAAGCCGCCGCGACGTTCGAGCGGCATTCGGCATCGACGCTGGCCGCGATGCGCGACGCGCATGCGAATCTGCAGACCGAGCTCGCGTCGCGCGACGCGCAGCGTCTGTCGGCATGGAACGAGTCGCTGGCTGCGATGGCCGCGAAGCTCGGCGACGAATGGCAGCGTGCGGGCGAGCACAGCGCGGGACGTCAGCAGGCAATCTGCGATGCGCTGGCCCAGACGACGCGCGATCTCGCCGCGCAGGCCGCGACTTTCGAGCAACGCTCGAACGACCTGCTGACGACGATTCGCGAATCGCATACGGGCCTGCAATCGGAACTGACCGCACGCGACGAGCAGCGCCTGTCGGCCTGGAACGACTCGCTGGCCGCGATGGCCGCGAAGCTCGGCGACGAATGGCAGCGTGCGGGCGTGCACAGCGCGGGCCGTCAGCAGGAAATCTGCGATGCGCTCGCCCAGACGACGCGCGATCTCGCCGCGCAGGCCGCGACTTTCGAACAGCGTTCGAACGACCTGCTGACGACGATCCGCGAATCGCATACGGGCCTGCAATCGGAACTAACCGCACGCGACGAACAGCGCCTGTCGGCCTGGAACGACTCGCTGGCTGCGATGGCCGCGAAGCTCGGCGACGAATGGCAGCGTGCCGGCGTGCACAGCGCAGGCCGTCAGCAGGAAATCTGCGACGCGCTCGCCCAGACGACGCGCGATCTCGCCGCACAGGCCGCGACTTTCGAACAGCGTTCGAACGACCTGCTGACGACGATCCGCGAATCGCATATGGGCCTGCAATCGGAACTGACCGCACGCGACGAGCAACGCCTGTCGGCCTGGAACGACTCGCTGGCTGCGATGGCCGCGAAGCTCGGCGACGAATGGCAGCGTGCCGGCGTGCACAGCGCGGGCCGTCAGCAGGAGATCTGCGACGCGCTGGCCCAGACGACACGCGATCTCGCCGCACAGGCCGCGACTTTCGAACAGCGCTCGAACGATCTGCTGGCGACGATCCGCGATTCGCATGCGGGCCTGCAGACGCAACTGGCCGCGCGCGACGAACAGCGTCTGTCGGCCTGGAACGACTCGCTGGCCGCGATGGCCGCCGCGCTGCGCGACGAATGGCAGCAGACGAGCGCGCAGGCCGCGACGCGCCAGCAGGACATCTGCGACACGCTGGCCCGCACCGCGAACGACATCACCGCGCAGGCGCAGGCGCATGCGAGCGACACGATCAACGAGATCGCGCGCCTCGTGCAGGCCGCATCGGAAGCGCCGAAGGCCGCGGCCGACGTCGTCGCCGAGCTGCGCCAGCGGCTGTCCGACAGCCTGGCGCACGACACCGCGATGCTCGAGGAGCGCAGCCGCCTGCTCGCGACGCTCGAAACGCTGCTCGGCGCCGTCAACCATGCGTCGACCGAACAGCGCGGCGCGATCGACGCGCTCGTCAGCACGTCGGCGGACCTGCTCGACCGTATCGGCGCGCGTTTCAACGACACCGTCGAAGCGCAGGCGCACCGGCTCGATTCGGCGACCGCGCAGGTCACGGCGGGCGCGGTCGAGGTCGCGAGCCTCGGCGACGCGTTCGGGATGGCCGTACAGGCGTTCGGCGAGTCGAATGACAAGCTGCTCGCGCATCTGCAGCGCATCGAGGCCGCGCTCGAGAAGTCGCTCGCGCGCAGCGACGAGCAGCTCGAGTACTACGTCGCGCAGGCGCGCGAGGTGATCGACCTCAGCATGATGTCGCAGAAGCAGATCGTCGAAGACCTGCAACAGCTCGCCGGCCGGCGCGCGTCCGTCGGAGCGTAACGCATGCACGACGAAATCGACGGCGGCGCGGAATCGGCGCCGGTCTGGCCCGCGTTCGCCGACCTGATGTCGGTGCTGCTCGGCGCGTTCGTGCTGATCCTCGTCGGCGTGATCGGCATGCAGTTGCAGCTCACGTCGAAGCTTGAGGAAGCGGTGCGCGCGCGCCAGCAGGAAGCGCAGCAACGCAAGTCGCTCGAACAGGCGCTGGCGGGCCCGCTCGCGGCCGGCCGCGTGACGCTCGTGAACGGGCGCATCGGCATCAGCGGCAACGTGCTGTTCGCGCTGAATTCCGATCAGCTGCAGCCGGAAGGCCGCGACCTGCTGAAGACGCTGGCCGGCCCGCTGGCCGCGTACCTGAAGACGCGCGACGAGATCCTGATGATCAGCGGCTTCGCGGACGACCAGCAGGTGCGTGCCGGCAACCGGCTGTTCGCGGACAACTGGGAACTGTCGGCCAAGCGGGCGCTGACGGTCACGCGCGCGCTGATCGATGCGGGCGTGCCGGCTTCGTCGGTGTTCGCGGCCGCGTTCGGTTCCGAGCAGCCGGTCAGCTCGAATGCGGATGACGAAGGCCGCGCGAAGAACCGCCGCGTGGAAATCGCGCCGGTGCCGCGCAAGTCGGCGTCGAACGGAGGGAAGGCGCGGTGACGCACGACGCGACGCCCGCCCGCGCGCAGCTCGACGCGTGGCGCGAGCAGCATGCGGATCGCCTCGATCCGGTGCGGTTTCATCGCATCGATGCGCTCGAGCGGCGCGCGGCCGCGTTCGACGGCGACGCGCGCCGGCTGCTCGACGCGCGGCTCGCGACCCTGCTGGACGACTACGCGCAGATCGTCGCGCGCGCCGACGACGCGTCGGCCGCGCGCGAAACGCCAATGGCGGATGCGGCGCCGCCCGCGCCGACACGCGGCGCGCTGGCTGCGCTCGCCGAACGGCTCGCGCGCGATGCGCAGGCCGATCGGCGCGGGATCGATCCCGCGCTGATCGACTACTTCCGCGCGACATGGTCGAAGGTCCGCACCGAGAAGCAGTACCGGCAGTCGCTCGACCAGGTGCCGCGCAACGCGGGGCCGCTGAATTCGAACAGTCTCGTGCACCGGTCGCTGTCGGTGATGCGCGAATTGTCGCCGGCATATCTGCAGCAGTTCCTGTCCTACGTCGATGCGCTGGCCTGGCTCGAAGACCTCGCCGGCGGCGGCGCGCAGCCCGACAAGGAAGCGCCGCGCGCGAAGACCGCGAAGAAGGGCGCGCGGGGCAAGCGGTAGCGTCGGCACGGATTTCGGCGAGCGGATGCGCGACCCGGCGTCATCGCGACGCCGGGTCCGCCATGCCGGTCGCCCGTGCGAATGTCGCGAGATCCCAGCCGCGGCCGAGCAACAGCCGCCGCGTATGCAGCGCATCGTGCACGTGGTCCGGCACCGTGGCGCCGAGATAGCGCAGCGCGCGGCCCTCGACGTCGACGAAGCCGTGCCGGTAGTCGTGCGCGAGCGCGCCCCAGAGCTGCGCCGCGCCGACCGACTGGCGCGCGCCGCTGATCAGGCACAGACCCGCATCGAGCCCCCATCGATACAGCGTCGTCGCGACGCCGCGGCGCTGCGCCGAGCCGCGCAGCCGCGTGTGCGGCGCGCGCAGATAGCGGTCGGCGCGGCGCGGGATTTCAGGCAGACGGTTGAATACCGTGTAGCCGGCCAGCTCGCGGGCGGCCGGGTTTTCCACGTACAGGAAGTATTCGCCGTCCGCTTCGCGGTGGCGGACGATCAGGCCCGAGCGGCCGAGTGCGACGGCCGGCAAACCGTGCAGCCGGTGGCCCGGCTGGTGCAGGCGTGCGTAAAGCGCATCGAGCTCGTCGTCGATGTCGCGCTGGGAATGCTGTACGTCGATGCGCATGGCAAAGGACGCCCGTCTCGGGCGTATCGGGAAAGAGGTTCATCGCAACGGGAACGGGGGAAGGGCAGGGAAGCGGCGCCCGGCTCGGCGAGCGAGCCGGGGCCGCGAATCAGCCGGGGATGTGCTGGAAACCGGCGGCGATCGCGGCGAGGCCCGCGATGCAGAGTGCGAACAGGATCAGGACCTTGTGGATCACGCCTCTCTCCTCAATCAAGCATGCGCGGCGCTGCATGGCGGCGCCGCGGAGACGGTGATGGCGGGCACGCCCGCACGGCCGTCGCCGGATGACGACGGTCGGGTGTCCGGCGGTGCGGCGGGCCATGTGAGGCGGCGGCGCACGCGGACGGCCAGCACCATACGCGAGGCGCACGGGGCGGGCAACCGGATCGACGGGGAAAAGCGACGAAAAGCGATGAAAAGCGGAAAATCGCGTCGTTTCGCGACAATTGGCCGCAGGCGGGCCGGGCGGGAGCGGGTGCGCGAGCGGCCGGCGCGGGCGCTTTCGCCGGCGCGGCCGCCCGCCGCTGCGTCAGGCCGGCTGACGCTGCCCGCCGAAGGCCTGGCGGATCCGCGCGAACAGCCCGTGCTGCGCGATCCATTCGGCGTACGCGCGGTAATCGGGATCGCGCATCAGGTGGCGTTCTTCCGTTTTTGCACGCACGTAATAGATCAGGTTGATCGCGACGAGCCCCGCGCAGTGCATCAGCCCGACCTGCCAGCCGAGCGGCTCGACGAACGGCACCGACACCATCCAGTACGACAGATTCTTCGTGATGTACGCGGGATGCTTCGTGAAGCGGTACGGGCCCGACGTGATGATCCCGCGGTTGGTGAGGTTCGAGAAGCGCAGCCCGAACGAGATCGTCGACAGCGCGTAGGTCATCAGCAGCAGGATGATGACGGTGCCCCAGACCACGCGGATCGTCGGGGCGGACAGCAGCCAGTTGTCCCAGAACATCGAGCCTTCGTAGCGGATGTAGTTGTTCGAGATCAGCGACCAGAACGGCTGGTAGCAGATCAGCGCGGCGGTCCAGCCGAGCATCGTCGGCTCGACGGTGCGCACGTGGCTGTCGAGGATGCGGAACGTGCAGAGGTAGCCGACCGTGCCGAACATCAGGTCCATCGTGAACGACAGGTCGTACAGGAACATGAAGGTCGCGAGCGTCATCGGCGCGTTCATCGCGTGCGTCAGCGACGCGCTCAGGTGGTCGGCGTCCTTCGACAGGTAGACGGTCATCAGCGGCAGGAAGAACGCCTTCACGCCCCAGCCCGCGAGCATTTCGCGCACCGGCTGCCAGCTCGCCGGCTTGTCGCGGCGGAACAGGAAGCGGCCCCACAGCAGATAGGCGTCGTCGGTGTCGCGCTGGTGGCGATCCATCCACGCGAAGTAGAACGGCGCGGCGACGATCACGTACGGCGCGAGCGAGCGCAGCAGCGACCAGAACGGCAGGTAGAAGGTGCTGTGATATTCGGGCAGCAGCCAGTAGATCGTGCCGATGCCCGCGTAGATCGACGCGAGCGCGCCGAGCCGGGTCGCGACGCGCGCGATGCCGAGCGGTCGCACGGCCTGGCGCGACAGCCCCGTGCTCGGGCGCAGGTAGACGCGCGAGATCAGCAGTTCGTGCAGCGCGATCGTGCCGATGATGGCGAGACTCGCGATGACGGCGCGCGTTGCCGCGTCGAGGCCCGGCTGGTCGCGCGTGATCCACAGCGCGAACAGGCCGGCCGTGATGCCGAGCAGGCCGGCGCGAAATGGCGTGGCGGAACGGGGCGGATGATCCTGGACCGCGGCGATGCCGTCGAGCGTGGAATTCATGGTGTGATCCTCGTAGGGAACGTGGCCGGCGTCCCCGCTTGGCGGGTGACGCCGGCCGTCGGCCGGGCTGTCGGAGATCGCGTGCCCGGCCATTGGCCTGTCGTTCTGATAGAGACTGCGTTACTTCTTGGTGCCCGCGCCCAGCAGACCGCCGAGCAGGTTCGTCACGGGCGACAGCAGGTTGTTCGTGCCGCCTGCCGCACCGCCGTTCGAACTGCCGCTCAGGCCGGCCGACACGGTGCCGCTGCCGCCCGGCGTCGTCACCGTGCCTGCCGCGCTGCCCGGGGTAACCGTGCCGTTGGCGCCGGCGCCGGCGGCCGGCGTCGTCAGCGAGCCGGTCAGCGTGCCGACCGGGCCGCTCGTCAGCAGGCCGCCGAGGCTGCCCGTCACGTTGCCGCCCGGCGTCGTGACCGTGCCCGTCAGGCTTGCGCCGAGCGGCGTCAGCGCGTTGACGAGGTTGGTGACCGGCGACAGCAGGCCGCCGACACCCGAGCCGCCGGTGCCGCTCGTTCCGCTGGTGCCGCCGGAACCGCTCGAACTGCCGCCGACGCCGCCGAGCGCGCCGGTCAGGTTGCCGAGCAGGCCGGTGATCGGTGCGAGCGGGTTGCCGCCGCTGGTGCCGCTGGTGCCGCCCGAACCGCTTGAGCTGCCGCCGACGCCGCCGAGCGCGCCGGTCAGGTTGCCGAGCAGGCCGGTGATCGGCGCGAGCGGGTTGCTGCCGCTGGTGCCGCTGGTGCCGCCCGAACCGCTCGAGCTGCTGCCCGCGCTGCCGCCGTACACGAGGCCGCCGGTCGATGTGACCGTGTTGCCGAGTTGGCCCACGACGCCGCCGAGACCCTGGCCGAGCGAATTGTCGGTCGCGCCGCCGATCTTCGAGCCGGCGAGGCCGAGGCCGCCGCCCAGCGTGCCCAGCAGGCCGTTCAGCGGCGTGCCGAGCAGCGTCGCGCCGCCGAGTGTCTGCGTGACGCCCGGCGTCTGGACGCCGCCCGTCAGCGTGTTCGTGATCGGGTTGATCACCTTGCCGAGCTGCGTTTCGAGCTGCTGGACCGGCGAACTGCTCAGTGCGGTGTTGAGGCCCGACGCGGTCGAGTTGACGGCGCCGCCGACCGTGTTGACGAGGTCGCCGACCAGCGTCGTCACCGGCGAGAGCGGCGACAGCGGGCCCGAGCCGAGGCTCTTGACCGCATTGCCGAGGTTGTTGACCGCGCCGCCGGCGCCCGTCAGCAGGCCGGTGGTCGAGGTCAGCGTCGGGCCGAGCGGGTTCGCCGACACGCCGATCGAGCCGAGGCCGGCCGCGACGCCGTTGCCGAGCGACTGCACGCCGTTGCCGAGGCTCGTGACCGCATTGCCGATGCTGGTGGCCGTCGTCGGGTTGGTGCCGGGGATCTGCACGCCGCCGATCTGGCTGCCGCCGTTCGCGACCGCGGTGCCGAGCGACGTGACGAGGTTGCCGGATTTCTGCAGGACGTTGCCGAGCGGGGTGACGCCGGAGCCGGAGGTGCCGGAGGTGCCCGAGGTGCCCGACGTGCCCGACGTGCCCGAGGTGCCCGAGGTGCCCGAGGTGCCCGAGGTGCCCGAGGTGCCCGAGGTGCCCGAGGTGCCCGAGGTGCCCGACGTGCCGGAAGTACCCGACGTGCCCGAGGTGCCCGAGGTGCCCGAGGTGCCGGAAGTGCCCGACGTGCCGGAGGTGCCCGAGGTGCCGGAAGTACCCGACGTGCCGGACGTGCCCGACGTGCCGGAGGTGCCCGAGGTGCCGGAAGTGCCCGACGTGCCGGAGGTGCCCGAGGTGCCGGAAGTACCCGACGTGCCGGACGTGCCCGACGTGCCGGAGGTGCCCGACGTGCCGGAAGTACCCGACGTGCCGGAGGTGCCCGAGGTGCCGGAAGTACCCGACGTGCCGGAAGTACCCGACGTGCCGGAAGTACCCGACGTGCCGGAGGTGCCCGACGTACCCGACGTACCCGACGTGCCGGAGGTGCCCGACGTGCCGGAGGTGCCCGACGTACCCGACGTACCCGACGTGCCGGAGGTGCCCGACGTGCCCGACGTGCCGGAGGTGCCCGACGTGCCCGACGTGCCGGAGGTGCCCGACGTGCCCGACGTGCCCGACGTGCCGGAGGTGCCCGACGTACCCGACGTACCCGACGTACCCGACGTGCCAGACGTGCCAGACGTGCCAGACGTGCCAGACGTGCCGGAAGTACCCGAAGTACCCGAAGTACCCGAAGTACCCGAAGTACCCGAAGTACCCGAAGTACCCGAAGTACCCGAAGTACCCGAAGTACCCGAAGTACCCGAAGTACCCGAAGTACCCGAAGTACCCGAAGTACCCGAAGTACCCGAAGTCGTCCCCGACGTACCGGAACTCCCCGACGTACCCGAGCTGCCGGAAGTACCCGAAGTCCCCGACGTCCCCCCGCCGGACGTCCCCGACGAGCTGGGTTTCACGACGGGCGGCGTGGTCGGCCCGTCGACGGAGCCGCAGCCGTACAGTGCGAGAAGCGACGAGACAGCCAGCGATACCGTCGTCTTTTTGAAGTAGTGGTGCATGTTGGCCTCGACATTGGAAATGTGTCCAAGCCTCCACTGCAAATTCCGCGCCACGGCAGGTTTCGCGAAACGGTCTTGCGCTTTATTGCAGGAACCGGGAGTTTCGGTGCGATTTAAACGGAATAACCGTGCTTTCGCGGAACGGGCATGCGCGATGCGGCGCCGTGCCTGTTGCGATGTTCCCGTAAGGCGCCGTAACGCGCGGCCGGATGTTACGTAGCGCCGGACGTGACGGATCCGACGTTACGCGGCCGCCGACCGCGCGAAGAATCTTTGACGAAACGCCGGGCCTCCGCAAACATGGTGCGACTCCCCCGGCCGCCGGTATGCCGAAGGGGCCGCGACTCCATACAGGACACGCACATGAGCGAACAGGACAGGGAATACGGCAAGGCGCGCCGGGTCGACGTGATGGGCGAGGCGTTCGTCGAGCGCGCGATGCGCGATCTCGACGGCTTTTCCCGGCCGCTGCAGGACTGGCTGAACGAACACGCGTGGGGCAGCACCTGGCAGCGCGGCGGCATCGACCTGAAGACGCGCAGCCTGTGCACGTGCGCGATGCTGGCGGCGCTCGGCCGCAGCACGGAACTGAAGGGGCATGTGCGCGGCGCGCTCAACAACGGCGCGAGCCTCGTCGAGATCCGCGAAGTGCTGCTGCACAGCGCGCTGTACGCGGGCGCGCCGGCCGCGGTCGAAGCGTTCCGCAGCGCGCGCGAGGTGATCGCGGATCTCGGCCTGACGCTGCCGGACGACGAAACCTGAGCGGCCGCCGCTTCTGCCGGCCCTAACGCACGCCGACCGACGCACGCAGCGTCGCGCCCAGCGTGCGCAGGGCCTGCCGTGCCGCGGCGTCGGTCTGGTTCGAGTACAGCACGACATCGCGCGTCGGCAGCGGCGGCAGACCGTAGCGCGCGCCGACGTCGACGGTGCCGGACGGCGCCACGCGATGCCCGAGCGCCGCGACGGCGAGCCCTGCGGACACCGCCGCGCCGATCGTCGCGACGCCGCCGCCGACGAACACCTCCGTCCACGCGATGCCGGCCGCATCCAGTGCGTCGACCGCCATGCTGCGGACGCTGCACGGCGCGGCCTGCGTCGCGAGGCGCAGCGGCGGCTGGTAGTCGAAGTCGGCCGCCGCCATCCAGCCGAACGATTCCGACAGCACGGTCTCGCCGTCCAGCCGGCGGCTGTCGTGCCGCAACACGATGGCGGCGTCGAGTTGGCCGCGGTCGTACGCGTCGAGCACGTCGCGCGACGTTGCCACGCGAATCTCCAGCACGAGCGCCGGCTCCGCCTCGCTCATCCGGCGCAGCAGCGTCGGCAGGTCGGCGCCGACGATGTGGTGGCTGATGCCGATGACGAGCCGGCGCTGCGCCGCGTCGAATGCGCCGACCGCGCCCTGGTGAGCCGTCACCAGCGCGCGCGCCGGCTCGAGGAACGCGATGCCGTCGGCCGACAGGCGTACCTGCCGTGGCGTGCGTTCGAGCAGCCGCCGCCCGAGCCCGTCCTCCAGCCGCTTGATCTTCAGGCTTACCGCGGATTGCGTCGTGTCCATCGCCTCGGCGGCCCGCGTGAAGCTCTTGAGGTCCGCCGTCAGCACGAACGCCTGGACCGCTTCGATATCGAGCGTTTTCATCGCGTCTATCCATTTGGAAACAGAATCACTGAAATATTCTGCCATGGGATTTTCAAATGATTCGGGCCGCTCTACGCTGTTCTCACGCCATCCCGAACGACCGCCCCGCGTCGTTGGGCAAGCCAGGAACCGATCATGCTGACTGCCAGCTATGTGCACCGCCTGCCTGCGGACTACGACCTCGACATCATTCGCGCGCGCGTCCGCGAGCGCGGCAGGCGCTGGGACGACGCGCCCGAACTGCTGTTCAAGGGATTTCTGCTGCGCGAGGCCGGCCGATACGGCGCGACGGAAAACGCGTATGCGTCGCTCTATCTGTGGCGCGACGACCGTGCGTTTGCGCAGTTCGTCACCGACGGCCGCTATCGGGTCGTGACCGACAGCTTCGGACGGGCGCCGATCGAGGTCCAGGTCGCGCTCGATGCGCGCCGCGGCCGTGCGTCGGCGGCCCGCTTCGCCCGTCTGGAAGCGATCGACATCCCGGCCGACGCCGATCTCGACGCGACGCTGGCGCAAGAGGTCGCGCGCAATGGCGAAACGGCGGCGCGGCCCGGCATCGTCGCGGCGGCCGTCGGCCTCGATGCGCTGCGCTGGCGGCTGACCCGGATCGCGCTCGCCGATCGCGAACCGGACGACGGGGCTGCCGGCACGGTGTACCAGGTGCTGCATCTGGCGCAGCCGCTGCTGCATACGCTGCGCGAGAGCGTCGAATGAAGGCCGGCAGCGCGCGGCCGGACGCGCGAGTGCGGCTGCGCGGCACGGCCTGCGATGCGTCGTCGCCGGGCCTCACTGCGGGCCTTGCGCTCGCCGCGCATCTCGCGGGTGTGGCGGTGGGGATGGGCGCGGTCGCGGCATTGACGGCCGTGCTGATCGCGCTGATGCGCTGAAACGGCCGCGTCGCGCACCGTCGTGCGATGTCCGGCACGGCGTCATGCCGAAGCGGCGGGGCGGCGGAGCGGCGAGTGCGGCCATCGGCGTTGCGCGGAGGCGTCGTTCCTGCCCGAGCCGCGCCGAAGCAGGCTCGCCGGCCCCTGCCGCACGCACGCGGCGCAGGCCGGCGAACCCGGACGACGTTCAGTGCGCGACGCGCGCTGTCTGCGACACCTGCGCCGGCGCATCGACTGCCGCATCGACCGGCTCGGCCGCGACCTCGAGCAGCCAGTCGGCGGTCGCATCCGGAATCGTCACCGGCAGCATGTGCCCGCCTTCGACGACCTTCAGCCGCACGCGCGCCGACTTCTGCGCGAGCGATTCGCCGTGCTCGCGCCAGTTCAGGATCGGATCGGCGCGGCCATACAGCACGTCGACCGGCAGCGCCAGTTCCGCATAACGCTGTTCCATCGCGGGCAGATCGGTCGGCGCCGACAGCAGGTCGGTGGCCGTCGCATAGAAGCTGTCCGGCCGCAGCCCGAGCAGGCCGCCGCCCTTGACCGGGAAGTCGCGCGGCACTTCTTCGGGCGCGAACACCTGGCGCACGGCCTTGCGGCCGGTCAGGATCGTCAGCGGGATCGCGAAGGTCCACGACACGAAGCGGCGCACCAGCGGCGACGGCAGCATCAGCGGCCGGAACGGCGCCGGCGGCTCGGACTGCGGATGCGACAGCGGCGCGATCAGCGCGAGCCGGCTCACGCGCTCCGGATGATTGAGGCCGACCGCGAGCGCGATCGCGCCGCCGAGCGAGTGGCCGACGAGCACCGGCCGGTCGAGCCGCAGCGCGTCGATGAAGGCGGCGACCGTGCGCGCCTGCGCAAACACGTTCGCCTGCGAGCTCGCGCCGCGGATCGAGCGGCCCGCGCCGGGGCGGTCGAGCAGGATCACGCGATGCCGCTGCGCGAGCCGTGCGAGCGGCAGGTACGCGAAGTTGCGCAACTGCCCGGCGAGCCCGTGGACGAACACGAGCGGCGGCCCGTCGCCGTATTCGACATAGTGGATGCGGTCGCCGCCGACGTCGACGAAGCGTCCTTCGGGCGGAAACGCGCGCGTCACGCGGCGCGCGACGTAGGCGGCAAACAGCGCGAGGGCCGCGAACACCGCGACGGCGGCGATCAGTACGTTCTGGATCAGGTGCAGCGTCGTGCTCATGTCGGCCTCAGCGGGTTTCGAGTACGGGTTCGGCCACCGGCGCGACCGCCGGGACGGTTTTTGCGCGGCGTTCGAAGTGCATCGCCGAATCGGCGAGCGCGCTGAACTTCAGCGAGGCGAGATCGAGCACGTAGTTCTGATGGAATTTCCACGGCTTGCGCTGGCCCTGCTTCGGCAGGATGCCGGCCGCGCGCTGGATGTAGCCCGAGCTCAGGTTGACGGCCGGCACGTCGCCGAGGTCGCCGGCGCGCAGACGCGGCACGCAGGTGTCGTAGCCGTTCGCGTGCATGTGATTGAGCAGCCGGCACACGTAGCGCGCGATCAGCTCGGCCTTCAGCGTCCACGATGCGTTGGTATAGCCGAACGACGACGCGAGGTTCGGCACGCCGCTGTACATCATGCCCTTGTACGACACGGTGTCCGGCAGGTTGACCGCGCGGCCGTCCACCGTCACCTGCGCGCCGCCGAGCATCTTCACCTTCAGGCCGGTCGCGCTGACGATCACGTCCGCGTCGAGCTGCTGGCCGCTCTTCAGCCGGATGCCGGTCGGCGTGAAGCGCTCGATCTCGTCGGTGACGATCGACGCGCGGCCCGCGCGGATCGACTTGAACAGGTCCCCGTTCGGCACGAGGCACAGCCGCTGGTCCCACGGCTTGTAGCGCGGCGTCAGGTGTTTCGCGACATCGAAGCCGGGGCCGAGCTGCCTGCCGGCCGCGCGGATGATGAACTTCTTGGTCGCGTCCGGCTTGCGGCGCGCGAGATTGTAGAAGTACATCGTCAGGAGTACGTTCTTGATCCGCACCAGCCGGTGCGCGAGCCGCGACGGCAGCACGCTGCGCAGCGCGTTCGCGATCTTGTCGCGCGCGGGCAGCGACACGATGTAGGTCGGCGAGCGCTGCAGCATCGTCACGTGCTGCGCGTCCGCGGCCATCGACGGCACCAGCGTGACCGCCGTCGCGCCGCTGCCGATCACGACCACGCGCCGGTTCGCGTACGAGAGGTCCTTCGGCCAGTGCTGCGGGTGCACGATGCGGCCCTCGAACGCATCCATGCCGGGCCAGTCGGGCTGGTAGCCCGCGTCGTAGTCGTAGTAGCCGCTGCACATGTACAGGAAGCGGCACGTATGGACGAGCGTGTCGGTCGCGCCGTCGCGCGTGCGTTCGACGCGCACCGTCCAGCGGGCGCGGTTCGAATCCCAGTCGGCCGCGACGACCTTCTGCCCGTAGCGGATCGTCTTGTCGATGCCGTAGGCGCGTGCGGTGTCGCGGATGTAGTCGAGGATCGTCTGGCCGTCCGAGATCGCCTTGTCGCTGTGCCACGGGCGGAAGCTGTAGCCGAGCGTGAACATGTCGGAATCCGAACGGATGCCCGGATAGCGGAACAGGTCCCAGGTGCCGCCGATCGCGTCGCGCGCCTCGACGATCGCGACGCTCGCGAACGGGCAGCGCTGCTTCAGGTGATACGCGGCGCCGATGCCGGACAGGCCGGCGCCGACGATCAGCACGTCGAGGTCGCAGGGGGTGTTGCCGTCACGGCGGCTGCCGGCAGGCTCGGGCGGCGCGGCGCGCCGGTCGGTCGTCGTCGAGGTCATGCGGGATCCTTGGTCGGCGTGGTCGGGAGCGCGCCGGCTGCGTGCGCGCGTTCGAGGTTGCGCGCGCGGGCACGGCGCACGTGGCGAAGCATCAGCCACTGGTAGCCGGCGCCGAGCGCGCGCGCGATCCGGTCGAGCCGGCGCGCGTCGGCGCCGACCAGCACGCGGCGCGCATTGCGCTCGACGCCCGCGAGGATCTGGCGGGCGGCGTCGTCGGCCGTCGTCGCGCTGATCAGGCGGTTCGCCTGGCGGCGATGGGTCGCCTCGTCCTGGCCCGTGAGCGCGTGGATGCTCGTGTCGACGCGGCCCGCATCGACGATGTTGGTCGCGACGCCGCCCGGATGCACGCAGGTCGCGCTGACCGGTGCGCCGTCGAGCTCGAGTTCCATCCGCAGCGCCTCGGTGAAGCCGCGCACCGCGAACTTGGTCGCGTTGTACGCGCTTTGCGTGGGCATCGCGACGAGGCCGAACAGGCTCGACGTATTGACGACGTGGCCGTCTCCGGAGGCGCGCAGGTGCGGCAGGAACGCCTGCGTGCCGTGCACGACGCCCCAGAAGTTGATGCCGACGATCCATTCGAGATCGGCGAGGCGCGCGGTTTCGGCGCTGGCCGCGAGCGACACGCCCGCGTTGTTGAAGATCAGGTTGACCTTGCCGTGCTGCGCGCGCACGAAATCGGCCCATGCGAACACCGCGTCGCGATCGGCGACGTCGAGCCGTCGCGTGGACACGCGCACGCCGTGGCGCGCACACGCGGCGGCCGTGCCGGCGAGCGCGACTTCGTTGACGTCCGCGATCGCGACCTCGCAGCCGCGCCGCGCCAGCTCGACCGCGAGGCTGCGGCCCATGCCGGAACCGGCGCCCGTGATCGCGGCGACCTTGCCGGAAAACCCTTTCATTCGTCGTCCCTCCCGTTCCGCTTGCCGGGCGCCGGTCGTGCGCCTATTGTGGTGTTTGTTGTCACCACTTTAGTTTTCGGGTGTCCTGATGTCAAATAGCGGAATGGAGAAAGCACTCGAAACGGAAAAAAGGGGTAGGTCGTACGGCGGCGTGGCGCCGGAGGTGCGCGCGGCCGAGCGGCGCGACGCGCTGATTCGTGCGGCCACGCGCGTGTTCGGCACGGTCGGGTTCCGCAAGGCGACCGTGCGGTCGATCTGCCAGGAAGCGAAGCTGAACGATCGCTATTTCTATGCGGCGTTCGACAGCACCGAGGATCTGTTGCGGTGCACCTACCTGCATCACGCGCAGCAGTTGCACGACGCGGTGGCGGAGGCGGTGGCCGCGCGCGGCGGCGATCTGCGCGAGCGCGTCGATGCGGGTCTGGCCGCGTTCTTCGGGTTCCTGCGCGACCCGTGCGCGGCGCGCGTGCTGTTGCTCGAAGTGATGGGCGTCAGTGCCGACACCGACGCGACGTATCAGCGGATGCTGCTCGATTTCGGCAAGCTGATCATGGCGATCGGCGCGTCGCGCGAGCCTGCGACGCCCGCGGAGCGCACCGAGCAGCGGCTGATCGGGCTGGCGCTCGTCGGCGCGATGACGAACGTCGGCGCGGCGTGGCTGCTGACCGAATACCGCGATGCCGAGGCGCAGATGATCGCGAGTTGCAGGAAGGTCCTGCTGGGGACGCTGGGCGAGCGCGGCGACCGGTGAGTCGCCGCGCGGGGTTCGTGCGGCGCAGCCGGGCGTTTTGATGGTTCAGGATCGCCGCCCGTACGGCGCAGGCACATCCGTGCGTCCCGGTTTCAGCATGCCGTGCTCGTCCCAGTCCTCCCAGCCGGGAAATCGCAGCGGCGTGTCCGTGCGCCAATTCGCGAGGCGGCGCGCGAGATGGGCGCGATGCGCGCTCAGCGACGCTGCCAGCGCCGCATCCTCCTGATACCGGTAGCCGCCGCGCGCATCCTGCACGCCGTGTGCGAGCACCGGTTCCAGCACGGCGTAGCCCATGTAGTGCAGCGAATAGTGGAGCGGCCACAGCAGCAGGTCGATGTCGCCGCCGCGGCCGCCCGGGCCGAACGTCGCGGCCGGCGCGCCGGTCGTCACCGAGCAGATCGCGCGCCGCCCGCGGAAATGGCCGCGATCGTAGCGCCGGCTGCCGGAATACAACGCGCCGTTCACGAACACGCGATCGAACCATCCTTTCAGCATCGCGGGCGGCGCGTGCCACCAGAGCGGAAACTGGAGCACGACGAGATCCGCTTTCTCCAGGCGCGCGATCTCGCGGCGTATGTCGTCGGGCAGCGTGCCGTGCGTGCTGGCGTGACGCTGTTCGACCAGCGCGGAAAAGACTTCGGCGTTGGCGCGAGGCCGGTAGTGGCGCGGCGCCTCGACCGGATCGAAGCCGTCCGCATAGAGATCCGATACCTCGACGTCGTGACCGAGATCGCGCATCGCCTGCGCCGCGGTGTCGCGCAGCGCGGCATTGAACGAGCGGGCTTCCGGATGGCAATGGACGATCAACGTGTTCACGGCGAGGCTCCTGTTTGTCCGGGCGGCGCAGCAGGCGCGGCGGCGTGCGCCGGTATTTGCCTGACACCTTACGCGTTGCGAAAATGAACCGGAACTGGCCAATTTCGCAAACGGAGTTTGCATGGACGAACAGCGGATCTCCTGGGACGACCTGCGTCTCGTGCTGGCCGTCGCGCAGGCGGGATCGCTCGCGGGCGCGGCGCGGCGGCTCGGCGTCAGCCATGCGACGGTCTTTCGTCGCCTGGCGGCGCTCGAGGCCGGCCTGCGCGTCCGGCTGTTCGAGCGCACGCGAACGGGCTACGCGCCGACGCCGGCCGGCGACGACATCGCGGCGGCCGCCGAGCGGATCCAGGACGAGGTGCACGGCGTCGAGCGCCGCGTGGCCGGCCGCGACGTGCGTCCGTCGGGCACCGTGCGCGTGACGACGACCGACACGCTGCTGGCGGGGCTGCTGTCGCCGGTGTTCGCGGCATTCCGGCATGCGTGTCCCGACATCGCGCTCGACGTGTCCGTGTCGAACGCCGTATTCGACCTGTCGAAGCGCGAGGCCGACGTCGCGATCCGCCCGTCGTCGTCGCCGCCCGAATGGCTGGTCGGCCGGCGGATCGGGACGATCGCGCAGGCGGTGTACGCGACGCCGGCATGGCGCGCACGCGGCGACGACCTCGCGTGGGTCGGGCCGGACCCGCGCATGGGCTACCGGCAGCTCGACCAGTGGATGCGCGCGCGCGGCGCCGACGATCGCTGCGCGTATCGCGTCGATACGCTGCTGGGCCTGTTCGCCGCCGCCCGCGCGGGCATCGGCGCGGCCGTGCTGCCGTGCTATCTCGCCGATGGCGACCGCGATCTCGTGCGGATCGGCGGGCGGATCGACGATCTGGCGACCGACCTGTGGCTGCTGACGCACCCGGATCTGCGCGATACCGCGCGGATTCGCGCGTTCCTGGCGTTTGTCGCGACGGCGGTCGACGCGTTGCAGGCGCGGCTGGCGGGCGGGTAGCGCGACGTTTTCTCCTTCCCGGGGCCGGATTCTTCCAGTCCCGTCTCCCCAGGCAGACACCCCCTTCCGTTCGACGCGCGCTCCGCTCTGCCGGTACATGACCGTTCGCACATACACGTCCGGCCGGCGACTCCCCCGTTTCCGGGGAAAGCTTTAAATATTGTCAAATCGCCGCGAGGTCGGAATATTCCGATGGTCAGGCAAATGTAATTTACTCATCATTCTGTCAATTATTAAGAAATCGAAATTCGAAACGGGGAATGCAATGAGGTCTGCCGTAAAAAATCCATCGAGCTGATCCGCTCTTTATGAAGGAAATGGCGGATTAGCCGTCGTCACCGGGGATTGTCCTGATCCGGCATGCCTTGCGCATAGGCCGGCGGGGGAAATTCGTCCATCTGAATAAGCCCGGCTCCGATTTATTCGGGGCGCGGAGATTATTTCTCGCCGAAAAGCCGTTTCGCAACCGAAACGGGCGGTTTTCGAATTCGCCCGGTTTTTGCGCGGCAATCGAGGTGAATCTTGCAAAGGATCGGAATAATCGTACGAACGAAAATGATAATCGGCGCCGGATTATTGGCGTTTCCGCTCGTTTGCGTCCATGCGGGGCAATTGTCGGGGGCGATGGACGTCAGTCTGCAGGTGCGAAGCGGCTGCCAGATCGGCGGCGTGGCGAGCGCCACCGATTTCGGCCGGCTCGACTTCGGCGAGCACGGCCCGACCTGGACGGACTATCCGACCGCCGACGGTCGCGCGACCGGTGGCGGCCCGGTGCGCATCGCCTGCAGCCCGAACATCGACGGCTTCCTGGTTTCGATCGACAGCGGCCGCAACGGCACGCAATCGACGCGCTACGTCGCGAAGCGCGACGCGGCGGGGCGCGTCGTCGCGCGCGCTGCCTACAACGTGTACCGCGATCCGGCGCGCAGCGTGCCGTACGTACCGCTGGTGCCGCAGTCGTTTCGCGTCGACGGCGCGCACGCCGAGGTGGCGCTGCCGCTGTTCGGCGTCGTCCAGGGCCAGGCGCAGCCGCTTCCGGCCGGGATTTACGAGGATTTGCTCGGCATCACGCTCGACTGGTGACGCAGGGCGAATGACGCAATCGCAGTTCTTTTATTCATCAAGGAAAAACATGAACGCTCAGTGGAAACTTCTGGCGGCCGTCGCTTTCGCGTCGGCTTGCGCAGCCGCTCAGGCACAGACGAGCCCGCTTACGGGGACGGTAAACGCGCAGCTCGTGCTGACCACCGGTTGTGCGATCGACACGGGCTCCGGCTCGGTCGGCTCGACCACCTTCGGGACCCTCGACTTCGGCACGCAGCCGAGCGGCTTCACGGGTTCGCTCAACTCGCAGGCGACGGGCGGCGGTTCGACGGCCACGCAGGTGACCTGCTCGCCGGACGTGTCGTCGGTGCAGGTGACGGTCGACGGCGGCCAGAACGCGGGCAAGGGCACCGGCGTCGGCGCGGGCACGCGCGCGCTGGCGAACGGCGCGGCCTACGTGCCGTACGAGGTCTATGCCGATTCCGCGCACGCGAAGCAGTACGTCGCGGGCACCGCGCAGGCGGTGGCCGTGCCGACGCCGGGCGCCGCGTTCGAGCTGCCGATCTACGGCGTCGCGAACAAGACCAGCAGCAGCGCGCTGGCCGCCGGCACCTACACGGACGTGCTGAACGTCACGCTCGGCTGGTAAGCGTCGCGCTGCCATCCGTTCCAGCCCTGCGGCTTTCGCGGGAAAGCCGCAGGGCGCCTCTCTTTTCCTATCGCTATGTGGACGAGCAAAAGTGTCGCGTGCGTGCTCGGCGCCGTCGTGCTGCCGGCCGCGAGCCTGGCCGATACGGCGGTGCCGACGACCGCGACTTTCACGGTCAGCGCGCAGGTCGTCGCGGGCTGCGGCGTCGCGGGCGGCGGTGCGGGGAGCGGGCTGAATTTCGGCACGCTCGATTTCGGCGCGCATCCGGCGATCGCGACCGGCGACGTCAGCGCGGCGACGAGCGGCAGCACGCTGCAGATCGAATGCTCGCCCGGCTCGACGCTGAAGATGAGCGTCGACGGCGGCGGCCAGCCGAGCGCCGGCAACACGCAGCGCAACCTGCAAGGCCCCGGCGGCGCGCGGGTCGCGTATCGGCTGTACGCGGACGCGGCGCATACGCGGGCGATCGGGATCGGACAGGTAGTGTCGATCCCGGTGTCGGGCACGACGAGCCTGCCGATCTACGGTGCGCTCACGTTGCCCGGCGGTGCGGTGCCCGCCGGCACCTATACCGATGTCGCGCAGGTCACGCTGAGCTACTGAATCAATCAGGAATACATGATGAATGATGGTGTCGTCGATCGTGGTGCCGGACGAACGCTGCAGCGCGCGATGCGCGTCGCGTTCGCCGCGCTGTCGCTCGCGGGGGCGGGCGCTGCGCAGGCGGCGGCGTCCGTGATGATCTGGCCGATCGATCCAGTGATCGACAGCGATCAGCGTGCGGCCGCGCTGTGGCTCGAAAACCGCGATACGCGGCCGGTGACGCTGCAGATCCGCGTGCTCGGCTGGCGCGAGGAGGGCGGCGAGGACCTGTATGGGGAAGACCAGAACCGTATCGCCGGCAGCCCGCCGATGGCGACGGTGCCGCCCGGCAAGCGTCAGCTGATCCGGCTGACGCGGCTCGCGGACAGCGCGCCCGGCGCCGAGGAAGCGTATCGCGTGCTGATCGACGAAATCCCGCAGCCGGACGACGGCGCCGCGCAGCAGGACGGTCGCGCGCAGCTCGGCGTGAAGTTCCAGATGCATTACTCGATCCCGCTGTTCGTCTACGGACAGGGGCTGTGGACCAAGGAGAACCCGGAGCGCAAGCGCGATCCGGCCACCGCTGGGCAGCCGGCGCTGAGCTGGCATGTCGCGCGCGACGGCGGCAAGCGCTGGCTCGTGATGACGAATCGCGGCCCGGTGCACGCGCGCATCACGCAGGTGGCGTTCGACGCGCCGGGTGCGCGCACCGACGTCGCGCGCGGGCTGCTCGGCTACGTGCTGCCCGGCGCGCAGATGCGCTGGGAACTGCCGGAGAGCGTCAGGATTGCGGCCGCGCCGAAGCTGGTCGCGACCGTCAACGGCAAGACCGGCGTCGCGATCGACCCGGACGCCGGCGACGCGCGCCAGTGACCTTGCGCGGTCGACGACAGGCGAGCACATCAACGATACGGGGACGGCCTTGAAGCGGGGAATTCGAATGAAAGGCGAGCGATTGCCGCGCCTGCGCGGCGTCGCATGGGCGGTCGGGCTCGCGTTCGCGGCGGCGGGACCGGCGCACGCGCACGATACGCTGCAGCTCGCCGACAATTTCGGCCGCGCGCTGCCGCTGCCGAGCCAGTCGATGCGCAGCGCCACGCTGTACCTGGAGCTGGTGGTCAATGCGCTGCCGACCGGGCATATCGTGCCGGTGCGCTACCAGGACGGCGCGTACTACGTGCGCGCCGGCGATCTCGCGAAGGTGTCGGTGCGCACCGGCGCGGAGCCGGACCGGATGATCGATCTCGCGAAGCTGGACGGCGTCGAGGTCGAGTACGACAGCACCGGTCAGCGGCTCGCGCTCACCGTGCCGCCGGACTGGCTGCCGCATCAGACGGTCGGGTCCGCACGGCTGTACGATCGCACGCCGGCCGCGGTCAGCTTCGGGATGCTGTTCAACTACGACGTCTACACCAGCTCGCCGACGCGCGGGCCGGGCTATACGTCGACGTGGACCGAGCAGCGGCTGTTCGACCGATGGGGCACGCTGGCCAACACCGGCGTCTACCGCAAGTCGTACGGCAGCGGCGCGGGCGCGCCCGGCGACAACCGCTATCTGCGCTACGACACGACCTGGCGCTACTCCGACCAGGACCGGATGATCACCTATTCGGCGGGCGACGTGATCACGGGCGCGCTGTCGTGGACCAGCGCCGTGCGGCTCGGCGGCGTGTCGGTCGCGCGCGACTTCGCGGTGCGGCCGGACATCGTCACCTATCCGCTGCCGCAGTTCGCCGGACAGGCGGCGGTGCCGACCGCGGTCGACCTGTTCGTCAACGGCAGCAAGACGGCGAGCGGGCAGGTGAACCCGGGGCCGTTCGCGCTCGACAACGTGCCGTTCATCAACGGCGCCGGCGAGGCGACGGTCGTGACGACCGACGCGCTCGGCCGTCAGGTCGCGACCACGATCCCGTTCTACGTTGCCAACACGCTGCTGCAGAAGGGGCTGGTCGACTACGCGCTATCGATGGGCGCGATGCGCCGCAACTACGGGATCAGCTCGTTCTCGTACGGCAAGTTCGCGGCGTCGGGCACCGCGCGCTACGGCCTGACCGACTACCTGACCGTCGAAGGGCATGCGGAAGGCGGCGAGCGGCTCGCGCTCGGCGGGCTCGGCTTCGATCTCGGCGTCGGCAGGTTCGGCGTGCTCAACGCGGCCGCAACGCAGAGCAGCCTCGCCGGTTCGTCGGGGCAGCAGTACGCGTTCGGCTACAGCTACACGTCGCAGCGCTTCAGCGTCGCGCTGCAACGCATCCAGCGCACCGGCGGGTTCCGCGACCTGTCGGTCTACGACCTGCCGTCGAACATCGGCTATCGGCTGGTCCGCAGCAGCACGCAGGCGACCGGCGCGCTGAATCTCGGCGCCCTCGGCGGCACGCTCGGCGGCGGCTACTTCGACGTGCGCGGCGGCGACGGTTCGCGCACGCGGATCGCGAACCTGTCGTACACGCGGCCGCTGTTCGGGCGCGCGACGCTCTATGCGTCGCTCAACAAGACGATCGGCGATCGCGGCGTCGCCGCGCAGATGCAGCTGATCGTGCCGATCGGCGGCCGCGGCGTGGTGACGACCGGCGCGACGCGCGACGGCGACGGCAACTGGACCGAGCGCGCGCAGTACAGCCGCAGCGTGCCGAGCGACGGCGGCCTCGGCTGGAACCTCGCATACGCAGGCGGCGCGTCGCACTACCAGCAGGCCGACATGACGTGGCGCAACCGCTACTTCCAGGTGCAGGGCGGCGTGTACGGCTACGGTTCGCGCCAGGGCGGCTATACGCGCTGGGGCGAGATGCAGGGCTCGGTGGTCGTGATGGACGGCGCGGTACTGCCCGCCAATCGCGTCGACGATGCATTCGTGCTGATCGACACGCAAGGCCAGAAGGGCGTGCCGGTGCGCTACGAGAACCAGCTGGTCGGCACGACCGATGCGGGCGGCCATCTGCTGGTGCCGTGGTCGCCGTCGTTCTATGCGGCCAAGTACGAGATCGATCCGCTCGGCCTGCCGGCCAACCTGCGCGTGCCGACGGTCGAGCGCCGCGTCGCGGTGCGGCAGCGCGCGGGCGCGCTGGTCTCGTTCCCGATCGAGCGGATCGTGGCGGCGAGCATCCGGCTCGTCGACGGCGCGGGCAAGCCGCTCAAGGTCGGATCGCGCGTCGTGCATCGCGAGAGCGGACAGACCGCGCTGGTCGGCTGGAACGGCGAGACCTATTTCGAAGGCCTGTCCACCGTCAATCACCTGAGCGTGACGAAGCCGGACGGCAGCCATTGCGACGCGCGCTTCGACGCCGACATGAACGCGAACGCGACGAGCCGGGTCGGGCCGCTCGTCTGCGGCGAATGACAACAGGATCGACAGAATGGAAATCATTGGCCAATTGATGCGCCGCATCGTGCTGACCGCGGCGCTCGGGCTGCTCGCGCCGCTGCATGCGCACGCCGACTGCACGACCTCGTCGCCGATGCCGGCCGCGTTCGGCACGGTCACGTCGTTCGCCGTCAGGAACCAGGCGCAGACGACCTCGTCCGTCAACAGCGGCGTGTCATGCGGCGGCGCGCTGGCGGCGTTCCTCGTGATCGGCAACTACATCAACGGGACGATCGCGTCGGCGAACGGCGGCAAGCTGACCGGCCCGACGGGCGACGCGATTCCGTACACGCTGTACGCGGACAAGGACTACTCGACGCAACTCAATCCCGGCCAGACGTACAACTGGGCGAGCACGCAGTTCCTGAGCTTCCTTGGCCTCGGTGGCGGCTCGTCGGTGCCGCTGCCGCTCTACCTGCGCACGTCGATCGGCAGCAATGTCGCGGCCGGCACCTATACCGACATGCTGACGATCAACTGGAACTGGCATGTCTGCGGCGGGATCGGCATCATCTTCTGCATCGGCTGGAACGACGGTGCGACGACCGTGACCGTGCCGGTGACGCTGACCGTGACGAACGACTGCATGATCAATGCGCCCGACGTCAGTTTCGGCGCCGCGCCCACCGTATCGAGCTTCGCGCCGGTGAACGGCAGCCTGTCGCTGGTCTGCACGAAGGGCATGGTCTATACGGTCGGCCTGAGCGCGGGCAACAACGCGGCGGCCAGCGGGCGGCGCCAGATGGCGAGCGGCGCGAACCGGCTGCAATACGACCTGTACGGCGCGGGCGGCAGCACCGTATGGGGGCAGGCGACCCGTCGCGTGAACAGTGCCGGCGCGGCCGACGGCCAGTCGAGCCAGCAGTTCCCGTACACGGCGCGAATCTATCCGGACCAGGCTACGCCGCCGATCGGCACGTATACCGACAGCGTGGTCGTCGACGTGCGGTACTGACACGGCGCAGGCAGGCGGGCAGAATGAAAAAACGGACGCCGCGACGGCTGACGCGATGCGTCCGGCCGAGCGAAGTGCGATGGTCCGTCGGACGGCTCGCGAGCCTGTCGCGACGGCGCATCGTCGACGCCGACTGCGCGGAGATGCGGCCAATCTCCGTTGGACGAGCGGCCACGCCGTGCGCAGTCGATGCGAGGAGACGGACGAGGCGTCGAATGGGGTAGCGAACAAGCGATACCGGATCGTGCATGGCCTGTGCGCGGCGGCCTGCATCGCGATGCTGTGCCGCGTGGCATGCGCCATGCCGCCGGGCGCCGCGAACGGCGCGCAACGTCCGCAGTCGGTCGCGAATGTGTCGGTCGGGCGCGTCGCGTATGCGACGCTGACGGCCGGCCTGCTCGCAGCCGGTTTCGCATGCCTGCGCGTGCGACGCGAGCTGACGCGCACGCGGGCCGCGTTGCACGCGATGCGTGCCGCGCTCGCGGTGACCGGTCATGAATTGCGCACGCCGCTGCATGCGATGGTCGCGCTCGCCGATCTCGTTCGGGACGGTGGCGTGACGACCGAGCAGCGGCGTCTGCTGACGCTCGTGCACGAGGCGGGCGAGTCGTTGTCGCGCCTGCTCGACGACATCGCCGATCCGGCACAGGTCGAGGCGGGCCGCGTGGCCGTCGGCCGCGGCGCGGTCGAGCCGCGCGTGTTGCTCGACGACGTGCTCGCGCTGCTCGCGCCGCAGGCCCGCGCGAAAGGCCTGCAGTTGCGCCAGCGCGTGAGCGCGGCCGTGCCGGCGCTGCTGCGGACCGACGGCGATCGCGTGCGGCAGGTTCTCGTCAATCTGCTCGGCAACGCGATCAAGTTCACCGCCGCCGGCACGATCACGCTCGATGCCGATGCCACCGCGCGCGAGGACGGCGAGGTGACGTGGACCGTCACGGTCGCGGACACGGGCGGCGGCATCGCCGAGCACGTCTGGCCGCATCTCGTCGATCCCGACGCGCAGGGCCTGCACGGCGTGCGGCGCGACGGCGCCGGCGCGGGGCTCGGCCTCGCGATTTCGCGGCGGCTCGCGGCGCTGCTCGACGGCGAGCTGAGCCTGGCGAACGAGCCGGGCGCCGGCACGACCGCCACGCTGCGGCTGCGCTGCCCGGTCGTCGTCGCGCACCGCACGGTCGCGTCGCTCGCCGGCCGCGCGATGGTCGTCGAGCATGACGATGCGTGGCTTGCGGATGCGCTGCGCGCGTATGCGGCGGCGGCCGGCATGCGCATCGTCGCGCGCGCTGCGGCGTCGGACGCAATATGGGTCGGCGCGATGCCCGGCGCGGCGGCGCTGCGGGTCGAACTACGCGAGCCGGGTCGCGTACGGGCATCGGTGCGGCTCGGCTGCAATCCGCTCGCGTGGGGCGAGTTCGTCGAGGCGTGCAAGCGCGCGTGCGAAACGCAGGCGGCGCACGTCGAGCCGGACGCAGCCGCGCGGTGCGCGCCGGGCGACGGCTATCGCGTGCTGATCGTCGACGACCACGCGCTGCATCGCGAAGCGTTGCAGCGTCGGCTCGAACGGATCGGGTATCGCGTCACGGCATGCGGCAGCGGCCGCGCCGCGCTCGATGCGCTCGAATCCGGCGCGGTCGACGTCGACGCCGTGATCACCGACTGCCTGATGCCGGAGATGGACGGTGCAGCATTGACACGCGCGTTGCGCGAGCATGCAACACCGCATCTGCGATCGCTGCCGGTCGTGGGTCTGACCGCGCTGGCCGACGACCGGCGCGGCCTGCCCGCGGGCATGGCGGCGTGCCTGCGCAAGCCGGTCGACACGGAGCTGTTGCGCGCGACGCTCGAAACGGCGGTGCGCGCGCCGTCCCGACGCGACGGCGTTGCCGCGGGCGCACGCGAGAGCGCCGCGACAGTGCGACACTTTGACGCCGCGGCGCTCGACGGCGACGTGCTGCTGCTTGCATTCGGGGTTTCGTCACAACCCGATGCGAGCGTGCTCGATATACTCGCGCTGTGCCGCCGGTCGTTGTCGGACGATCGCGCTGCGCTGGCGAACGCGCTGCGCGACGACGAACGGATTGCGCTGCGCAAGTGGTGCCATACGGCGAGCGGGACCTTCAGCCTGTTCCGGCAGCCGCACGTCGACGCGCTGGTCGACAGCTTGCGCGCCAGTGCAGCGTTCGGCGATGCGTGCGCGATTCGCGCGGCAGGCGCCGAGATGATGAGCGCGATGGACTATCTGATCGCGCATGTGGAACGTCTGGCGGCGAGCGTCGAGCGCACCGGCGGCGTGGGACAGGAGCAACGCAAAGGGGGCGAGGCGTGAGCGTGCGGGTTGTGATAGCGGATGATCATCCGTTGACGGTGCTGGGGATTCGTCAGGTGCTTTCCGGGGCGCCGGATCTGATCGTGGTCGACGAGGCGGGCGAGCCGGGCGCGCTGCTCGACTGTCTGGCGCGCACGTGCTGCGACGTGGTGGTGACCGATTTCGCGATGCCGGGACATCGGCATGCGGACGGCCTGCTGATGCTCGAGGCGATTCGCGCGGCGTTTCCGCAGGTGCGGCTCGTCGTGCTGACGATGCTCGACAATCCCGCGCTGCTGCAGCATATCCGCGATGCCGGCGCGCTGGCCGTGGTCGGCAAGCGCAGCGACCTGGGCGAGCTGCCGCGCGCGATCATGGCCGCGTATCGCGGGCGCAGCTATTCGACTGCGTCGGTGCACGCGACTTACTCGGCGGCAGTCGATGCGGACGGCGCGCGTCCGCTCAGTCCGCGCGAAATCGAGATCGTGCGCCTGTGCGCGAACGGCATGACGATGACGGACATCGCGCTGCACTTCGATCGCAGCATCAAGACGATCAGCACCCACAAGCACAATGCGATGGACAAGCTCGGCATCAACAGCGATGCCGAGCTGTTTCATTACGCGGTCAGCAACGGGCTCGCGTAGGGCCGCTGCGACGCGCGGCCGGCGCGCGGGCTCAAGCGCTGCGGGAGGTCTTGCGCGCTGGCCGGCCGGCGCGCACCGGCATCTCGCCGATCCGCGCCTTCATCGCGTCGACGAACGCGCGCACCTTCGGCGACGGCAGCCGCGTCGACGGAAACACCGCGTGGATGCCGGCGGGCGCCGAGCGCCATGCGGGCAGCAGCCGCACGAGCCGGCCGGCCGCGACGTCGTCCGCGATCGAGAAATCCGTCAGCAGCCCGAAGCCTCCGCCCGCGAGCACGATCGCGCGGCACGCGGTCGCGGTATTCGACACGACCGGCGCGACGCAGCGCACGGACGCGCTGCCGCCGCGCGTGTGCTCGAGTTCGAGCGTATGCGGGCGCGGCAGCGACGACAACATCACGAACGGCAGTGCCGCCAGCGCCGACGGGTCTTTCGGCAGCCCGTGGCGCGCGACGAACGCCGGGCTCGCGACCAGCCATTTCTCGTAGGTGCCGAGCTGCACTGCGCGGTAGTTCGAATCCGCGAGGCGGCCGATGCGGATCGCGACGTCGAGATTCTCCGCGACCAGATCGACGACGCGATCGTTCGCGACCAGTTCGACGTCGAGCGCCGGATGCGCGTCGCGCAGCGCGACGATTGCGGCCGCGACGACCTGCGCGCCATAGTCGATCGGCACGCTGACGCGCAAGGTGCCGCGCAGCACGCCCGTGCCGGACGACACCGCGTCGAGCGCGTGTTCGGTCGCCCGCACGATGTCGCGGCACGCGTCGTAGAACGCGCGCCCCGCATCGGTCACGCTCAGCCGGCGCGTCGTGCGCACCAGCAGGTTCGCGCCGACCTCCGATTCGAGGCGCTGCATGTGCGTGCTGACGACCGTCTTCGCGAGGCCGAGCCGCTCGGCCGCGGCGGTCAGCGAACCGGCGTCGACCACCGCGACGAAGATCGCCAGCCGGTTCAGGTTCACGTTGCGCAGATCGGCCATCGTCGATTGTCCTGTCGGAAAGGATAATGTTTCCGCGATTATCGCTCTTCTGCGTGCGAACGGCGCGCGCTACGCTGATGCCGTTCGTCGCCGATTTCCGGCGGCGCGTGATAGTGGAGTGTGTTCATGTCCGCCGCCAGCAAGCCCGAAGCCGGTATGCCCGTCGCCGGTATGCCCGTCGCCGGTAGGCCCGTCGCCGGTATGCCCGTCGCCCCGATTCGCGTCTATTCGTTCCCGTTGTCGGGGCATGCGCATCGGGTCCGCCTGTTCCTGTCCTTGCTCGGCCTGCCGTTCGAGACGATCGACGTCGATCTCGCGGCCGGCGCGCAGCGCGAACCGGCCTTTCTCGCGCTCAATCCGCTCGGGCAGGTGCCGGTGATCGACGACGGCGGTATCGTGCTCGCCGACTCGAACGCGATCCTCGTCTATCTCGCGAAGCGCTACGGCGACGCGCACTGGCTGCCCGACGATGCAGCGGGCGCGGCTGCGGTGCAGCGCTGGCTGTCGTTCGCGGCCGGGCCGATCGCGTCGGGGCCCGCGGCGGCGCGGCTCGTGACGGTGTTCGGCGCGGCGCTCGACCACGACGCGGCCAAGCGCACGGCCGCGAAGCTGCTCGACGTGATCGACCGCGAACTGGCCGGCAAGCCGTTCGCCGCCGGCGCGCGGCCGACGATCGCCGATATCGCCGCCTACACGTACATCGCGCATGCGCCGGAAGGCGGCGTGTCGCTTGATGCGTATCCGCACCTGCGCGCGTGGCTCGCACGCATCGAGGCGCTGCCGGGCTTCGTCGGCATGCAGCCGACGCGCGCGGGGCTGCTGGCCGCGTGATGACCCTTCGTTTCGGGAGAACGAAATGAGACCGCCGAGCGCCGCGATACCGGGCTGGGAGCTTGCCAGCTCGCCGTTCCATGCGGGCGAACTCGCCGTGCAGCAGCGCGCGGGCGTGATCGACGCCGCGAGCGCGGTCGGCCTGCGCGGCATTCGGCGCTTCATGCCGGACCAGCACCGCGCGTTCCATGCGCAACTGCCGTTCTTCGTGCTCGGCGGCGTCGACGACGATGGCCAGCCGTGGGCGACGCTGCGCGTCGGCGAGCCGGGATTCGTGTCGTCGCCCGATGCGCGCACGCTGCGGATCGCCGGACATGCGCTGCCGGGCGATCCGCTGGCCGGTGCGTGGCGGCCGGGCGCGCTGCTCGGCGGGCTCGGCATCGAGTTCGGCACGCGCCGGCGCAATCGCGTCAATGGCGTCGTGCAGGCGGTCGACGGCGACGCGCTGACGGTCGTCGTCGAGCAAAGCTTCGGCAATTGCGCGAAATACATCCAGGCGCGCACGCCGACCTTCGCGCCGCGCGACGCCGCCGCGCAGTCGGCGCCGCAGCGATCGGACCGGCTGGGCGACGCCGATGTCGCGCTGCTTGCCGGAGCCGACACGTTCTTCGTCGCCAGCGCCAACGGATCGGCGGACGCCGGCGTCGCGCGCGGCGCGGACGTGTCGCATCGCGGCGGGATGCCCGGCTTCGTGCGGGTCGACGATGCGCGCACGCTGACGACGCCGGATTTCAGCGGCAACCGGCTGTTCAACACGCTCGGCAATCTGCAGCTCGATCCGCGCGCGGGGCTGCTGTTCGTCGATTTCGAGCGCGGCGACCTGCTGCATGTCGCCGCGCGCGCGGAGATCGTCTGGGACGGGCCGCTGGTCGAATCGTTCGCCGGCGCGCAGCGCGTCGTGCGTTTTCACCTGCAGGAAGTGCGGCGCAGCCCGGCCGTGCTGCCGTTTCGCTGGTCGGCGGTCGAGCGGGCGCCGCAATTCGCCTGACTTCACTGCGGGCTGCGACATGCTGCCGCAGTCCGCGTGCTGCGCGAAAATCGCGCGCAACTGCTTCTTTTTTCGGATGCCGCTCGGAACGACGATAGCGTCAACCGATAGATGAAAGGAGCACAACCATGAAGCTGCTCGGCATGATCCGCCTGGTTCTGTGGAGTTTCTTCGGGGTGCGCAACAGCAAGGCGCACGCAGCCGATCTCGCGAACGTCAACTTCACGCTGCTGCCGTTCGTCGCGATCATCCTGGCGCTGGTCGTCGGCGCGGCGATCTACGGCGTCGTGCATCTGGTCGTCGATCCGACGGTGACGATGCAGGGGTTCTGATCGTCGCGCGTCGCGCCGCCGTTCGTCAGAACGCGTGATTCAGCGCGACGCGTCCGACGATCTGGTGCCCGTTCGACGACGCGCCGGGCGACCCGGGCACGAGTGCGCCGTCGAGCGGCGTGCCGGTCGCGCTGCCGCCCACCTGCTGATACGCGACCTGCGTATAGACCGACGTGCGCTTCGACAGCGAGTACTGCGCGATCGCGCCGAACTGGTTCCAGTGCAGCGACGACTTCGCGCCGGCCCGGTCGAGCCCGCCGCGCGTGTACGTGTACATTCCGCCGACCATCAGCACCGGCGTGATGCTGTACTTCGCGTTGACCTCGAGGTTGTCGAACGTGAGCCGCGCGTTCGCCAGGCCGAGGTCGCCCGCGTACAGCGACGCGTCGGGCCGGCCGACGTTCACGTGCGAATAGACCGCGCCGAGCGTCGCGGGCCCGATCCCGTAGTTCATGCCGATCCCGTAGATCTTCTGGTTGCCGGCGACGAAGCCGGTGTCGTCGGGCGTCAGCGCGCCGCCCGTCGTCGTGCCGGGGTTCGACAGGTTTTCGTAGACGGCGGCGACCGACAGCGTCCGGTACGTGTAGTTCAGGCCGACGCCGAGCATGCGGTTCTGCGTGAAGCCGCCGGCGGCGTTGCTGAGCCCGATCATCACGGTGCCGGACAGGCCGGCGATCGTCGGGCTCGTGTATTTCACCGCGTTGTTCGAGTGGAACGACGCGTCGGTGTTGTCGTTGTCGAGCGGATGCGAGAACAGGAAGCCGGCCCAGCTGCCGTTCGCGGTCAGCGGCCCGATCGTGTCGGAGACGCTGTCGAACTGGCGGCCGAGCGTCAGCGTGCCGAGACGGTCCGACTGCAGGCCGACGTAGGACTGGAAGCCGAACAGGCGGCCGCCGTAGCCGAGCTGGCCGCTTTCGATGGCGAAGCCGCTCTCGAGATCGAAGATCGCATGCAGTCCGCCGCCGAGATCCTCGTTGCCCTTGATGCCCCAGCGGCTCGTCGACAGATCGCCGCTCGCCATCTGCCACGACGACTTGCCGCCGACGTTGTTCGTGTAGTTGATGCCTTCGTCGAGGACGCCGAACAGCAGCACCGAGCTTTGCGCATGCGCGTTCGCGCAACCGATCAGGAATCCTGCCGACAGGACGATGGAGGTTTTCTTCATATGGGTACGGGCTCGCAAGTGAAACGGTCGATGGTCCGGCGCACGGCATGTGCGGTCCGTGACCTTCGATAAGCAGATGGCATGCCATCCGCCCTTTCAAGACCGGCATGCACCGTCGGCGTTCCATTTCATTCGGCGAGCGCGCTCGGGCGATGCTTGATCCCGCGCAAGCGGCGTAGCAATTCGCATTGCGTGTCGCATGGCAAGTCTCAAGTTGAGACGGGAGCGCGCGCGAACGCCCGCGCGACAGGCGCGGGACCTGCGCGTCGGGCAGTGCGAGCGGAACGGAGAACGGGGAAGAGGGGAGCCGGAACGCCGCGCGTCACGCGCGCGCGAACGGATAACCCTGGGTTTCGAGCCACCGGCGCACGAGCGCGGCCTGCGGCGGCGCGAGCGTTGCCAGCACCTGCGCCGCGGGCCGTGCGCGCAGCGCTGCGACGATCGGCGCGAGCGGAATCCCTTGCAGATGCCAGATGCCGAGCGGCTGGTCGGGGCTCGTCACGACCTCGGCCTCGGCGATCGTGTCGCCGTCGATCACGGGCGCGCGCTCGATCGCGAGCGCATCGAAGTCGGGCGCGCGATGCGACGGCACGTCGTCGGGCCAGCTGCGGCGCGCGTGCCAGAACGGCCGGTCGGGCCACTGCGTTTCGAGTGCGTGGAAGTCGCGGCCGATGCGCGCGAAGCGCGTGAACAGCGTGCCGATGCGGCGCTGGTGAAAGCGCAGCGCCAGCGCGGCGCGATCGGGATGCGCAAGCAGCGTGTGGATCACGGCCGGCGCCTGCAGCGCGGACGACAACGACTGGAAGATGCCGTTGCCCGACAGCGGATCGACGGCCATCGCCGCGTCGCCGACGCGCAGCCAGTTCGCTCCGCCCGTGTCGGCGCAGAGCGTCGCGCTGCTGGTGCGCGCAAACACGCGCGCCTCGGCGGCGGCGCAGTCGCCGAAGAAATCGCGCGCGAGCGGCGTGTGGCGCCGCGCCGCGCACCATGCGGGCAACGCGTCGCGCGGCGGCAGCGTCGTGCTGGCGACATCGAGCGTCACCTGCCAGTAGCACCGCCCGTCGGGCAGCCGCGCCATCCACGCCCAGCCGTCGGGCAGGCTCTCGACGGCGGACGCCGCGTCGCCCGGTGCGCCTTGCCATGCGCTCAGCAGGCTGAGCGTCTGCGGCCCGCGCGTGGCGTCGCGCGCGAGCGGCGCGAGCCGGCCGCGCGCCTCGACGACGAAGGCCGCACGCAGCGTGTCGGCGCCGCCCGGCGTGTCGATGCGGATCGCGTGGCCGTCGCCGTCCGGCTGCACCGCACGGACGGTCGCTTCCACGACGGCGACGCCCGCCTCGGCGAGATCGCGGCGCAGCGCCGCATCGAAGCGGCGGCGCTCGATCAGGTGTTCGTGGTTCAGCGTGCGCGTGTCGCCGTTCCAGCGCGTGATGCGCGCGCACGGCGGCAGCGCGCAGTCGGCCGCCTGCGCGAGCCCGGCATGGCGCAGCCCTTGCAGCACGCGCGCGGACACGCCTTCGACCGCATCGAAACGCCGCCATTCGCTGACGACCCTGACCGGATAGCCGAGCCGGGCGAGGCCGAGCGCGGCGGCGGCGCCCGCCGGCCCCGCGCCGAGCACGACGATCGGCGCGCGGCTCATGACGCGCAGCTGCGCCGCTCGACGCCGACGTAGGCGGCGTTCGCGCGCAGGTGATCGAGCAGCGCGGCGGTATCGGCCTCGCGATGCCGCGACAGCCAGCCGGCCGCGTGGCCGCTGAGCGCCGCGCACGCGATGCTGGCGCCGGCCGGCGCGTGCGATGCGCCGCTCGACACGCGCGCGCCGAAATCGGCCTGCGCACTGTCGAGCCACGACCATTGGCCGGGCGCGCAGCGTGCGTCGCCGGTCACGCGCACGACGCCGGGGTAGCTGGCGGGAAATACCGGCATCCCCTGCGCGGGGCTCGACGCGAACACGGCGACGCGCTGCGCAACGGCTTGCGCGCAGGCCTCGCGCAGCGTGTCGCGGTCGGCGCGCACGCCGAGACTCAGGTTGATGAGGTGCACGTGCCGCGTCAGCAGCCAGCGGATCGCGTGCGCGATCTGCGCGGCGCTCGTCACGCCGCGCGCTTCGAAGACTTGCGCAACGAGCAGGCGCGCGTCGGGCGCGGCCGCCGCAATCGTCGTGCACACCGCGCTGCCGTGGCCGAGCCGGTCGGCTTCGACGGCGCCCGCCTGCAGCGTGCCCGCGTCGTCGAACGCGAAGCGTCGCGCCTCGACCACGCATGCGCCAAGCGACGCCGGATAGCCGCTGTCGACGACGCCGACGCGAATCGCGCGGTCGATATGGTCGATATGGTCGATGTCGTCATGCATGCGCGGGATCCCGCTGCGCGCGCCGTGCGAGCCGTCCGTCCAGCAGCTCGAAATGGAGATCGACGCCCGCAAGCGTCGATGCGCGATGGCTGATCAGGATGCGCGTGCGGTCGCCGAACAACATGTCGATCTGCGCGATGACCTGCCGCTCGGTCGCCTCGTCGACGGCCGACGTCGCCTCGTCGAGCACGAGGATCGACGGCGCCTGCAGCAGCGCGCGCGCGATCGCGATGCGCTGTTTCTGCCCGCCCGACAACTGCTGGCCGCGCTCGCCCACCGCGCCGTCGAGGCCGCCCGGCAGCGTCGCGACCAGTTCGTCGAGTCGCGCGACGCGCGCGGCCTGCGCGACGTCGTCGCGCGATGCGAGCGGCGCCGCGTAGCGGATATTGTCGGCGAGGCTGCCGCGAAACAGCACGATGTCCTGGCTGACTACCGCGACATGGCGGCGCAACGCGTCGAGATCGACGTCGCGCAGATCGACGCCGCCGATCCGCACGCTGCCGCGCTGCGGATCGTAGAAGCGTTGCAGCAGGTCGATCAGCGTCGATTTGCCGCTGCCCGACAGCCCCGACAGCGCGACCTTGCTGCCGGCCGGCACGCGCGCATCGACGCCTTGCAGCACGGGCTGTTCGCGCTGGTCGTGCGCGAACCAGACGTCGGCGAATTCGAGGTCGCCGCGTGCGGGCAGTTCGCGCGGCGCGGCCGGCGGCTGCACGGCGACCGGCGCGCGCTGCAGTTCCATCACGCGACCGAGGCTGACCGTCATCCGCTGCAGCGCGACGTACAGCCCGAGCAGGCTTTTCACCGGGCCGATCGCCATCCCCAGATAGCTCGAGAACGCGATCAGCGAGCCAAGCGGCCAGTCGCCGCGGATCACCCAGTAGCCGCCGACGATGAACGCGCCCGCGCGCGACAGCGACGTCAGCGTGCCCGGCACCGACTGCGTGACGAACTCGGTCACCTGCAGCTTCAGCAGCCGCTGCATGTAGCGCTCGCCGAGCCCGTCGAGCCGTGCCTGTTCCGCGCGCTGCCGCCCGGCGGCCTGGATGAACTTCATCGCGGGCAGCGTCTCGACGAGGAACGACGACACGTCGGCCGCGCCTTCGCGCACCGCGCGCGCGTCGCGCTCGACCTTGCGGCGCATCGTGCGCAGCCACAGGATCTCGAACGGGATCAGCAGCAGCGCGAGCAGCGACAGCTGCCACGACAGCGTGACGAGCAGCACGAGCGTGCCGGCCAGGCCGATCACGTTCGACACCGCGGAGAACAGCGCATCGAGCGCGAAACGCTGGATCTCGGCGACGTCGCCGTCGAGGCGCGACAGCAGGTCGCCGAGGCGGCGCTGCCCGAAGAACGACGGCGACAGGCGCTGCAGGTGCGCATAGACGGCGCTGCGCAGCGAGAACAGCACGCGGCCCGACAGCCGCGTATGCAGGTAGCGGTTGATGCCGCCGAGCAGCGTGCCGGCGAATCCGGCCAGCACCATCACGCACGCGATCGCGACCAGCATCCGCAAGTCCTTGCCGACCAGCCCGCGGTCGATCAGCTCCTTCGTGAGCCACGGCTGCGCGAGCGCGAGCAGCGATGCGCATGCGGACAGCGCGAGCAGGCCCGCGATCGCGAGCCGGTGCGGCCGCACGAAGCCGTACAGCCAGCCGAGCGCGCGCGCGAGCTGCGCGCGATCGTCGGTCTTCACGACACGCAGCAGGAGCGTCAGCATCGGCGCGGCGGGCGAAGGGCGGACGAAGCCGCGCGCGGCATCATGGCTGCAGTCGCTTGAGCCGGCGATACAGCGTCGCGCGGCTGATGCCGAGCGTCTGCGCGGCAGCCGCGACATTGCCGCCGTGGCGCGCGAGCGATTCGCGGATCAGCTCGTCCTCGTGGCGGCGGATCAGCCCCGGCGAGCCGTCCGGCGGCGGACACACGCCGTCGATGAAGCCGTCGCACAGATGATCGAGGCCGAGCTCGTGCTCGTGATCGGCGCGCACGGCGAGCGCGGTGCGCAGCACCATTTCGAGCTGGCGGATGTTGCCCGGCCAGCGATGCTGGCGGAACACCTCGGCGAGCTCGGCGCTGATGCTTACCTGCGGCGCGCCGAGCCGCGCGAGCAGCGCGGCGACGATCAGGTCGACGTCGTCGCGTTCGCGCAGCGCGGGCAGCAACACGTTCACGCCGTGCACGCGGTAGTAGAGATCCTCGCGGAAGGTCTTGTCGTGCACCATCGTCTGCAGGTCGCGGTGCGTCGCGCAGATCACCGCGATGTCGACGGCCTGCTCGTCGCCCGCGCCGAGCGGCGCGACCTTGCGCTCCTGCAGCACGCGCAGCAGGCGCGCCTGCAGTTGCAGCGGCATGTCGCCGATCTCGTCGAGAAACAGCGTGCCGCCGTGCGCCTGCATCAGCCGGCCCGTCATGCCGCCCTTGCGCGCGCCGGTGAAGGCGCCGTCGCGATAGCCGAACAGCTCGGACTCGATCAGCCCTTCGGGAATCGACGCGCAGTTTACCGCGACGAACGGCTTGCCGGCGCGCACGCTCGCATCGTGCAGTGCGCGCGCGACGACTTCCTTGCCGGTGCCCGTCTCGCCCTGCACGAGCACGGGCAGCCCGTTGTTGAGGCCCTGCCGCGCCATCGTCAGCGCACGCAGCAGGCGCGGCTGGCGGCCCGCCAGCGCGGCGAGCGCGGCCGCGCCCGCATCGCTGCGCGCGTCGGCCGCCGGCGCCGGCGTCCTCGCGCGCAGCGCCGGCACGCGCGACGCGCGCGACGCGCGCGGCATGCGCAGCGCCTTGCAGTGGAACGCGGCGTCGACGCCTTCGACGCGCAGCATGCCGCCTTGCTCGGCGAATGCGATGAACGACGGCAGGCGCGCGGGCGACGCGTTTTCGCAGCGGCGGCCGACGAGCGTGTCGCGCGCGATGCCGAGCAGCTCGCACGCGTGCGCGTTGGCCGCGACGATGCGGCCGTCTTCCGCGACCGCGAGCACGCCGCTCCAGCTCGATTCGAGATAGGTGCGGCGCGGATGGAAGCGCAGCACGACATGCTCGGGGAAATACGCGTCGAACAGCCGCGTCTCGATATGGGTGGCCGCCGCGCTCATCAGCATCGACATCCCGTCGAGCGTGAGCGGCAGTTCGCCTTCGCGCGTCAGGTCGAGCACGCCGATCGTGTTGCCGTGCGGGTCGCGCAACGGCTGCGAGCGGCACGAGAAGCGGCTCAGCCGGCCGAGAAAATGTTCGCCGCTGTCGATCGCGACCGGACGGCCTTCGACGAGCGCGGTGCCGAGCGCGTTGGTGCCGCGCAGCGATTCGCACCAGCTCGCGCCGGCGCGGATGTCGCCGATGCCCATCGCGGCGAGGTGGCTCGCGTCGCCTTCGACCGACAGGATGGTTGCGCGCGCATCGGCCAGCAGGATCATCCCGTCGCGTCCGCAGCGCTCGGCGAGGAAGTCGAGCTCCGGCGCGGCCGCGTCGAGCAGCAGGCGGTTCGCGTCGCGCAGTTCGTCGAGATTGCAGAATTCATGCAGGTTCAGCCGCGCGTCGTCGTCCCAGCGCACGCCGTGGTCGAGGCTGCGCCGCCATGACTGGTCGATTTCGATGCGCAGGTAGCCTTGCGGAAGCACGCCGTCCGAACGCAGCCGTTCGCGAATCAGGCGGGCCGCTTGCAGCCGGTCCGGAACTCGTTGGCCGGAAGGGAAGTAGTCTTGCACGTCGCCCCTCCTCAGGAGATTGTCGGGCCGTCCGATCCGGCGCGGCCGCACGCAAAAAGGCCCGCCGAGTCTGGCATAAGCCCGGGCATAAATCCATCCGGTCAAAAACCTAAGACCCAGGCGGGACGCGGCGGCGCGGGCGATTCGCGGGCGCGTGTGCAGCGGCTGAGGAGAGGGGGCGACGTGCATGGCGATGGGCGGGGCGGACGGTTCGGGTGGCCGTCCTCGAACGGCATGGGTTCGCGTGGCGCGCCGGCGGGCCGTTCGCGCCCCCGTTGGCGACCCGTTTCCCGCCGAGCGGCGGACCACGGGCGGGGGCGCGGCCGCGCGCGGCGGCTATACGTTCATCAGCACCGATTTCAGCTCCGTGTAGTGCTCGATCGCGGCCGCGCCCATTTCGCGGCCGAAGCCCGACATCCGGTAGCCGCCGAACGGCAGCGCCGGATCGAGCGCGCTGTGGCAGTTGACCCACACCGAACCGGAGCGGATCTTCGGGATCATCCGGTGCGCGGCCGACAGGTCGTTGGTCCAGATGCTCGCGCCGAGCCCGTAGCGCGTGTCGTTCGCGAGACGGATCGCGTCGTCGATCGTGTCGAACGGCATCGCGACGAGCACCGGGCCGAAGATTTCCTCCTGCACGAGCGGGCCTTTCTGGTCGACGTCGACGAGCACGGTCGGCTTCACGAAGTAGCCGGGCCCGTATGCTTCGCCGCCGCATGCGAGCTGCGCGCCGAGTTCGCGGCCGCGCTCGATGTAGCCGGCCACGCGCTGCTGCTGCTTCAGCGAGATCAGCGGCCCCATGTCGACGCTCGGGTCGAGCGCGTTGCCGAGCTTCATGTTGCTCGCGATGTTCGCGACGTCGCCGACCACGCGGTCGAAGTGCTTGCGCTGCACGTACAGGCGCGAGCCTGCGCAGCACACCTGGCCGTGATTGAAGAAGATCGCGGTGGCCGCGCCCGCCGCCGCGACGGCCGGGTCGGCATCGGCGAACACGATGGTCGGCGACTTGCCGCCGAGTTCGAGCGTCACGCGCGTCATCGATTCCATCGCGGCCTTGCCGATCAGCTTGCCGACCTCGGTCGAACCCGTGAAGGTCAGCTTGTCGACGTCCGGATGCTGCGCGAGCGCGGCGCCCGCGTCGACGCCGGTGCCGGTCACGACGTTGAACACGCCGGCCGGGTAGCCGGCTTCCTGCACGAGCTGCGCGAGCCGCAGCGCGGTGAGCGGCGTTTCGTCGGCGGGCTTCAGCACCATCGTGCAGCCGGTCGCGAGCGCGGGGCCGAGCTTCCAGCACGCGAGCAGCAGCGGGAAATTCCACGCGACGATCGCGCCGACCACGCCGACCGCCTCGCGCCGGACGAAGCCGTGGAACTGGCTGTCGGGCATCAGCGGCATCGACACGTCGACGGTCGAGCCTTCGATCTTGGTTGCCCAGCCGGCCATGTAGCGCAGGAAGTCGATCGACAGTTGCACGTCCATCACGCGCGCGATCTGCGCGCTCTTGCCGTTGTTCACGCATTCGAGTTCGGCAAGCTGCTGCGCGTCGCGCTCGACCAGATCGGCGAGGCGCCACAGCAGGTTCTGCCGTTCGCGCGGCCGCATGCGGCTCCACGCGGAATCGTCGAAGGCCTGGCGGGCGGCGCGCACCGCGCGATCGACGTCGGCCGCGCCGGACGCCGGCACGCGGCACAGTTCCTCGCCGGTCGCGGGATTGCGGACCGCCAGCGTCGCGCCGCTTTCGGCGCCGAGCCACGCGTCGCCGATCAGCATCGACGGCGCGCGTGCGATGAACGTCTGGGTTTGCGGAAGTAAGGACAACGGTGCCTGCATGGAAGCTCCTCGCTCATCGGGGTTCGGGTGCCGAGCCGCGAAGCAGCTTCCATACCAAGCGTCGCGCGAACAAGCGGCGACGCGGCGTGCGAACCATGCGCGGCGGGGCGGCAGACGCGATGTGCGCACCATGGTGCGGCGCACCGGGTTCGCGCCGCGCCGGCCGCGCGTTGTCTCATTTTGAGAATCGGCGTGCAACGTGAGACGCGACATGCGGCGCGTGCGACGGCGATGCGTCGTGCGAAGCCGCCGCAAAGGCGTGCGAATGCCGGTTTGGCAAGCCGGTTTGAATCGGGATTTTCCCGAGCGTTCGCCGGTGAAAACGCGTGTTTTCCTTGTGGCGAACTCGACGCCGGCGATTGGCACGGCCTGTGCTTGAAGAGCATCCGACACGCGCCGCAGCGCTGGATGCCGGACGAATCGAGACCCCACGTAAAGGAGCAGAGCCTTGTTCAAGACTTTCATTCGACGCAGCAGGCCGCGCCGCGCGGCCGTGGCCGCCGCGGCCGCCGGCGCGCTTGCGCTGGCAGCCGGCGCGGCGCACGCGCAGGCCCAGGCGCCGCGCGATGCCCACGCGATCCTGAGCCAGACCTGCGCCGCCTGTCACGCGGCCGAGTCGAAGGATGCGTGGAGCCGCATCAGCCATCAGCGCAAGACGCCGGAAGGCTGGCTGATGACGATCGCGCGAATGCAGACGATGCACGGCCTGACGATCAGCGACGACGAGCGGCGCATTCTCGTCAAGTACCTGTCGGATACGCAGGGTCTCGCGCCGTCGGAGACGAAGGACTTCCGCTATGCACCGGAGCGCCGCCTGAACACGCAGGAGACGGCCGGCAACGATGAGTTCAGGCAGATGTGCGCGCGCTGCCATTCGGCTGCGCGTCCGCTGCTGCAGCGCCGCCCGGTCGCGGAATGGGACCGGCTCGTGAACTTCCACCTCGGGCAATGGCCGTCGATCGAGTATTCGGCGATGGGCCGCGATCGCGACTGGCTGAAGATCGCGCTGACCGAGATGGCGCCGATGCTCGCGAAGGACTACCCGTACGACAGCCGCGCGTGGACCGACTGGAAGCAGCATCATCCGCCCGCGACCGCGCTCGCCGGCACGTGGAGCTTCGGCGGCCACATGCCGGGCAAGGGCGACGCGTACGGCACGATGACCGTGAAGGGCGGTGCGGGCGATCGTTTCGACGTCGAACTGAAGGGGCGTTTCGCGGACGGCAGCCCGCTCGAAGGCACGGGCACCGCGACGCTCTATACGGGCTACGAATGGCGCGCGAGCGTGAAGGTCGGCGACACGACGATGCGGCAGGTGCTGATGGCGACCAACGGCGAGATGCGCGGCCGGATGTTCGACGATGCGCATGACGAGCGCGGTCTCGACTTCAGCGCGGCGAAGCTCGGCAAGCCGCACATCGTCGCGGTGCAGCCCGCCTACGTGAAGGCGGGCGCCGAGACCGACGTGACGATCGTCGGCGCGAACCTGCAGGGCGCGCCCGCGTTCGGCCCCGGCGTGACGGTCGCATCGGTGCTCGAACGCGCGCCCGGCTACCTGCGGGTGCGCGTGAAGGCGGCCGACGGCAGCGCGGCCGGCCCGCGCCGCGTGAGCGTCGGCGCCGCACAGGCGGACGGCTTCGCGGTCTATCGCGAGATCCGCGACGTGAAGGTCGAACCGGACTTCGCGGTCGCGCGCATCGGCGGCAACGGCGGCGCGACGCCGAAGGTCGAGGGCCGCTTCGACGCGGTCGCATGGGGCGTCGACGCCGCCGGCAAGCCGTTCCGCATCGGCGTGGTGCCGGCGCAATGGTCGGTCGCGCCGTTCGACGACCAGGCGAAGGGCGATCGCGACACGCAGTTCGCGGGCGTGATGCAGGCGTCCACGGGGATCTTCACGCCCGGCGACGCGGGGCCGAATCCCGCGCGCCGGATGGGCACCAACAACACGGGCAACCTGAACGTCGTCGCGACGGTGACCGACGGAGCGCGCACGCTGACTGGCACCGGGCACATGATCGTCGCGGTGCAGCGCTGGAACAATCCGCCGCTGCCCTGAGCGACGCCGCAACCGCTGGCGCCGGGCCGCGACGCGGCCCGGTCCGAATCGACGAACGCAAGGAGAATCCGATGAGCGCCCTGCTGAACGTGGTCGAACGCAACGTGCATGAAGTGCGGGTCGACGACGAGCGCCTGATGTTCCACGTGCCGAGCAGTTCGCTGTTCGCGGCCGATCGCGTGACGGCCGACATCCTCGACGCATTGCGCGCGAGCAGCTGCACGGCCGACGAGCTGTTCGCGCGGCTCGGCGGCCGCTCGCCGCGCGGCGAACTTGCCGAAACGCTCGGCGAGCTGATGGCCCTCGAGGTCGTCAGCGACGGCTCGCCGCTCACGCCCGAGATCGCGGTGAAGCGCGTCGAGCGCACCGCGATCGATACGGTCGTGCTGAACGTGAACACCGGCTGCAACCTGAGCTGCACGTATTGCTACAAGGAAGATCTCGATACGCCGTCCGCCGGGCGGCGGATGGATCTCGACACCGCGAAGGCGTCGGTCGAGATGCTGCTGAAGGAGTCGCCCGACCTGCCGCGCTACACGGTCGTGTTCTTCGGCGGCGAACCGCTCAGCAACCGCAAGCTGATCGAGACGATGGTCGAGTATTGCGAGCTGCGTTTCGGCGCGCTCGGCAAGCAGGTCGAATTCGTGATGACGACCAACGCGACGCTGCTGACCGAGGAGATCGTCGACTGGCTCGACGCGCATCGTTTCGGGCTGTCGGTCAGCATCGACGGGCCGCGCTCGATCCACGACCTGAACCGCCGCACGGTCGGCGGCGCCGGCACCTACGACGTCGTGCGGCGCAAGGTCGACATGCTGCTCGGGCGCTATCGCAGCCGGCCGGTCGGCGCGCGCGTGACGCTGACGAGCGGCGTGACCGACATCGAAGGAATCTGGGATCACCTGTTCAACGAGCTCGGCTTCGCGGAAGTCGGCTTCGCGCCCGTCACGTCCGGACAGCTCGACACGTTCAACCTGCAGCCCGACGAGCTCGCCCAGGTGTTCGCGAACATGAAGGCGCTCGGCCGCCGCTATCTCGCGGCCGCGCTCGAGCACCGCAACATCGGCTTCTCGAACCTGCACCAGCTGATCACCGACCTGCACGAAGGGCACAAGAAATCGCTGCCGTGCGGCGCGGGGCTCAAGATGCTCGCGGTCGATCACAAGGGCGACCTGAACCTGTGCCACCGCTTCACCGGCTCGACGCTGCCGACCTTCGGCAACGTGCGCGACGGCGTGGCGCAGACGCAGCTCAACGACTTCCTGTCGCAGCGCCTCGAACGCAGCGGCACCGGCTGCGAGACCTGCCGGATCCGCAACCTGTGCTCGGGCGGCTGCTATCACGAGAGCTATGCGCGCTACGGCGACCCCGCGCATCCGACCTATCATTACTGCGAGCTGATGCGCGACTGGATCGATTTCGGCATCGAGGTCTACAGCCGGATCGTCGCCGGCAATCCGGCGTTCATCGACACTTACCTCATTCCGCGGAAGGCGAACTGACCATGAAACATCTGAAGCCGCTCAACAACAAGGCGAGAAAGCTCGAAGAGGCCGCGCAGCAGGACCGGCTCGAGGAAGTCGTCGCGATGACGTCGGTCGCGGGCTGCACGTCGACCACCGATCCCGGCTGGGAGACCGACGTGTTCGGCGGCGTCGCATCGTTGTGCCAGCCGATGGAAGCCGACCTGTACGGCTGCTCCGACCCGTGCTGGTGGCCTGCGCAGGTGCCCGACATGATGAGCACCTATCCCGACTGGAACAAGCATGCGGCCGATTCCGGCACCGACTGGCGCCAGCTCGGCAGCGTGTTCCCCAAAGACAAGTGACCCACCCGGCTCCGAACAAGGATTTTCCATGCGATTCACGACACCCCTGAGCCGGGCGCTGCTCGCCGCGGCGCTCGCATCGGCCGCGACGCTGTCGGCCGCCGCCGACGGCCCGCTGCAGGCCGGACGCGAATACCTCGCCGTCACGAACTATCCGAACAACCTGACGGTGATCGACGCGGGCACCGACAGCGTCGTCAAGACCTGCACGCTGCCCGACGCGTTCGGGCCCGGCACGATCCAGATCAGCCCCGACCGCACGCGCGCGTACGTGCTGAACAATCACTACGGCGACCTGTACGGCGTCGATCTCGATTCGTGCAGGACCGTGTTCCATGCTGACCTTGCCGAGGCGGGCAACGAACGGGCGCGCGCGATGTTCTCGATCGCGCTGAGCCCCGACGGCAGCGAGATCTACAGCGTCGTCAACCCGACCCGGCTGAACCGCGACAGCTACGAGGTGCAGCCGCCGCGCCTGCAGGTGTACCGGACCGACGGCGGGCTCGACGCGAAACCGGTGCGCACGTTCGCGGCGCCGCGCCAGACGACGATGCTGCAGGCCGCCGACGACGGCTCGCTGTTTATCGTCGGCGCGGACATCTACCGGATGAATGCGCAGACGGGCAAGTACGACGTCGCAGTGCCGCTGCGCAACTGGAAGCGGCCGTTGTACGGGCAGCCCGACGTGCTGTACGTGTGGCCGCAGCAGCGTCCGCAGCATACGTTCAACCTGCTCTACACGGCCGACCGCTTCAAGGACGACAGGAAGGATCCGGCTTCCGCGCAGACGATGTACGGCTACATCGACATCGACCTGAAGTCGGGCAATGCGACGGTGAAGGATTTCGCGCCGGTGACCGAGGTGTATTTCACGGGCGGGTTGTCGCCGAAGGATCCGAACCTGATGTACGGCGTGCTGAACCGGCTGACGAAATACGACGTGAAGCACGAGAAGCTGATCGAGGCCGCGCCGCTCGATCACTCGTACTACTGCCTGTCGTTCAACCGCGCGGGCAGCAAGCTCTATCTGGCCGGCACGTTCAACACCGTCGCCGTGTACGACGCCGATACGCTGAAGAAGCTGAAGGACATCCGCGTGCCGGGCGGCGACATGGCGATCACGACCGCGCAGATGTTCACGCGATGACGAACGCACGGCGCAACCGATCAGGAGACCTTGCATGACTACCGTCATCGCAGACGGCGCGCCGCGCGACGGCCTGTCGATCGTGCGCGGCCGCACCGACGTGCCGCTGTCGGACGCGACCGTCGCCGCGCTGCTGCGCGACGCCGCCTCGCGCTTTCCGGCGCGGCCGGCTGTCGTGTTTCGCGAGCAGCAGGTGCGCTGGAGCTGGCGCGAGTTCGCGCACGAGGTTGATGTGCTCGCGGCGGGGCTTGCCGCCTTGGGGATTGCCAAGGGCGATCGCGTCGGCATCTGGTCGCCGAACCGCAGCGAATGGCTGCTCACGCAGTTCGCGACCGCGCGCATCGGCGCGATCCTCGTCAACATCAATCCCGCCTACCGGCTCGCGGAACTCGAATACGCGCTGAACAAGGTCGGCTGCCGCGCGCTGATCGCGGCCGAGCAGTTCAAGTCGTCGGCGTACCTGGAGATGCTGCAGGCACTCGCGCCGGAACTCGCGCATTGCGCGCCCGGCGAGCTGCGCGCGGCGCGGCTGCCCGAATTGCGCATCGTGATCCGGATGGGCGACGGCCACACGCCGGGCATGCTGCGCTATCCGGACGTCGTCGCGCAGGGCCGCGACACGCTCGACGTCGCGCGGCTCGATGCGCTCGGCGCGACGCTCGCGGCGACCGATCCGATCAACATCCAGTTCACGAGCGGCACGACCGGCAGCCCGAAGGGCGCGACGCTCACGCATCGCAACGTCGTCAACAACGCACGCTTCATCGCGATGGCGATGCGTTTCAGCGAGCAGGACGCGCTGTGCATCCCGGTGCCGCTCTATCACTGCTTCGGCATGGTGCTGGCCGTGCTCGCGTGCGTGTCGACCGGCGCGGCGATGGTGTTCCCGGGCGAGGCGTTCGACCCGGTCGCGACGCTCGCGGCGGTGGCCGAAGAGCGTTGCACCGCGCTGCACGGCGTGCCGACGATGTTCATCGCGGAACTCGATCACACTGAGTTCGCGAAGTTCGACCTGTCGACGCTGCGCACGGGGATCATGGCCGGCTCGCCGTGCCCGATCGAGACGATGAAGCGCGTCGTGTCGCAGATGCACCTGTCGGAGATCACGATCGCGTACGGGATGACCGAGACGAGCCCCGTGTCGTTCCAGAGCTCGACCGACGATCCGCTGGAGAAGCGCACGACGACGGTCGGGCGCATCCAGCCGCATCTCGAAGTGAAGATCGTCGATCCGGAAGGGAATATCGTGCCGGTCGGCGCGACGGGCGAGCTGTGCACGAAGGGCTATTCGGTGATGCTCGGCTACTGGGACGACGAGGCGAAGACGCGCGAGACGATCGTCGACGGCTGGATGCACACGGGCGATCTCGCGACGCTCGATGCGGACGGCTACTGCAATATCGTCGGCCGGCTGAAGGACATGGTGATTCGCGGCGGCGAGAACATCTATCCGCGCGAGATCGAGGAATTCCTGTTCCGGCATCCGAAGATCCAGAGCGTGCAGGTGTTCGGCGTGCCCGATCCGAAATACGGCGAGGAGCTGTGCGCGTGGATCGTGCTGCGCGCGGACGAGCAGATGAGCGAGGACGACGTGCGCGCGTTCTGTCACGGACAGATCGCGCACTACAAGATTCCGAAATACGTGTGCTTCGTCGACGAACTGCCGATGACGGTGACGGGCAAGGTGCAGAAGTTCGTGATGCGCCAGCAGATGATCGAAGCGCACGGGCTGAAGGCTGCCGATACCGCATAGCGCGGCCGCGGCGATCCGGCGTCGCCGCGCCGCCTTCCGCCGCGACGGTCGAAACCTTGTTCTCCCGGTTGTCGACCGCTTCGACGCGCCGACCGCCGCTGCCGGCGGTTTTCCCTGTCGCCCCGTCCGCCCGGGGTAAAATGCGCGCCGCGCCGCGATGTCGCGCGCGACCGGCAGCTTGCCGTTCCCCGGAGCGGCGCGCGCTGCACGCGTCGCATGCCGCGCCGTGGCGTCCGAAGCGTCCCCGCATGAAACGACTGCGCGATGCAGCCGACCGCACGATACGCGCCGACGAACGACCGCCGACACGCGGCGCCGGTTGCCGGCGCATCGCCTGAATCCGGTGTTTCCTCTTGCGTCCCCCGATCGGCCGGCATCCATGCGGCTTTATCGTCAGACGAATGGCGTCTGCGTGTGCGACCGGGCATGGAGATCGACGTGGCGGCGGAGACCGGCGGCGTATCGGCCGTGCGCTTCGCGGCTTCGTGACGGGCTTCGGCTTTCGACAGGGTTGAGTGGCGAGTTTTCCATCCAGAACAATGACGGTGAATAGAACAACAGCGTCGGCCGCACGGCGGCGGCGCGCGAATGTCGGGCTCGGCGTCGGTCTCGGCATCACGCTTCTCGCGGCGCAGGCCGCCGCGGCAGCGGGCGATGCGCCGGCGCCGGACGCCGATGCGACCGCCGGCGCGACACTGCCGACCATCACGGTCAACGGCGCGCGCGGCAGCACGTATCGCGCGCGCGACGCGTCGGTGGCCGGCCTCGACGACGCGCCGCTGCGCGACACGCCGGCCTCGGTGAGCGTCGTCACGCGCGCGCAGCTCGACGACCAGCAGGCGAAGCGGCTCAGCGACGTGGTGCGCAACGACGCGTCGGTCGTCAACGACTATGCGCCGGTCGGCTACTACGAAGGCTTCGCGATCCGCGGCTTCCCGGTCGATCTGGCGAGCGCGATCCGCATCGACGGGCTGACGGTGTCCGGCGAGCAGAACGTGCCGCTCGAGAACAAGGAGCGGGTCGAGATCCTGAAAGGGCTCGCGGGCATCGACAGCGGCGTGGTCGCACCGGGCGGCGTGATCAACTTCGTGACCAAGCGCTCCGCGAACGTCGCGAGCGTGACGACGGGCGTCGACAGCCGCGGCTCGACGTCGGCGGCGGTGGACCTCGGGCGTCGCTTCGGCCCCGACAATCAGTTCGGCTTCCGGATCAACGCCGCGAAGGAGAACATGCACTCGTATATCGACGGCACGAACGGACGGCGCACGTTCGGTTCGATCGCCGCCGACTGGGACATCAACCCGCGCGCGAGCCTGCAGCTCAACGCCGAATTCCAGCAGTGGATCCAGCGTTCCGCGCCCGGCTATCAGCTGCTCGGCGGCACCGTCGTGCCCTCGGTCAACACGACGTCGAAGGCGCTCGGCACGCAGCCGTGGGCGAAGCCCGTCACGACCGACGCGCTGAACCTGAATGCGCGCTTCGACTACCAGTTCAGCGACGACTGGCGCGCGTATGTCGCCGCGGGCCGCAGTCGCACGATGATCGACGACAACAGCGCGTTCGCGTACGGTTGCGCGTACGCACCGAGCTGCGCGGCCGGCGCGACCTCGCCGTTCTTCTTCGGCGCGAACGGCGACTACGACGTGTACGACTTCCGCAGCCCCGGCGAATATCGTCGCAACGACGACCTGCGCGCGGTGACGACCGGCAAGTTCTCGACCGGGCCGCTGCGGCACGAGCTGACGCTCGGCCTGAGCGTGCAGCGTCGCGTCGTGCACATGGCGGACGCGGTGTACGACTACGTCGGCAGCGAGAACATCTACGGTCCCGATATCGCGTTTGCGCCGTCGCCGAACGTGGCGGGCCCGTCGTATCCGCAGCTCGATGCGTGGCAGTACGGGGTGTTCGGGCTCGACCGCATCAGCCTCGGCGAACACTGGCAGGTGCTCGCGGGCGGCAAGGAAGTGCTGCTGCGTCAGCGCAGCTGGGACAGCCTCGACGGCCCGGCGACGCATACCGACCGCTCGGTGTTCCTGCCGCAGGTCGCGCTCGTCTACAAGCCGGTGAACGCGTTGTCGCTGTACGCGTCGTACAGCAAGGCGCTGTCGCTCGGCGACCAGGCGCCGGTGCGCGCGACCAACGCATATGCGTTCCTGCCGCCGGTCGAATCGCATCAGGTCGAACTCGGCGCGAAATACGACTGGCTCGACCGGCTGAGCCTCACGGCCGCCGTGTTCTCGATCAGCAAGCCGTTCCAGTTCGCCGATCCGGATGCGTCGGGCGCCAGCTATACGTTCGTGCAGCGCGGCACGCAGCGGCACCAGGGGATCGAACTCGGCGCGGCGGGCCAGCTGACGCGGCGGCTGTCGCTGACGGCCAGCGTCGCGGCGATCCGCGCCCGCGCATACGATTCGGGTTCGCCCGCCTACGAAGGCCACCAGATCATCAACGTGCCCGCGCTGCGCGCGTCGCTGTACGCGGACTACGCGGTGCCGCAGGTCGCGGGCCTGAACGTGCTCGGCGGCGTCGAGTACAGCGCGGCCCGCAACGCGAACGAGGAGGGCACCGCGCGCGTGCCGTCGTGGTTCGTGTTCAATCTCGGCGCACGCTACACGACGAAGATCGCGGGCCATCGCACGGTGCTGCGCGTGTCGGTGGACAATCTGTTCAACAAGTTCTACTGGCGCGATGCGGGCGAGCAGCAGGGCGACGCGTACCTGTTCCCGGGCGCGCCGCGCACGGCTCGCGTATCGTTGACCTATGATTTCTGACCGGCCGGCGCCGGCCGCCTGAGCGGCGGCCCATCGGCCCCACTGGAGAGCACGGACGATGTCCCCACTCGAAATCGCCGGCGTGATCGTCAGCGCGCTCGCGATCTGGCTGACCGCGAAGCGGCGCATGCTGTGCTGGCCGGTCGGCCTCGCGTCGGTCGCGCTGTACGGCTGGATCTTCTTCGACGCGAAGCTGTACTCGGACATGCTGCTGCAGGGCGCGTTCGCGGTGCTGCAGGTATACGGCTGGCAGCGCTGGCTCGCGCAGCGCGCGCGGGAGGCGAGCGGTGGCGCGGCGCCGGCGGGCGACGTGGCGCCCGTCACGGGCGTGCGGCCGCGCCAGATGCTGCCCGACCTGATCGCGGCCGTGGTCGGCAGCGCGCTGCTCGGCGGGATGATGGCGCGCTGGACCGACGCGGCGCTGCCGTTCGTCGACGCGTCGCTGACCGCGTTCAGTCTCGTCGCGCAATACTGGACCGCGCGGCGCTATATCGCGTCGTGGGGGCTGTGGATCGTCGTGAACGTCGTGTACGTCGGGATGTTCGTGTTCAAGGAGCTGTATCTGACGGCCGGGCTCTATGCGCTGTTCATCGGGCTGGCGGTGGTCGGCTGGCGCGACTGGAGCCGGACCGCCGACGCGCTGCGCGCGGCGGGCAGGTCCACGCTCGCGGCGGGCGACGGCGCGCGCTGAGTCGCGCGGGTTCGCGCCGCGGTTCGCGCGATGATTCGTTTACGGAGCTAGGTCGTTCATGTCATTTCCTCTCGAACCGGACGGGCCGGTATCGCGCGACATCGCGCCGCCGCAATTCGGCGTCGACGGCGAGCAGGCCGAACGCGACTGGCCGCTGATGACGCACGACGAAGTCGCGGCGGTGCTCGCGCGCATCGACGGCGCCGGCGAGCCCGAGCAGCTGACATGGCACAGCCCGCGGCCGTTCTCGGCGGCCGCGCTGGTGCGCATGGCGGCCGGTCGCACGCCGCTGTTCGTCAAGCGTCATCACGTGAGCCTGCGCGATGTCGCGGGGCTCGAGGAAGAGCATCGCTTCATCGCGCATCTGCGCGCGCACGGTTGCCCGGTGCCGGAAGTGCTCGCGGCGCGCGGCGGCGCGACGGCGTTTGCATGCGGCGACTGGACCTACGAGGTGCACGTGGTCGCGCCGGGCGTCGACGCCTATCGCGGCGTGATGTCGTGGAAGCCGTTCATGCATCCGTCGCATGCGCATGCGGCCGGCCAGGCGCTGGCCCGCCTGCATCGCGTGTCGGCCGGCTACGACGCGCCTGCGCGGCCGGTGCGCACGCTGCTGTCGAGTTTCCGCGTGCTGTCGTGCGCCGATCTCGCGGGCGCGCTCGAACGCTGGGTCGACGCGCAGCCGCTGCTGGTGCGCGCGCTCGGCGCACGCGACTGGCGCGGCGACGTGGCCGACGCGATCGGCCCGTATCATGCGCGCCTCGCGCCGCTGCTGCCCGCGCTCGCACCGCTGTGGACGCACGGCGACTGGCATGCGTCGAACCTGCTGTGGAGCGGCGCCGAGCCGGGCGCGCAGGTGCAGACCGTGCTCGATTTCGGCCTGTCGGATCGCACCTGCGCGGTGATGGACCTCGCGCTCGCGATCGAGCGCAATGCGATCGACTGGCTCGCGCCGGCCGACGCGCGCCGCATCGAGTACGCGCAGATCGACGCGCTGCTCGACGGCTACGAAGCGCTCGAACCGCTGAGCGACGACGCGTATGCGGCGCTGGTGGCGCTGCTGCCGATCGTGCATACGGAGTTTGCGTTGTCGGAAGTCGCGTATTTCGGCTGCATCGTCGATGCGCCGGAGATCGTCGACATCGCGTACGACGGCTATCTGCTCGGCCACGCACGCTGGTTCGGCGAACGCGACGGGCGGCAGCTGCTCGACTGGCTCGCGCAGCGCCGCCGTGCGGGACGCGGCGGCGCGTGACGCACGCGCCGCGTCACACCTGCGCAAGCGCCTGATCCAGATCGGCGAGCAGATCGTCGATATGCTCGATGCCGATCGACAGCCGCACCGTTTCCTCCTTCACGCCGGCCTTCGCAAGCTCGGCCGGCGACAGTTGCCGGTGCGTCGTCGAGGCCGGATGCGTCGCGAGCGACTTCGTGTCGCCGATATTGACGAGCCGCGTGAACAGCTGCAGCGCGTCCTGGAACTTCGCGCCGCCCGCGCGGCCGCCCTTCACGCCGAAGGTCAGGATGCCCGGCGCGCGGCCGGACAGATAGCGCGCCACCAGCGGATGGTCCGGATGATCGGGCAGGCCCGCATAGTTCACCCATTCCACCTGTTCGTGATGCGCGAGATGCTGCGCGATCTTCAGCGCGTTGTCGCTGATGCGGTCGATGCGCAGCGCGAGCGTCTCGATGCCCTGCAGGATCTGGAATGCGTTGAACGGCGAGATCGCCGCGCCCATGTTGCGCAGCGGCACGACGCGCGCGCGGCCGATATACGCGGCCGGCCCGAACGCTTCCGTGTAGACGACGCCGTGATAGCTGACGTCCGGCTCGTTCAGCCGCTTGAAGCGGTCCGCATGCTCGGCCCACGGGAACTTGCCCGAATCGACGATCGCGCCGCCGAGGCTCGTGCCGTGGCCGCCGAGATACTTCGTCAGCGAATGCACGACGATGTCCGCGCCGTGCTCGAACGGGCGCAGCAGATAGGGCGACGGCACCGTGTTGTCGACGATCAGCGGGATGCCGTGACGATGTGCGATGTCCGCGAGCGCGGCGATGTCGGTGATGTTGCCGAGCGGGTTGCCGACCGATTCCGCGAAGATCGCCTTCGTGCGCGCGTCGATCAGCGGCTCGAACGAGGCCGGGTCGCGCGGATCGGCGAAGCGCGTCGTGATTCCGTATTGCGGCAGCGTATGCGCGAACAGGTTGTAGGTGCCGCCGTACAGCGAACTCGCGGACACGATGTTGTCGCCGGCCTCGGCAATCGTCTGGATCGCATAGGTGACGGCCGCCTGGCCGGAGGCGAGCGCCAGCGCGCCGATGCCGCCCTCGAGCGCGGCGATGCGCTGTTCGAGCACGTCCGTCGTCGGGTTCATGATCCGCGTGTAGATGTTGCCCTGGACCTTCAGGTCGAACAGGTCCGCGCCGTGCTGCGTGTCGTCGAATGCGTACGCAACGGTCTGGTAGATCGGCACCGCGACCGCGCGCGTGGTCGGGTCGGGGCGATAGCCGCCGTGCACGGCGAGGGTTTCGAGACGCCACTTCGAAGAGGCCTGTTCGGTCATGGGTGCTCCGTCTGTTGTTGTGATGGTTCGGCGATTATATGGGCCCGTGGCGTGCCGACTTAGAACGAATGGTTCGTTGCTTATTGGCGTGCGGTGCATAGAATGGCCTTTTCCGCAGACGAAAGGTGCGTGATGGATCAGGATCAGTGGAACCAGGTGGACGCCTATTTCTCCGCGACGCTCGTGCCGTCCGACGATGCGCTCGACGCGGCGCTGGCGGCGAGCGAAGCGGCCGGACTGCCGGCGATCAACGTCGCGCCGAACCAGGGCAAGCTGCTGCAGCTGCTCGCGACGATTCGCGGCGCGCGGCGCATTCTCGAGGTCGGCACGCTCGGCGGCTACAGCACGATCTGGCTGGCGCGCGCATTGCCGCCCGGCGGCCGGCTCGTGACGCTCGAGCTGAATCCGGCGCATGCGGAGGTCGCGACGCGGAACGTCGCGCGCGCGGGGTTCGCGCAGGCGGTGTCGGTCGTCGTCGGCAGCGCGAAGGAGAGTCTTGTGCGGCTCATTGCCGACGGCGAGGCGCCGTTCGATTTCATCTTCATCGACGCGGACAAGGACAACAACCGCGCCTATCTCGATGCCGCGCTGAAGCTGTCGCGGCCGGGCACGGTGATCGTCGTCGACAACGTCGTGCGGCGCGGGCGCGTGGCCGATTCCGACAACCGCGATCCGGATGTCGTCGGCGTGCGCGAAGGGTTCGCGCGCATCGCCGCCGAGCCGCGGCTCACGACGACGGCCGTGCAGACCGTCGGGCAGAAGGGCTGGGACGGGTTTTCGATTTCGATCGTCGGCGAGTGACAGGCATTGACGGGCGATTGACGGGCGAGGGCGCGTAGCGGGTAGACGCGTCCGCGGCCGGCATGCGCGCGACGACGTTCGCGTCAGTGCCGGTTTTCCGTCGCGCCGGCCGTTCGATACAGGCGCGCCCACTGATCGGGGAACATCCCGTTGCAGGTGCCGTTCGTCGCGACATCGCTCAGCACGAAGCGGCGCCCGTCGAAGATCCACGACGCGCTCGAGCCGCAATCGCCGGCGCTGCGCAGCCGGACGAGGCTCGACAGCGTCGCGTCGGCGGGATCGTAGCTGGCCTGGGTCAGCTCGTTGACGAACGAGGCCGAATCGAGTCCCGCGTTCGCGTTCTCGCCGAAATCCACCGGCGTCGGCGCGTACGGCGGCGATCGGCGCACGCGATACCAGAGGTCGGTATGGTTGTACATGCTGCTCGTCTGGCACGGGATCGACACGAGCGCCTCGTCGGCGGACAGCGATGTCGCCTGCGATGCCTGGCGGCGGGCCTGCGGCGACATCTCGTCTTCCATGTCGGCCGCGCAGCGCTTCACGTCGCCGCCGAATTTCGCCAGCACCGCATCGACGAGCGGGCGCTGTTCGGCCGCCGACAACCGGGCAGCGGGCGGCGCGGGCGTCGGTGCGGCAGGCAGCGCCGGCGCGGCGGGCACCGCTGCGGCGGGCCGGCCGCCCTTGCGCAGCAGCGCGGTGACGGTGCCGATGCGGCCTTGCGTATCGTCGATCAGCAGCAGCGCGGCGTTCAATCCCGACAGGGAAAGACTCGGCGTCGCAGCCGATGCCGGATCGCCGAAGCTCAGCGTCTGCGCGTTGCGCGACGCGCCGAGCCATGCATCGATCGTCGCGGCGTCGTCGGTGCGGACGTGGAACGGATACGTCCGGTCGTTCGCGTGGTCGTCGGACGCCTGCCAGCGGGTGGGCGCCACGTCGAACGGGCGGCCGTCCACGCGGGCGGCATGCAGATCGAGCGGGGCCGTCGCGAAGAGCTCCAGCGACGCTTGCGCGTCCGGGCCGGCATCGCGCGTCAGGCGCACGATCAGGCCGGTGCGCGAATCGAGATCGTCGCCGCCGCTTTCGGCAATGCAGCGGCGGGTGTTGTCGCAGACGACGGACCAGTTCCGGAAGGTCCGGTCGATCGAATGCTGCGCGGACTGATGCGCGTGGGCGGTGAGCGACGGGGCGAGCAGGGTGGCGGCGATGGCGAGCGAAAGGCGGCGAAACATGGCGGTTCGTATCGACGAGGGGCGGGAAAGCAGAAGCGGCCCGGCAGTCGGCGTATCGTAAGCAAGCCCTACGCGTCGGGCCGGACAACGTCGAGTATAGCCGCTAGCCTCGTCGCGATCGGCTTCGGTCCGTGCGGTGCCGGGCCGCGCGCAGGCATGCGCGTTGCTGCGGCGAGCGGCGTCGCGCCCTGCGCGCATCGGGCGAAACGGCGCGATACCCGCAGGCATCGCGCCGTTCGCGCTTCATCGATGAGCGAGCACGTCGCGCAGGAACGCGTCGAGCATCGCGACGTCGCCCGACGGCCGCTTGTATTCGCGGTCGTGCGCGGCGTCGGCGAGCATCGACTCGATGAGCGCGTGGAGCGCAGGGCGACGCGGCCCGTATTCGCTTTCGTTCGCGCTCATCTTCAGCGCGAGCAGCGCATCGAGCTCCGCGCGCACCGCCGGCTCGTGCACGGTGCCGGCGACGAGATCCGCGAAGCGCATCGGCGGCATCCCGAGCCCCATGTCGATCCAGCGCACCGCGAGCAGCGGCCGCAGCACGTACAGATACTTCTTGTAGCGCACCGTGTCGCCTTGCAGATAGCCGCGAAAGTTCTTCTTCGCCATCGCGAGATAGTGATGCCGCCCGCGCAGCGGCGCAAAGAACGCGCCGGCCAGCGACCTGAGCCGTGGCGCCCAGCGCGGATCCTCGCGATAGACGACCGGCGAGTCGAGCCATTCGAGCAGCGTCGGATTCGACCGGTGCAGCAATTGCAGCGCCTTGCGCAACTCCCAGCCGCTGACGTCGAGCTCGTCGTCGAGCGGCCGCTCGATCACGTCGCGCTGCGCTTCGACGCGCAGATACCAGTCGCGCCGATGCACGTAGACGAAGCGCACGTCGTAATCGCTGTCCGGCGACGCGAAGCCCCAGCCGCGGCTGCCCGATTCGCAGGCGAACAGCACGCTCACGTCGTGACGGCGCTCGACATCCGCGAGCTCCGCCATCACGCGCGCCCGCACGGCCGGTTCGACCGGATGCGCGCTGCGCACGGGTTTCAAGGTTTCCTTGTTCATCGTTGTCGTTTTCCTTCGTTGTGCGCGGCCGCCGGCCATCGGCCGCGCACCGCGCTATCCTTTCACGCACACCACCTGCCGCAGCGTATGCATTACTTCGACGAGGCTGCGCTGCGCCGCCATCACCGCGTCGATGTCCTTGTAGGCCATCGGGATTTCGTCGACGACGCCCGCGTCCTTCCGGCATTCGACGCCTTGCGTCGCCTTCACCTGGTCGTCGACGGTGAAGCGGCGCTTTGCTTCGGTCCGGCTCATCGTGCGGCCCGCGCCGTGGCTGCACGAGCAGAAGCTTTCCGCGTTGCCGAGCCCGCGCACGATGAAGCTTTTCGCGCCCATCGAACCCGGAATGATGCCGAGCTGCCCCTTCTGCGCGGACACCGCACCCTTGCGGGTCACGAGGACGTCCTGGCCGAAGTGGCGTTCGCGCTGCACATAGTTGTGGTGGCAGTTCACCGCGTGCTCGTCGATCGCGAACGGCTTGCCGATCGCGCCGCGCGCCGCATCGATCACGGCTTCCATCATCAGCTGACGGTTGCGGCGCGCGTAGTCCTGCGCCCAGCCGACCGCCTCGACGTAGTCGTCGAAGTGCCGGCTGCCCTCGTTGAAATACGCGAGGTTGCGGTCCGGCAGGTTCGCGATGTGCTGCCGCATGTCGGCCTGCGCGAGCTCGATGAACAGGCTGCCGATCGCATTGCCGACGCCGCGCGAGCCGCTGTGCAGCATGAACCACACGCGGTCCGCTTCGTCGATGCACACTTCGATGAAGTGGTTGCCGGTGCCGAGCGTGCCGAGATGCGCGTAATGGTTGGTCTTTTCCAGCTTCGGGTACTTGTCGACGATCCGCCGAAAGCCCGGCAGCAGCGACTGCCATACATCGGCGACGGTCGCCGGCGCGCGGTCGCCCCAGGCACCCGGATCTCGCCGGCCCGGCGCGCGGCCGTGCGGCACCGCGCGTTCGATCGCGCTGCGCAGGCCCGCGAGCGAGTCCGGCAGATCGGACGCGCTCAGCGTCGTGCGCGCGGCCATCATGCCGCAGCCGATATCGACGCCGACCGCGGCCGGAATGATCGCGCCCTTCGTCGGAATCACGCTGCCGATCGTCGAGCCCTTGCCGAGGTGCACGTCCGGCATCACCGCCACGTGCTTGAAAATGAACGGCATCTGCGCGGTGTTGCGCAGTTGCGTGCGCGCGTCTTCCTCGACGGCGACGCCGTTCGTCCACATCTTCACCGGCTTGCCGTTCGCCAGCTCCATCACCTGATAATCCGTTTCACTCATTGGCTTCACCTGATTCCATCGTTCATCGCGCGCGGCGCCGATGCGCCGCGCCGTTGCATTCACTGCGCACCCTTGATGCTGACGAGTCCGTTCAGCACCTGGTCGAGACCGCCGAACACCGAGATGCGGTCGATCCGTTCCGCGACGCGCTCGAGCGTTTCCAGCTCCTTGAGCCGCAGCGCGGTCGGGTTCTCTTCCATCACCTTCGCCGTGTTCAGCAGCGAACGCGTCGCGGCCGTTTCCTCGCGGCGGCGAATCACGTTCGCCTGCGCGGCCTTCTCGGCCTCGACCACCTGCGCGAGGATCGTCTTCATGTCGCCGGGCAGCACGATATCCTTCACGCCGACACTGCGCACCTCGACGCCCGAATTCGCGAGCCGGGCGCGCACCTGCGCGATCACGACCTCGTCGATCGCCTGCTTGTCTTCCAGCAGCTCGTCGAGCGAGCGCGTGCCGACGGCCGCGCGCAGCGCGAACTGCAGCTCGCGATACAGGTGCTCGACCGGTTTCTGCAACTGGCCGAACGCGTGCAGCACGTCCGCATAGCACCACGTTGCCGACAGGTTCAGCCGCAGCGCGACCTTGTCGCGCGTCAGGATTTCCTGCCCGCCGACTTCGACCGACTGCACGCGCAGGTCGACGTACTCGACCGCGACGTCGCGGTTGAAGCGCCAGAACGCCGACAGCCCGGGATCGAGCAGCCGCTCGACCTTGCCGTCGATCTTCAGCACGCCGACGTGGTACGCCGGCACCTGCGCCAGCAGCACGCCCGTCAGGCCCGCGACGCCGCGCGCACGCAGCGCCGGCTGCGCGAGGCGCTTCGCCAGCGCGGCCGGCAGCATGCTGTCCTGCGACAGGTCGACACGCTCCAGCCGATGCGCGATCAGGCCGCGCCAGTACAGGCGACGCGTGCCGGGCGGCAGGATCTCGACGAGCACGTCGTCCTCGTAGCGCAGGCCCGCTTCGTCGTCGGCCAGATCCATCGCGACGAAGTGCTGCGCGAGCACGTCCGCAGCGTCGTGACGCAGGTAGTCGGCCAGTGCCGCGTCGGCGAGCGGCGCATCGAGGCGCGCGGTCTGCACCGACAGACGCTTGAACGGATCGAAGGCCCGGAACACGCCCGGTTCGAGCACCTTCACGAAATCGCCCTCGTTCATCAGCAGCGCGCGTTCGTTCTTTTTCACTACATGACGCTTCCACATATTCTTGTCCTTTTCTTCGATGACCGCCGGGCGGCACGCATCGCACGGATCGGGGCGCGACGCGACCGGGCGGGCGGCGCGGGGGCCGGCGCCTGCGTTCACGGCGACACCGGTTGCTTCGTGTCGCGATGCGCGCTGGCGCAGGCCGTCCGGCCGCCCGGCCGCCCGGCCGGTCGCGCGGAACCGCAACCGGTCCGACACGCGGCGGGCCTCGCGGCCCGCGCCGGCGGGTACTGCTGTTTCAAGAGATTGTCCTTGCGGACAATGTTCGAGCGGGAATCGAACCCGCTACACGCCGGCTTTCGCCGGCTGCTCTACCCATGAGCTATCGAACGGTGGGCGCCCCGGGAGTCGAACCCGGGCGCGGCACCATGCGCGCCCCTTTGCCTTCGTCTGTCCATGGCGGCATGCGCTGCCGCGACGAATCGTGTTCGGCGGCGGCGCACCAGCAAGGCTTGCGAACCTTCACTCGCGGGCCAGCGGGACATCCGGCGCTTTCTATTTAGCGAGGAGCGTGCCAGCGGGTGTCGCGGCGCACGGAATAATTTTCAAGTCGTTGAATCGGAAGGGAAATTGCCTGAGACCGGCGCGTGGTGCGAAGCGCCGTCGGCGAAATGCGCTCGCGAAAATCCGATACAATCGGATCGCTTCTTATCTTGTGGGATAAAAAATGCGCAAGACCGTCGCGATCGGTTTTCTCGGCACCGTGCTCGACCAGGCCGGCGGTGTGCAGCGCCGCTGGCGCAAGTGGCGGCCGACGGTCTCACTGTGCGACCAGCCCGACCTGCCGATCGACCGGCTCGAACTGCTGCATCCGCCGAGCTATGCACGGCTCGCGAACCGCGTGAAGGAGGATATCGAACGCATCTCGCCGCACACCGAGGTGCGCCCCGTGCCGGTCGCGATTCGCGATCCGTGGGATTTCGAGGAGGTCTATGCGACGCTGCACGACTACGCGCGCGCGTATCCGTTCGACCTCGACCGCGAGGACTACCTGATCCACATCACGACCGGCACGCACGTCGCGCAGATCTGCTGGTTCCTGCTCGCGGAGGCGCGCTATCTGCCGGCACGCCTCGTGCAGACGGGGCCGCCGCAACAGACCGACGAGGGGCCGAGCGGGCCGGGCACGGTGTCGGTGATCGATCTCGACCTGTCGCGCTACAACCGGATCGCACAGCGCTTCACGCGCGAGCGCGACGAGACGGTGTCGTTCCTGAAGGCCGGTATCGCGACGCGCAACGCGCGCTTCAACGCGCTGATCGAGCAGCTGGAGCGCGTCGCGGTGCGCTCGCGTGCGCCGATGCTGCTGGTCGGGCCGACGGGCGCCGGCAAGTCGTTTCTCGCGAAGCGCGTGTACGAGCTGAAGCGCGCCCGCCATCGGCTCGCGGGGCCGTTCATCGAGATCAACTGCGCGACGCTGCGCGGCGATGCCGCGATGTCGACGCTGTTCGGTCACGTGAAGGGTGCGTTCACGGGCGCGCAGTCCGCGCGCGCGGGGCTGCTGCGTGCGGCCGACGGCGGCCTGCTGTTTCTCGACGAGATCGGCGAACTCGGGCTCGACGAGCAGGCGATGCTGCTGAAGGCGATCGAGGAGAAGCGCTTCCTGCCGGTCGGCGCGGATGTCGAGGCGAGCAGCGATTTCGAGCTGATCGCCGGCACGCATCGCGACTTGCGGCAGATGGTGGCCGCCGGCACGTTCCGCGAGGATCTCTATGCGCGGATCAATCTGTGGACCTATGAACTGCCGGGGCTGGCCGAGCGGCGCGAGGACATCGAGCCGAACCTCGAATTCGAGCTCGACCGCTTCGGTCGCGAGCAGGGCGAGCAGGTGCGCTTCAACGTCGAGGCGAAGCGGCGCTATCTCGCGTTTGCGACGTCGCCGCGCGCGGCGTGGGCCGGCAATTTCCGCGAGCTGTCGGCGTCGGTCACGCGGATGGCGACGCTGGCCGACGCGGGCCGCATTACCGAGGCCATCGTGGAGCAGGAGGTCGAGCGGCTGGCGCGCACGTGGTCCACGCCCGACGGCGCGGGCGCGGACGCGCGCGTCGACGCGGTGCTCGGCGCACGCGCGGCGGAACTCGACCTGTTCGACCGCGTACAGCTCGAGCGCGTGCTCGAGGTGTGCTGCGGGTCGGCGAGTCTGTCGGAAGCGGGGCGCACGCTGTTCGCGGTGTCGCGGCAGGGCAAGAAGCAGCCGAACGATGCGGATCGCCTGCGCAAGTATCTCGCGCGATTCGGGCTCGACTGGGATGGCGTCCGGCAGGCGCTCGACGTCGTGCGGTAGGCGGCGTCGGCGCGCTCAGGCGTCGGTCGCGGCGGCAATCTGTCGAAACGGCGCGACGAACGTCCAGTCGGGGTGCGCGGCGGCCAGCGCCGCGAACCCGCGCGCGAGCGCCTGCGGCGGCAGCCACGGATAGCCGAACGCCGCATGCAGCGCAGCGAGCTTTGCACCGTTCGGATCGTCGATCGTATCCATGCGCGCGATATGGATGTGCAGCGCGGCAATTCGCCCGATACCGTTCGCATCCGATGCGAAGCGCCAGCGATACGCGCCGTGCCCGATCCGCAATGCGCCGCTGTCCTTCTGGCGCATCGCGACGAGCCACGGCATCGCGCTGACGCCTGCTTCGTCCACCGACGGCTCCATGCACACATAGTAGGTCCGGCAGCGCTCGAAGCGTTCGCCGAAATCGCCGACCAGCGTGTGCGCAATGGCCGGCGCGCCGGCGACGCGCGCGGGAAAATCGATGTCGTCGCGCGCGAGCGAAAAGCTCAGTTCGGCGTCGGCCGCGAAGCAGTCGGCGATCAGCGCGGGACGGTTCAGGTCTTTCGCGCGCAGATAGCATTCGAGCAGCGCGCGCACCGACTCGGCGGGAAGCGGGAAGGGCATGGTCGTTTCTCCTGTGGCGGGCCGTCCGGCCGCACGCGCCGCCCGGCGGCGGGCCGGGGCGCATGTGCCTTTGCCGTATAATTTCGTTTCAAAGCTAAATTCGCATGACCGCACGGAGCGTGAACGTCATGGCCAAGCAGCAAGAGGAGTCCGTTCTGACGATTACCAACCCGGCGTGCCTGATCGACGGCACGGACACGGAATTCCGGCACCTGATCAATGGTTTGCTGCCGTTTGCCGCGCGCCTGCTGTCGGTGCGCGACGGCTTCGGCTCGCTGGTCGGCCTGACCGGCATCCAGTATTCGCTGCTCGTCTCGGTCGCGCATCTGTCGCACGACGATGTCGTGACCGTCAACCGCCTCGCCGATCACCTGCACCTGAGCGGCGCGTTCGTCACGATCGAGACCGGCAAGCTGAAGAAGCTCGGCCTGATCGACAAGCGCGCCGATCCCGACGACAAGCGCAAGATGCGGCTCACGGTCACCTCGGCCGGCACCAGGCTGCTGAAGGCGCTTGCGGAAACGCAGCAGCGCATCAACAACGTGCTGTTCGAAGGCGTGACCAGGACGGAATTCAAGGTGCTCTGCGCGGTGATCGATCGCCTCGTCACCAACGGCGATCGCGCGACGCTCGATCTCGCCCACCTGATCGCCCGCCAGGAAAAAGGCTGACACGCGGCCGCCGCGCGCCGATGCGCCGGCGGCCTGCCTGCTCGGCGGCGCGCTCAGTGCGCGGCCCACTCGATCGTGCTCAGGTCGACCCCTTCGAGATGCATGTCCCACAGCGGGCTCAGCGCGCGCAGCTTGCCGACCGTGTCGCGCACCTGCGCGATCACGTCGTCGACTTCGGCCTCGGTCGTGAAGCGGCCGAGCGTGAAGCGGATCGAGCTGTGCGCGAGCTCGTCGCTGCGGCCGAGCGCGCGCAGCACGTAGGACGGCTCCAGCGACGCCGACGTGCAGGCGGAGCCTGACGACACCGCGACGCCCTTGATCCCCATGATCAGCGATTCGCCCTCGACGAAGTTGAAGCTGACGTTGAGGTTGTGCGGAATCCGCTGCGTGAGGTCGCCGTTCACATAGACCTCGTCGAGCGTCGACAGCCCGGCCAGCAGCCGGTCGCGCAGCGCGCCGACGCGGCGGCTCTCCGTTTCCATCTCTTCCTTCGCCAGCCTGAACGCCTCGCCCATGCCGACGATCTGGTGCGTCGGCAGCGTGCCCGAACGCATTCCGCGCTCGTGGCCGCCGCCATGCATCTGCGCCTCGATGCGCACGCGCGGCTTGCGGCGCACGTACAGCGCGCCGATGCCCTTCGGGCCGTAGACCTTGTGCGCGGTCACGGTCAGCAGATCGACGTTCAGCGCGTTCACGTCGACCGGAATCTTGCCGGCCGCCTGCACCGCGTCGCAATGAAACACGATGCCGCGCGCACGGCAGATCGCGCCGATCTCCGCGACCGGCTGGATCACGCCCGTCTCGTTGTTCGCGAGCATCACCGACACGAGGATCGTGTCGGCGCGCAATGCCTGCTGCAGCGCATCGAGGTCGAGCAGGCCGTTTTGCTGCACGTCCAGATACGTGAGCTCGAAGCCCTGGCGTTCGAGTTCGCGGCAGGTATCGAGCACGGCCTTGTGCTCGGTCTTTACCGTGACGATGTGCTTGCCCCTGCCTTGATAGAAGTGCGCGGCGCCCTTGATCGCGAGGTTGTTGCCTTCGGTCGCGCCCGACGTCCACACGATCTCGCGCGGATCGGCGCCGAGCAGCGCGGCGACGTGCGCGCGCGCTTCCTCCACCGCTTGCTCGGCCTCCCAGCCATAGCTGTGGCTGCGCGATGCGGGGTTGCCGAACTGCACGTGCAGGAACGGCACCATTTTCTCGACCACGCGCGGATCGACGGGCGTCGTCGCGCTGTAGTCCATGTAGATCGGACGGGATGTCGGCTGGGTTGACATGAATCGGACTCCGGAAGGCAGGGGCTGCCGCGGTGCGCGAAAGCCCCGGGGAAATGCGTTGTGCGCAGTGTACGTGGACATTCGCGGGCGCCGCGCAACATCCATCCCGTCAGTAGGGTTGTCTTTTAAACAAAGCTTTGAAGATCAGGGTTTACGACAGCTTGAGCCGGCCGTTTTGTTTACATTTAATAAAAGCTAAATAACAAAGCTAATTTTCAGCGGTTTGTCGGGGCGGGTTCCACGGCGGAAACCGCGATCAACTCAAGGAGAGCGAGATGAGCGAGAACCAGGCCGGCCACGGCGCGAGCGCGGACGAACAACGGCGCTTTCGCGCCGCGCTGTCGATGTTCGCGACGGGCGTGGCGGTGATTACGGCGCCGCGCAAGCAGGGAGCGCCGATCGGCATCACGGTCGCGTCGTTCAATTCGGTGTCGCTGGATCCGCCGCTGATCCTGTTTTCGGTCGACCGTCGCAGCCTGAGCCTCGACGGGCTGCTCGAAGCGGATCGCTACGCGGTCAACGTGCTCGACGAGACGCAGCAGCATCTGTCGAACTGCTTCGCGAAGGCGAACGGCGACAAGTGGGGCTGGCGCGCCGGCGAGCCGGACGCCGACTTAGTGCTGCTGCCCGATGCGCTCGCGACGTTCGAATGCGCGCCGTACGCGCACTACGACGGCGGCGATCACGTGATCTTCGTCGGCCGCGTGACGCGGCACCGGGCGCGCGCGGAAGGGCGCCCGCTGATTTTCTTCGGCGGCCGCTACCGCACGCTCGACGGCGTGCATGCGCCGTCGGCCTGAATGCAGTCCGAACCATTTCCACCCAGGAGGACATCATGATCAAGAACGGGTCTCAGCACATCGCGTCGCTGCGCGACGGGCGACAGGTCTATCTGAACGGCCAGCCGGTCGGCGACGTCACGGCGCACGCGGCCTTCCGCAATTCGATCCGCAGCTACGCGAACCTGTACGACTACCAGGCGCGCGACGAAAACGTCGAGAAGATGACGTTCGCGTCGCCCGACACGGGCCGTCGCGTCAGCAGGATCTGGCAGCTGCCGACCTCCTACGACGAACTCGTCGAGCGTCGCGCGGCGCTCGAAGCGTGGTCGGAGCTGCATTACGGCTTCATGGGCCGCTCGCCCGACCACGTCGCGTCGTGCCTCGCGGGGATGGTGATGGGCGCCGACGTGTTCGAGCAATACGATCCGGCCCGCGCCGGCGCGCTGCGCGACTACTACCGCTACGCACGCGACAACGATCTGTTCCTGACCTACGTGATCGTCAATCCGCAGGCCAACCAGTCGAAGGCCGCGCACGAGCAGGAAGACAAGTACCTCGCGGTCGGCATCGTCGACCAGGATGCCGAGGGCATCACGGTGCGCGGCGCGAAGATGCTCGCGACGAGCGGCATCATGGCCAACGAGGTGTTCTGCAGCTGCATCCAGCCGCTGCGCGCCGGCGACGAGATGTATGCGCTGTCGTTCGCGGTGCCGATGAACGCGAAGGGCATGAAGATCCTGTCGCGCAAGTCGTACGAGGAGAACGCGCCGTCGGTGTTCGACAACCCGCTGTCGAGCCGCTTCGACGAAAACGACGCGGTGCTGTACTTCGACGACGTGAAGGTGCCGTGGGAACGCGTGTTCGTCGCGGGCGGCACCGCGATGTGCGCCAAGCAGTTCCATGCGACGCCCGCGCACGTCTACCAGAACTACCAGTGCCAGGTGCGGCTGATGACCAAGCTGCGTTTCCTGGTCGGCCTCGGCCTGAAGATTTCCGAAGTGAACGGCACCAACGCGTTCCCGCAGGTGCGCGAGACGCTGGGCCAGCTCGCGGCCGAGGCGTCGATGGTCGAGGCGTGGGTGTACGGGATGGAGGCGAAGGGCGCCGTCGTCAACGGCTACTACGTGCCCGATCGCAACATGCTGTACGGCTCGCAGGTCGTCACGCAGCAGCTCTACTCGAAGGTGCTCAACACGCTGCGCGAACTGGCCGGCGGCGGAATGATCATGCTGCCGTCCAGCGTGCGCGACTTCGAGAACCCCGACCTGCTGCGCATCATCGAGAAGACGCAGAAGTCGCCGGTGTGTTCGTCCGAGGAGCGCGTGAAGTTCTTCAAGCTCGCATGGGACGCGGTCGGCTCCGAGTTCGCGTCGCGTCACAACCAGTACGAGCTGTTCTATGCGGGCGCATCGTTCGTGACGAAGGGCCATGCCTACCGCACGTACGACTGGCAGCGCGCGTCGCATCTCGTCGATTCGATGCTCGGCAGCTATTCGCTGGCCCAGGAACTGTCGACGCCGCGCGCCGCGTGAGGGCGGCATCGACCCGATTCGCTACGACACACAGGAGGAAAGCATGGCGATCAACAAGCTTCACGACGAATTCCATACGCTCGACATGAGCCGCGACTGGCGGCTGCCGGAGGGCTATGACCCGGCTTCCGGCGCGCAGGAGCTGATCCTGTCGGGCGCGCTCGACACCGTGAACCGGCGCGGCAGCCGCACGCGGCTGCTGCGTCTGCCGGCCGGCCTTCATACGAAGCAGCCGTTCGTGCACGACTACTGGGAGGAAGTGTTTCTCGTCGAAGGCGACCTGACGGTCGGCAACGACGAGCACGGCAACGGCGGCACGCCGTTCAGCGGCTACACGTATGCGGTGCGCCCGCCCGGCGCATGGCACGGCCCGTTCAAGTCGAACGGCGGCTGCGTGCTGCTCGAGATCCATTACTACGACCCGGCCTGAGTCGCGACCGGTTCACGAACCCGCGCGGACGGCGGCGCGTGTGCCGCGCGCCGTCCGCCACGAGGAGCATTCGATGAAAACCATCACATTCGCGATCGAGGATCGCGACGGCACGACCGAGCGCGCGATCGCGATCGACACGCTCGTGATCGCCGGCTGGACGGGGCGCGACACGGCGGCCATGGAGAAGCACATTCGCGAGCTGGAAGCGCTCGGCGTCAGGCGTCCGGCGACCACGCCGGTGTTCTATCGCGTCGCGGCCGACCGCCTCGATCCGGCGCCGGCGATCCAGGTGTCGGGCGGGCAGAGCAGCGGCGAAGCGGAATTCGTGCTGGTGCGCGACGGCGGCGAGACCTTCGTCGGGATCGCGTCCGATCACACCGATCGCGAGGTCGAGACGTACGGGATCACCGTGTCGAAGCAGATGTGCGGCAAGCCGTGCGCGAACACGCTGTGGCGCCTCGACGACGTCGCGGCGCACTGGGACCGGCTGGTGCTGCGTGCGTACGCGACGATCGACGGCGAGCGCGTGCTGTATCAGCAGGGCAGCGTCGCCGCGATGCGCGCGCCGGACGATCTGCTTGCGCAGTTCGCGCACCACGGCGGCCGCTTCGTCGACGGCACCGCGATGCTGGGCGGCACGCTCGCGGCGATCGGCGGCATCCGGCCGGCCGAGCGCTTCGAGATCGAACTGGAGGATCCGGTGCTCGGGCGCACGATCCGCCATGCGTATGCGGTGGAGACGATGCCGGTCGCGGGGTGAGACCGGCGCAGGGCGAGCGCGTGCGTGCGTTCGCGATTCACGCGCGGCAGGTCGCGATGATCTCCGCACTGGTCGCTTCGTCGAACGGCGCGCCATGCCAGTCGCCGCACCACTCGACGCCGGAGAAGCCGGCGCCGAGCACGCGCGCATGCAGGTCGCGCTGCGCGATGAAGCGCAGCCGGCTCGCGCTTTTCAGCTGCGTGCCGTCACGATGGAACCGGTAGTGCGTGTCGAACGACACGATCGCGCCGTCGATTTCGCAGCCGGCGTGATGAAGCTCGACGATTCCGCTTTCGGGCGAATCCACGCGGCGCGCCGACTGCTGCGGCGTCCATGCGCGCCACGGTTCGACACGCGGGTTGCGCGTCTCGAACAGGAAGCGGCCGCCGGGTGCGAGGATGCGGCGCACGCCGTGCAGCGTCGCGTCGATGTCGTCGTCGGTCAGCAGGCACTGGAACGCATGCCCGGTCATCACGACCGCGTCGAACGGCGCGCCGGGCGGCAGGCCGCACAGATCGCACGCGAGCCAGCGCACCGCCTCCGCGCCGGGCTGGCGACGCGCGTGCTCGATCATCGCCGGCGCCGGATCGATCGCGACGACGTCATGCCCGGCCGCCGCGAGCCGGCGTGCAAACGTGCCGGTCCCGCAACCGACGTCGAGGATGCGCTGCGGTGCGGCGCCGATGCGCGACGCATGGAACGCGAAGTCGTGGTCGCCCGCATTGAACAGGTCGTAGACCGCGACGAGGCGCGGGTCGGTGTACAGCGTCTCGTCGGCGGGCGCGACCGCGCCGCCGCCCGTCACCGCTGCTGCACCGCGACGCGCAGCCCGAGCGCGATGAAGATCGAGCCGATGATCTTGCCCTGCCAGCGCGTGAGCCACGTCAGCCGCTTCACGACGCGGCCGAGCGGGCGGATCGCGCAGGCGATCAGCGTCGTGTAGAGCGAGCTGAGCACGACGAAGATCAGCCCGAGTACCGCGAACTGCACGAAGGTCGAGCCGCGCTCCGGATGCACGAACTGCGGCATGAACGCGAGGAAGAACAGCGCGGTCTTCGGATTCAGCACTTCGGCCGGAATCGCCTGCAGATACGCCTTCAGCGGCGTGACGGGCGACACCGTCGGCAGCGACGGATCGGACGGCCTGTCGAGCAGCGCGCGCACGCCGAGATAGGTCAGGTACGCGGCGCCGACCCACTTCACGACGTTGAACGCGAGCGCGGACGTCATCAGCAGCGCGGACAGCCCGACCGCGGCGAACAGCGTATGGACGAAGTCGCCGCTCGCGACGCCGAGGCCGGTCAGGATGCCGGTGCGGCGGCCACCCTGCACGGTGCGGCTCAGCACGAGCAGGACCGCAGGACCGGGAATCAGGAACAGACCGAGAACGACGGCGGTGAAGGTGGTCAGCGTGGTCAGGTCGAACATGGCGGCTCCGGGGAGGTGGCGCAGCGGCGGTGGTCTGCCGCATTGTATGCGTTTCGATGCGCGCTTGCCGAAGCGGCCGGTCGCGGCGCGGCAGCGTTGTCGCCTTTCTGGTATAAGCGCGGAGAAACGGCGCGCTGCGGCGCGCGGCCTTTCTTCTTCGCTGATCGTCCCATGCAAAACCTTCCCCGCGGCGCCGTCGCCGATCCGGCGGTGAGCCTCGCCGATGCTCCGGCGCCGCGTCCGCTCATGCTGTTCGGCGGCTCGGTCGTCGAGCCCGAATGGCGGCTGGAGCGGCACAGTCATCGGCACGCGCAGCTGCTCTACACGCTGAGCGGCGTCATCTATTGCGAGATCGACGGCGGCGTATGGAGTGCGCCGCCGCAATGCACGGTGTGGATTCCGGGCGACGTCCCGCATGCGGCGCGCGGCTCGGCCGGCGCGAAGTTTTACGCGGTGCTGGTCGAGCCGGACGCCGCGCTCGCGCTGCCGACGCGCTGCTGCACGCTCGGCGTGTCGCCGCTGCTGCGCGAACTGCTGCTGAAGGCGGCGAGCTTTCCGAACCTGTACGACGTCGACGGGCCGCAGGGCCGCCTGATGGCGACGCTGCTCGACGAGCTGGTCGCGGCGCCGGTCGAGGATCTGTACCTGCCGATGCCGGTCGATCGCCGGCTGCGCAAGCTGATCGATCATCTGCTCGACGAGCCGGCCGACAAGTCGCCGCTCGCCGAACTCGCGCGGCGCGCCGGCATCAGCGAGCGCAGCCTCACGCGGCTCGCCGCGAAGGAACTCGGCATGAGCCTCGGCGACTGGCGCCGGCGGCTGCATGTCGCGCTGTCGCTGCAGATGCTGACGACCGGCCGTCGCGTGCACCAGGTCGCGATCGATCTCGGCTACGAAAGCGCGAGCAGCTTCGTGACGATGTTCCGCAAGGCGACGGGCAAGTCGCCGACCCAGTACCTGAGCGACCGGCAGCGCTGAGCGCGGGCCCGGTCGCCCGCGTTTTGGCCGGATTGAGCAAGCGCTTGGCCGGCGCGAAAAATGACGCGATCGGCGTCGCTCCATAAAATGAGAATCGTTCTCATCTGGAGGTCGACATGCAGATCGTCACGTCTGAATTCCCGTTTGTCTGGTTGCGTTACACGCCTGCGTCGTCGGGCGACCCCGCGGCGCTGCTTGCCGAACTCGACGCGTTGCTCGCGCGGCGCGAACGCTTCGTGTTCCTGACCGACGACGCGCCGGCCGGCGATCGCGGCGCCGACGATCACGAACTGCGCAAGCAGCTCGCGAAATGGAGCAAGGCCAACCGCGCGCAGTCGCGCGCATCGATTCCCGCGATGATCGCAATCGAGCCCGACGCGCAGCGGCGCGCGGCGCTCGACGCGTTCTCCGGCGCGTTCGAGAAAGTCTGGGGCTATCCGCTGAGCGCGGCCGCAAACCGCGACGATGCGCTCGCGTTGGCACGACGGCTGCTCGCCGAGCCCGCGCGCGCTGCCGAGCCGATCAACGGCTGAACGGCCGCGCGTACCGGCGGGCGCAGGGTGACGCGCCCGCATGGATTCCTTCGACATGCAGCGGCGGCGCGGACGAGCGCGTCGCCGCATGCGGCAACCAGGCAGGGTATTCCGGTGGACAATCCGATTCGCGCGATGCGCATCTTTGCGCGCATCGTCGAGATGAACAGCTTTACGCGCGCGGCGCTGTCGCTCGGCATTTCGCGCGCGACCGCGACGCGCACCGTGCAGGAGCTGGAAACGGCGCTCGGCATGCCGCTGCTGGTGCGCACGACGCGCGCGCTGCGTACGACGCCCGAAGGCGACGCGTACTACCGGCGCTGCCTGCGGATCACGGCGGACGTCGACGAGCTCGAGGCGAGCATCCGCCGCGCCGCGCGGCATCCGAGCGGGCCGCTGCGCGTCGACCTGCCGGGCCCGGTGGCGAGTGCGATCGTGCTGCCGGCGCTCGGCGCGTTTCATGCGCGGCATCCCGACCTCATGCTGATGCTGGGCGTGTCCGCGCGCGCGGCCGATATGGTCGGCGACGCGGTCGATTGCAGCGTCCGCCTCGGCGAGCTGCCCGATTCGTCGTTCGTCGCGCGCCCGCTCGGCGCGCTCGAACGCGTGACCTGCGCGAGTCCCGCGTATCTCGATCGGTGCGGCACGCCGCGCACGCTCGACGAGCTCGGCACGCATCGCGCGGTGGGCCGGACGTCGGGGTCCGGGCCGCGCGCGGCCGAATGCGATTTCGTGGTCGACGGCGCGGTGCGCAAGCTCAGGCTCGACAGCATCGTCGGCGTCGACGACGAGCACGCGTACCTGGCATGCGGCGCGCACGGGCTCGGGCTGATCCAGCCGCCGCGGGCGGTCGCGCAGCCGCTGATCGATGCGGGGCAGCTGCGGGAAGTGTTGCCGCAGTGGCGGCCGTCGGCGGTGTCCGTGTCGGCCGTCTATGTGAAGCGTCCGCATGTGTCGCCCGGCGTGCGTGCATTCGTCGACTGGATCGCCGAGCGGTTCGACGCGGCCGCGCGGGAGCAGGCGGGGTTCGTGACCGGGCTGGCGGCGAGGTGGCTCGCGCCGGGGCGCGGTGATACGCCGGTTGCGGAAGTGTCGGCGGCGGTCGCCTGAGCGCGACCGCATCGACGCAGGCACGCGCCGCGTGCGCGCGTTGCGCGCCAGGGCGTTCCGCTAGGCGCCGGCTGCGACGCGTCGCGCGATGTCGTCGGCACACGCTTCCACCGACGCGGCCGACGTATCGATCAGGCAATCGCTGAACGCGCGCGACGCATAGCCTTCGCGATACATCTCGGCGATGCGCCGGCGTTCCCAGTCCGTCAGCGCACGCGTGCCGCGATCGGACGACGCGACCGCCTCGGGCGGCGCGAGCGTCGCGACGAACAGGCGCGCACCACGTGCGTCGCAGGCCGTACGCAGGCGGGCGAATTCCGCATCGCCGATCGGATAGGCGATCACCAGACAGCGTTCGCGCGCATTCGCGATCTGCGTGACGAGGCGCTCCAGCGCGATCGCCCATTGCACGTCGAACGGCGCATCGTCGGGCGCATCGTGATCGTCGCCGTCGATGAAGCGGGCGTCGGGCAGCCGGCGCGCGAGCGCGAGGCCGAGCGTCGTCTTGCCGCTGTTGATCGGGCCGTTCAGGTGGATGACGGTGAGCGAATGCATGAGGACGCGGATGGATCGGACGAAGCGTAGCTTGCCACGATCGCGGCAGCGTTGCAGCGTCGTTGGCGCGAGTGGAGCCGGGAGCGGTGACGGACCACGTCGCGACTCGCGACATCGACACGCCGGACAGCAGGAAAAAGCGGGGGAGAGGCGGAAGAACGGCAGGCCGCGCATGCAACGACGCACATGCGGCCTGCCCGACCGGGCTCGATGCGCGAGTGCGCGGCCCGGTCCGGCGAACGGCGGCTTACTCGCCGCTGTCGCCCTTGATTTGCGGCAGCGCCGATGCTTCGCCCGGCGTCAGCAGCCCGACTTGCGTATAGACGCGCAGCTTGTCGCGCGTATCGGTGATGTCGAGGTTGCGCATCGTCAGCTGGCCGATCCGGTCGCGCGGCGAGAACGTCGAAGCGACCTTCTCCATCGACAGGCGTTCCGGCTGATACGTGAGGTTCGGCGACTTGGTGCTGAGGATCGAGTAGTCGTTGCCGCGGCGCAGTTCGATCTTCACTTCGCCGGTGATCGCGCGCGCGACCCAGCGTTGCGCCGTTTCGCGCAGCATGATCGCCTGCGGGTCGAACCAGCGGCCCTGGTACAGCAGGCGGCCGAGGCGGCGGCCGTTCTCGCGGTACTGCTCGATCGTGTCCTCGTTGTGGATGCCGGTGACGAGACGCTCGTAGGCGATGTACAGCAGCGCGAGGCCCGGGGCTTCATAGATGCCGCGGCTCTTCGCCTCGATGATGCGGTTCTCGATCTGGTCGCTCATGCCGAGGCCGTGACGGCCGCCGATGCGGTTCGCCTCGAGCAGCAGCTCGACCGGGTCCTTGAACTCGACGCCGTTCAGTGCGACCGGCTGGCCGGCTTCGAAGCGCACCGTCACTTCTTCCGCGGCGATCTTCACGTCGTCGCGCCAGAACGCGACGCCCATGATCGGGTTCACGATCTTGATGCCGCTTTCGAGGCTTTCCAGGTCCTTCGCCTCGTGCGTCGCGCCGAGCAGGTTCGAGTCGGTCGAGTAGGCTTTCTCGGCCGACATCTTGTACGCGAAGCCGGCCTGGTTCATGAACTCGGACATTTCCGCGCGGCCGCCGAGCTCGTCGATGAACGTCTGGTCGAGCCACGGCTTGTAGATCTTCAGGTCCGGATTGACGAGCAGGCCGTAGCGGTAGAAGCGCTCGATGTCGTTGCCCTTGTAGGTGCTGCCGTCGCCCCAGATGTTGACGCCGTCTTCCTTCATCGCGGCGACGAGCATCGTGCCCGTCACGGCGCGGCCGATCGGCGTCGTGTTGAAGTACGTGACGCCGGCCGTCGTGATGTGGAACGCGCCGCTTTGCAGCGCCGCGATGCCTTCGGCCACCAGCTGCGCGCGGCAGTCGATCAGGCGCGCGCCGGCTGCGCCGTATTCGAGCGCACGTTTCGGGATCGCGTCGTAATCGTCTTCGTCGGGCTGGCCGAGGTTCGCCGTGTATGCGTACGGGACGGCGCCCTTCAGTTTCATCCAGTGCAGCGCGGCGCTGGTGTCCAGGCCGCCGGAGAAGGCGATACCGACCTTCTGGCCGGTCGGGAGGCTTTCGAGAATCGTGCTCATAGGAATTGCCGTGGATTGAAGTCCGGTGGGATCGTATTTCGCGGAATATGCGAGTATCGGCTGTCCGGGAAGTTGGGGCAAGGCCTGATTTTAGCCCGAACCGCGGCTGCGGCCCGTCGCGGCGGGCCTGACGGCCGGTTCGCGGTGCGTCGGGCGCGACGGTCGCCGCGACGCGAAACGACAGCAAAACGATGAAAACGGGGCGGAAAAGCGGGGCGGAATCCGCCAGGTGCGCGGCCTTGTATGGAAATTGAAAGATTTCTTCGCGCGCCCGAATCAGATATTCCACGCACGTGCGCTATCCAGCAGTTTCTCGCGCAGCTGGTCGACCTCGCCGGCCAGTTTCAGCATGACCGACACGTACCCGAGCAGCTGCGGCGGCACGTCGCCCGACAGCGCGGCGGGCTGTCGGCGCGGCGCGAGCCGGCTCGGCGTGCCGAACTTGAGCGCGCGGCTCGCGCCGACGAGCGTGTCGCGGATCTGCCGGTTCACGCCCTTCAGGCCGACGCGCAGGTATTCACGGGCCGCGACATCGTCGCGGGCCGGCAGCACGCTCGACAGGATTTCGAGCGTGCTGATGCACAGGCGCAGGCTGCGCTGGATCGCCTCCAGCTGCACCATCGAGATCCCGCATTCCTTCGACACGGACGGCATCAGCGAACGCAGCTGGACCAGCAGCGCGCTGAGCGCGGCCATCTCCTTCAGATGCACGTCGTCGCTCACGTGGCGGTCGCCCGCGAGCCGCACGTGCACGGCCGCGCACGTGCGCAGCAGGTCGGCGAGCTTGTAGCGCCACGAATAGGTCGCATAGAGCGGCAGCGCGAACGAGAACGCCAGCGCGATCGCGATGCCGGTCAGCACGTTCACCGCGCGCCACAGGCCGTCGACGATCTCGTTGTCGCCGTGCCCGGCGACGATCACCATCGTGATCGCCGACAGCAGCGCGATATAACCGGCCTTGCCGATCGCGTGATACGCGCAGACGCCGCACGCGATCGCCATCAGCCCGTAGATCGCGAGCGGCGCGTGCACGGCCGAATGCAGCAGGATCAGCAGCAGCCCCGCGAGCGCGCCGATCGACGTGCCGAGCGCGCGCTCGGCTGCCTTCTTGCGGATGTTGCCGTGATGCTGCAGCCCGCCGACGACGATCAGCACGGTGATCGTCGACCATTCGCCGTGCGGCACGCGCAGCCCCGTCGACAGCCCGATCGACACGAGAATCGCGAGCGCGACGCGCGCCGCATGGATCAGCTTCGCGTGGCGGTAGCGGCGGTACGGATCGAGCAGCGGACGAAGCGCGCCGCGGATCAAGGGCGGCAGCCGGGCAGGGAACGGGGCGGTCATGGCGGAGCGGAGTGGCCGGGAAGGCGCGCGGCGGCGCGGGCGCCGGCCGGCGCCGCATCGCCATGCGGGCAGACGTAACGCTAGCCGAACGCGCGCGGGCTGTCCACGGCGGGCGCGGGCGGCTGCGCGAGGTGTGGCGGAGATGCGGAGACGTGATGCGGTGATGCGGTGAGGCGATGCGGCGATGCGGCGATGCGGCGCCGCGCCGCGTCATGCGTCGGCCGCGCTCCGCTCGGCGTCCTCCACGCGGTTGCGGCCGCCGGACTTGGCGCGATACAGCGCGTCGTCGGCGAGCCGCAGCAGCGTCGCGGGCGCGGTGCGCCCGTCTTCGGCGGTCGCGGTGCCGATGCTGGCCGTCACGCGCCCGTGCGGGCTCTTCGCGTGCTCGATGTCGAGCGCCGCGATCGCGCGCCGGATCGCTTCGGCGACGGTCGCCGCGCCGTGCGCGTCGGTGTCCGGCAGCGTGACGACGAATTCCTCGCCGCCGTAGCGCGCGATCTGGTCGCTGTCGCGGCGCAGGCAGCGCGATGCGCTTTGCGCGACCCGGCGCAGCACGTCGTCGCCGGCGAGGTGGCCGTAATAGTCGTTGAACGCCTTGAAGTGATCGACGTCGACGAACAGCACCGACAGCGGCCGGCCGGCGCGGGCCGCGCGCCGCGCCTCGTTGGCGAGCACCGTGTCGAAGGTGCCGCGGTTGTCGAGGCCGGTCAGCGCATCGGTGTGCGCGAGCCGGTACAGCTTCGATTCGGCGCGCTGCCGCCGCTTCAGCTCGCGCGACAGCAGCAGCGAGCCCCACGCGATGAACCCCGTAAACAGGCTCATCAGCACGACGATCGAGATCGTGCGATGGCGCCACGACGCATAGACGTCGGTCTCGGCGGGCGCGACGTCGACGATCAGCGGCAGTCCGGCCAGCTGCCGGTAGACGTAGATGCGCCGCACGCCGTCGATCGCGCCGATGCCGAGCAGCACGCCGTCGCGGCTGCGGCGCGATTCGATGAACAGCGGCGAATCGTGCAGGTCGAGGCCGACCACGCGCGCGTCGTACGGCAGGCGGCTCACCAGCATGCCGTTCTCCTCGACGATCGCCGCGGAGCCGTGCTCGCCGACCGCGAGGCCGTCGAGCAGCGCGCGGAAGTAGTCGAGGCTGAGCGTGCCGACCACGACGCCGCCGAACGTGCCGTCCGGACGGTCGATGCGGCGGCTGAGCGCGATCGTCAGCGCGCCGCCGCGCAGCCGGGACGCATACGGCCGGCTGATATACAGGCCCTGCACGCGCCGGTCGCGATGGGCGGTGAAATAGTCGCGGTCGGCGTAATTGCCGTGTCGCGGCGGCGATGCGCCCGAATCGACGACGATATTGCCGTGCGGATCCATGACGAAAATCGAGCCGAGATAGGCGCCGGTCGCGGCACGGTCGAACAGCAGCCGATGTCGCTGGCGCGGCGGCAATGCCATCAGTTCGGGATCGGCAATGCCGTCGACGACGTTTTGCAGCGACAAATCGTAGAGCTCGATATTCCGCGCGATATCGCGTTCGATCAGCAGCATCAGGTTGCGTGCATTTTCGATCGCGTGCTCATACGCGTCGCGCCGCGCCTCGATCAGCAGCGACGCGGAAAGGCCCCAGCTGAACAGCAGCAGGACGATGCCCGCCACGAGCACGCCGCGGGGCGACAGGACGCGGGCCACGACGGATGCGGTATGGCGGCGCAGCGCGGCGAACAGTGGGTGTGACTTCATCCTCGGTGGGCGGGCGGAGGAATATTCGCGCAGTCGCGATTCCCCGTGCTGATTATTTCGAATTAACGCGCATTATCTCGCGAAAACCTTGCGATTCGACGACGCGCGACAAAATGCGCACGGCCAAATGCCGTTCGATACGATTACGCCCCATTACCGAATGCCGTTACGGGTGGGGCCGGATCCGAATTGAATCGATTATTGGCGTGCGCCATTTTGTCTGATTATTTGCCGGCGTGTGGGCGGACATTTCCATTAATCCGGTTTTTGTCGGTTTCCGACAGGGCGACTGGCGCATACCGCGCGATTCGTCATTGCGGACGCGTCCAAGCCGTTGATTCTGCAAAGCCTGCCCGCGAGCGCGCGCGGTGCCGCGCGAGCTGTCCCTCCGGCGAATCAGGTAGAATCCGCGCTTCGCCGCAGGCGCCCGGCGCGCAGCGCGCATCGGGGCCACATCGAATGCATCGCCGGCGGCGCAGCGCGCCCGATGCCGGATGCACGCCGGCCCCGACTGCCAGCGGCCCGCTCAACGTTCGTCTCGTTTATGTCCGCACTCCCGAATTCCGACCAAGCCGGTTCGCCCGCGAACCGACCCAAGCTTCATCGCGCGCTGAAGGCGCGCCACCTGACGATGATCGCCATCGGCGGCTCGATCGGCACGGGCCTGTTCGTCGCGTCCGGCGCGTCGATCTCGCAGGCCGGCCCCGGCGGCGCGATGGTCGCGTACATGCTGATCGGCCTGATGGTGTACTTCCTGATGACGAGCCTCGGCGAAATGGCCGCCTTCATGCCGGTGTCGGGTTCGTTCGCGACCTATGGCGCGAAATACGTCGACGAAGGCTTCGGCTTCGCGCTCGGCTGGAACTACTGGTACAACTGGGCGGTGACGATCGCGGTCGAGCTGGTCGCCGCGCAGCTCGTGATGCATTACTGGTTTCCGGACGTGCCGGGCATCTGGTGGAGCGCGGCGTTCCTCGGCGTGATGTTCCTGCTCAATGCGCTCACCGTGCGCGGCTTCGGCGAGGCCGAATACTGGTTCGCGCTGATCAAGGTCGTCACGGTGGTCGCCTTCATCGGCGTCGGCCTGCTGATGATCTTCGGCATTCTGAAGGGCGCGCCCGGCAACGGCTGGGGCAACCTGACGATCGGCGACGCGCCGTTCGCGGGCGGCCTGCCGGCGATGATGGGCGTCGCGATGATCGCGGGCTTCTCGTTCCAGGGCACCGAACTGATCGGCGTCGCGGCCGGCGAATCGGAAAACCCGCGCACGACGATTCCGCGCGCGGTGCGCCAGGTGTTCTGGCGGATCCTGCTGTTCTACGTGCTCGCGATCTTCGTGATCGGCGTGCTGATTCCGTATACCGACCCGAACCTGTTGAAGACCGACGTGACCGATATCGGCGTGAGCCCGTTTACGCTGGTGTTCCGCCACGCGGGCCTCGCGTTCGCGGCCGGCGTGATGAACGCGGTGATCCTGACGGCCGTGCTGTCGGCCGGCAACTCGGGCATGTACGCATCGACGCGGATGCTGTACAACCTCGCGACCGAGGGCCGCGCGCCGAAGCTGTTCGCGAAGCTGTCGCCGGGCGGCGTGCCGCGCAATGCGCTGTATGCGACGACCGCGGTCGGCGCGCTGTGCTTCTTCACGTCGCTGTACGGCGACAAGACCGTCTATCTGTGGCTGCTGAACACGTCGGGGATGACGGGCTTCATCGCGTGGCTCGGCATCGCGGTCAGCCATTACCGGTTCCGCAAGGGCTACGTGAAGCAGGGCTATGCGGTCGACCAGCTGCCGTACCAGTCGAAGTGGTTTCCGTTCGGGCCGCTGTTCGCGTTCGTGCTGTGTCTCGTGATCGCGCTCGGGCAGGACTATCAGGCGTTTCTCGCGAACCGGATCGACTGGGCGGGCGTCGTCGCGACGTACGTCGGCATTCCGCTGTTCCTGGTCGTGTGGCTCGGCTACCGGCTCGCGAACAAGAGTCGCTTCGTGCGCTACGAAGAGATGGAGATCGCGCCGTGGGTGGCCGAGAACCGTCGCGGACAGCGCGGCGTGCAGGCGAGTCCCGCGACCGAGCGGGAAACGGTGGCCTGAAGCGGGCGGGCAGTCGCGACGCGACGTCGCGCCATCGATATCGAAACGGGAAGCATCGCGCTTCCCGTTTTTTTTGGTCGGCTTTTGTCTGTACGGGGTCAAAGCCGGTTATATTGCCCGACCCTGCCGGGCCGCGACCCGGCCGGCGCGACCAGCGCGGCGCGGATCGGCATCCGCTGCGTGCGGCGCGCGCGGCCGGCGATCTCCGGCGTTTTCATCGTTCCGCGCGGGCCGGGCAGGCCCGCCGGAGCGCGCAACCGAGAGGAATCCATGAGCGCATCACCCGCCGAGCGGAAGACCGAACCCGTTTCCATCGTGCGAATCGAGGCCGCGATCAATGCGTGGCGCGAAGTGTACCCGCCGGCGCCGGACGGCGAGGACGGCTACGCGCTCGATGCCGGCAGCAATTGCCTCGCCGAACTGTACGGCACGATGATCTGCTATCGCCTACCGGACGTGCCGCTCGATACGCTGAGCGACGCGCAGCGCGACGCGCTGTACGCGACCGAGGTGTAGCGCGCGCTCGCGCAGGCGCAGGCCGGCAGCGCGAACCACGCAGCGAACGGGGAGCCCGCAGGCTCCCCGTTTTGCTTTCCGGCCGGGCGCAGACGGCGGCGCGCTTGACGCGGCGCGCGTGGCCGGGCCACCATCGTCGGCATTCGATGCGGCCGCCGGCGTGCGGCCGCCTTCACGCAGACGACCGACACATGACCGATATCGTGACCGAGGAGACCTTCATCGAGACGCCGCAGGGGCGTCTGTTCGTCAAGCGCTGGCGCGCGGATGGGGGATGGGACGCCGCGGAGGCGTCGAAGCTTGCCGCGCCTATGCCGGCCGCGCCTAAGCCGGCCGCGCCCATCCTGCTCCTTCACGATTCGCTCGGCTGCGTCGAGCTATGGCGCGACTTCCCGGAACGGCTCGCGCATGCCACGCAACGCGACGTGATCGCCTACGATCGTCTCGGCTTCGGCCGCTCGGATCGCCATCCCGGGCGACTCGACGTGCGCTTCGTGCGCGACGAGGCCGATCATGGATTTCGCGCGCTGCTCGAGCAGTTCGGCCTCGACGCGTTCGTCGTGCTCGGGCACAGCGTCGGCGGCGGAATGGCGACGGGATGCGCCGCCGCGTATCCGGACCGTTGCCGCGCGCTCGTGACGATCGCCGCGCAGGCGTTCGTCGAGGACTGCACGCTGAACGGCATTCGCGACGCGGCGCGCCAGTTCGAAGCGCCGGGCCAGCTCGAGCGGCTCGCGCGCTATCACGGCGACAAGGCCGAATGGGTGCTGCGCGCGTGGGTCGATACCTGGCTGTCGGCGCCGTTTCGCGACTGGAGCCTCGACGACGACCTGCCGCGCGTGCGCTGCGCGACGCTCGCGATTCACGGCGCGCACGACGAATACGGCTCGGACGTGCACCCGAAGCGGATCGCCGCGCGCGTCGCGGGACCGTCGTCGTTCCTGTTGCTCGACGCGTGCGGACACCTGCCGCATCGCGAGCGGACCGACGACGTGCTGGCCGCGGTGGCGGCGTTGCTGCGCGACGCGCGCGCGTAGGCGCGCAGCGGGCGGCGCCGCCTCAGAACGACAGCTGGATCGCGAGATCGATCGCGAGCAGCGCGATCGAGCAGCCGATGCCGAGAATCACGTTCGGCAGGCGGTGTTCGAAGTCGCGATCCTTGCGCATCGCGGCCCCGAGCAGGAAGACCGCCTCGACGACGATCTGCAGCCCGACGAACAGCAGCATCAGCAGATACTCGTAACCCATCTCCTTGAAGCCGGCGAAGTGCATCCCGTGATCGCGGATCCACTGGCCGACGCGCAGCAGTTCGTAAACGAACAGCAAGGCGGGAAACAGGTAGCTGATGAAATAGGTTGGCGCGGTGGCGTGCCGCAGTTCGAGGTGGAAATGCTGATGCGTGGTGGCCATCACGAATCCCTCCTTGCAACGCATGATTGCGGTCGCGACGGCGGCGCGAAAACGTGCGATTCAGGGATTGCCCGATGCGGATTGCGCAACCGTACGTCATCAGCATACTGCGGCCCGGCGCTTTTCGCATCGGTCGTGTGTCGCGACCGACACAGTCGCGCGGCGTTACGCGCGTGACGCGTCGCGCGGCGACGCCGGCGTTTTCGCCTGCGCGCCTTCGACGAACAGTCGCGCCACCGACTGGAATTCCTTCTTCAACGACAGGCCCGGCACGGTCAGCCAGCGCAGCATGGCCGCGAGATACAGGTGATGGAACCAGGTCGCGAGCTGTTCGGCCGGCAGCGAGCGGTTCAGTTCGCCGGCCTGCTGGCCCGCGACGATCAGCTGCTGCCAGACGAGCGCGATGTCGCTGCCCTGCGCGTGGTCGCTGTCCGGCGCGGCTGCACCGATGCTCAGGAAGCGATGCCGCAGATACGCGAGCAGATGGACCGGATGCTGCTCGCACCATGCCGCGGAGGCATCGAGCACGCAGCCGACGCGCGCCGCGAAGCTTTTGCGGCGCGCGACGTCGCGCTGCAGGTGCCCGAGATCGCGCGCGAGTTCCTGTTCGAGCCAGTGCGCGAGCACGGCTTCCTTCGTCGCGAAGTGGTTGTACAGCGTGCGCTTCGCGACGTCGGCCTCAGCGGCGATCTGCTCCATCGTCACGGCGTCGTAGCCGTATGCATCGAACAGGCGCGCGGCGGTGGCGGCGAGATGCGCGAGCATCTGGATGCGCTTGCGCGCGCGGCGGCCCGGATCGTCGGTCGGAATCGGCATGGCGAGCATTGCGGAAGAAAGTGTACGAATTGCATTAGTATACGCCGTGCACTTTTTTGAAACCACGCATTCCCGTCGTGAACGACCAACGAGGTTTTCCGCATGAAGCTCGTCATCGCCACCTACGGCACCGAAGGCGACACACGCCCGCTTGCAGCGCTGGGCCGCGCGCTGATCGATGCCGGCCACGAAGTCCTGCTGCTGGCCGACCGCGCGACGCTCGGCTCGGCCGCAGCAGCCGGCGTGCCGGCGGCCGCACTGTCCGGCGACATCCGCCGCGCGATCGCGCCGGACGGCGCGTTGTCGGATGCCGTGCGCGGGCGGGGCGGTTTCAACGACACGTCGAAGGCGCTTGCGGCGATCGCGAACGCGAATACGGCGGCCTGGATGCGCGAAGTCGCGGAGGCATCGGCGGGCTGCGATGCGATCGTCGTGTCGGGGCTCGTGTCGTTCGTCGGGCTGTCGGTCGCCGAGTATCGGCGCGTGCCGGCGATCGGCGCGGGGATGATCCCGATCACGCCGACGGCCGCGTTTGCATCGCCGTTCCTGCCGCCGCGCAAGGTGCCGCGCTGGCTGAACCGCGCGAGCCACCGTTGCGTGAATGCGCTGCTGTGGCAGGCGTTCAGGCGCGCGACGAACGCGGCGCGCGCAGGCGTGTGCGGCTTGCCGCCGCGCCGGCGCGTGTGGACCGATCATCCGATGCTGTACGGCGTATCGCCTGCGCTGCTGCCCGATGTCGGCGACTGGCCCGATCATGCGCGCGCGTGCGGCCAGTGGCGCGTCGCCGCCGCGCCGCAGTGGACGCCGCCGCCCGCACTCGCGGCGTTTCTCGACGCGGGCGAGCCGCCCGTGTATGTCGGCTTCGGCAGCATGGGCGGGTTCGATCGCGGCGCGCTCGCCGCGGCGCTGGCGACGGCGCTCGACGGTCGGCGTGCGCTGTTCTATCCGGGCTGGAGCGGCATCGATGCGGCGCTGCTGCCGCCGCAGGTATGCGTGATCGGCGACACGCCGCATGACTGGCTGCTGCCGCGCACGTCGCTCGCGATTCATCACGGCGGTTCGGGCACCGCGCATTCGGCCGCGCGCGCGGGCATTCCGTCGGTCGTCGTGCCGTTCGCGGGCGATCAGTTCTTCTGGGCGGACCGCTTGCAGCGGCTCGGCGTCGCGGACCAGGTCGCGGGCCGGCGGTTGCAGGCCGCCGCGCTCGCTCGCGCGATCGCGTTTGCCGAACGCAACGACACGCGGGCGCGCGCAACGGAGCTTGGTGCGCGCATCGCGCGCGAAGACGGCGCGACGTGCGCGGTTGCCGCGATCGAACGATGGGTGCGCGCCGGCGTGCGCTGACGCCGGCGCGACGCGTGCGTCAGAAGTGCCCGGTGAACCGGTATCGGCTGCCCGGATGCCACAGGTTCGCCACCGACGCGACCATGCCCTGCGACCACGTGCGTCGATGCAGCATCAGGCACGGCTCGCGCTCGTCCATCGTCAGCAGGCGGCGCGTTTCCGTATCGGGCATCGCGGCCTCGATCCGGTATTCGACGCGCTGCAGCGGCGCGACGCGCGTCAGGTACTGGTTCGGTGTCGTCGTCGTGAAATCCTGCAGCGCATATTCGGGCGCGCAGGCCGGATTGACCCAGCGTTCCTCGAGCTGCACGGGCGTGTCGTTCTCGAAATGCAGCACGCGTGAATGGAAGATCGGGCTGCCGGTATCGAGCCGCAGCTCGTCGGCCAGTTTCGCGTCGGCGATCGCCGCGCCGACTTCGAGCACCTGCGCGCGATAACCGTGGCCGCGCGCCGCGACTTCATCGGAGATGCTGCGGATCGCGACCAGCGTCGATTCGTATTTCGGCGACGCGACGTAGGTGCCCGAGCCGCGCGTGCGCGTGAGCACCTGTTCGGCCGTCAGTTCGCGCAGCGCGCGGTTGACGGTCATGCGCGCGACGTTGAATTCGCGCGCGAGTTCGTTTTCCGACGGCACCTGGTCGCCTTCCGCCCATTCGCCGGCATGAATGCGCGCGAGGATGAAGTCCTTGATTTCCTGATAGATCGGTGTGGTCATTGCATCGCTGTTCGAGAGACGGCGGACCGCGCGCCGCGCGCCGGTCCGCGCGTACCGCACGGTTATCGCTGCCGTTTCGTATCGTCGTTTGCCGCCGGCGGCCGTGCGCGGCGACGTCAAGTATAGACAAGCTCGCCGGCCGCTTCGGCAACGGGATGCTGCCGCGTGTGCGCGATCGCATTTCTCGGCCGTCCCTTCGTTTCGGCGATTTCTTGACGCAGTCCGGCCGCCTGCGGGGCGGCGTCGTTTCAGAGGACGATGTCTAGACAGATATGAGCCATATGCCGGCTTGGCAATTCATCCGACGAAACGCGTCATTTCTCTGAAAGGTGTTCGCATATATTTGAAATAAAAGAGAATTTACCAGAATGACGGGCGCGCCCGACGAATAGAGATAAACACGGATTGCGGGTGCAGACCGGTAAACGGCAAAGTTGTATGTACAACTTGGGTGTCCGGACGAAGGCGCGCAGGTTGGGCAGGGGCCGCGCCCCTGACGTGCTTGGCCACTTACAGGAATGCCATGAAGAAACTCGTGCTCAGTGTTGCCCTCGCCTGCCTCGCCGTCGGCGCCCACGCGAAGGATTGGTCGACGATCCGCTTCGGCGTCGATGCCAGCTATCCGCCGTTCGAATCGAAGGACGCGAGCGGCAAGGTGGTCGGTTTCGACGTCGATCTCGGCAACGAAATCTGCCGCCGCCTGAACGCGAAGTGCGTCTGGATCGAAAACGACTTCGACGGAATGATCCCCGCGCTGAAGGCGAAGAAGTTCGACGGCGTGCTGTCGTCGATGTCGATGACGCCCGCGCGCGCCGAGCAGATCGCGTTCTCCGACAAGCTGTTCAACACGCCGACGCGCCTCGTCGCGAAGAAGGGCTCGACGCTGCAGCCGACGGCCGAATCGCTGAAGGGCAAGACGGTCGGCGTCGAGCAGGGCACGATCCAGGAAACCTACGCAAAGACCTACTGGGCGCCGAAGGGCGTGCAGGTCGTGCCGTACCAGAACCAGGACGGCGTGTACCAGGACCTGATGTCCGGCCGTCTCGACGCCGCGCTGCAGGACGCGGTGCAGGCCGACCTCGGCTTCCTCAAGACGCCGCGCGGCGCGGGCTTCCAGTTCGCGGGCGCCGACATCGACGATCCGAAGACGCTCGGCAACGGCGCGGGCATCGGCCTGCGCAAGGACGACGCCGACCTGAAGGCGAAGATCGACGCGGCGATCGCCGGCATGCTGAAGGACGGCACGTACAGGAAGCTCGAAAAGAAGTATTTCGCGTTCGACGTGTACGGCGGCTGACGCTTCTGCGGCGCGCGCGGCCGGTCCGCACGCGCCGCCCGTCTCTCTGGATGGATACGCTGACATGATTTTCCAAGGATTTGGCCCGCTGCTGTGGGCCGGCACGGTCGAAACCGTGAAGCTCGCGGTGCTGTCGCTCGCCGCGTCGCTGATACTGGGCCTCGCCGGCGCGGCCGCGAAGCTGTCGACGAACCGCGTGCTCAAGTCGCTCGGCACGTTCTACACGACGCTGATCCGCGCGGTGCCCGACCTCGTGCTGATGCTGCTGCTGTTCTACGGGATCCAGATCCTGCTGAACAACGCGACCGACCTGCTCGGCTGGGACCAGATCGACATCGACCCGTTCGTGGCCGGCGTCGTGACGCTCGGCTTCATCTACGGCGCGTACTTCACCGAGACCTTTCGCGGCGCGTTCCTCGCGGTGCCGCGCGGCCAGCTCGAAGCGGGCTTCGCATACGGGATGAACGGCTGGCGCGTGTTTCACCGCATCCTGTTCCCGCAGATGATGCGCTTTGCATTGCCGGGGATCGGCAACAACTGGCAGGTGCTCGTGAAGGCGACCGCGCTGGTATCGATCATCGGCCTGGCCGACGTCGTGAAGGCGTCGCAGGACGCGGGCAAGAGCACGCTCGATTTCTTCTTCTTCACGCTTGCGGCGGGTGCGATCTACCTCGCGATCACGACGGTGTCGAACCTCGTGCTGCACCATCTCGAGAAGCGTTACTCGGCCGGCGTCCGGAGGCTTGCACTGTGATCGAAATCATCAGCCAGTACTGGCAGAGCTATCTCTATACCGACGGCTACCGCTTCAGCGGTCTCGCGATCACGCTGTGGCTGCTGGTCGTCTCGATCGTCGCGGGCTTCGCGCTGGCGGTTCCGCTCGCGATTGCGCGCGCGTCGTCGAACCGCTGGATCTCGGGGCCCGTCTGGCTCTATACCTACGTGTTCCGCGGCACGCCGCTCTACGTGCAGTTGCTGATGTGCTACACGGGCATCTACAGCCTGCAGGTCGTGCACAACCACGTCCTGCTCGATGCGTTCTTCCGCAACGCGATGAACTGCACGCTGCTCGCGTTCGTGCTGAACGAGGCCGCGTACGCGACGGAGATTTTCGCGGGCGCGATCAAGGCGACCGCGGCGGGCGAGATCGAGGCCGGTCTCGCCTACGGGATGTCGCGCTTCAAGCTCTATACGCGCATCATCCTGCCGTCCGCGCTGCGCCGCTCGCTGCCGAGCTACAGCAACGAAGTGATCCTGATGCTGCACGCGACGACGCTCGCATTCACCGCGACCGTGCCCGACGTGCTGAAGGTCACGCGCGACGTGAACTCCGCGACTTACATGTCGTTCCAGGCGTACGGCATCGCGGCCGTGATCTACGCGGCGGTCGTGTTCGCGCTCATCTGGGCGTTCCGCAAGCTCGAGGCACGCTGGCTTGCCTACCTGTCGCCCCGCGGCCACTAACGCATTCGCGCATTCGAAAGGAAACACACGCATGTACAAGCTCATCGTCGAGGACCTGCACAAGAAGTTCGGCGACAACGAGGTCCTGAAGGGCGTCACGATGAAGGCGAAGGCCGGCGACGTGATCAGCATCATCGGTTCGAGCGGGTCGGGCAAGAGCACGTTCCTGCGCTGCATCAACTTCCTCGAGCAGCCGTGCTCGGGGCAGATCACGCTCGGCAGCGAGGCGATCCGGACCACGCGCGACCGCAACGGCTCGCTGCGGGTGGCCGACCAGAAGCAGCTGCAGCGGATGCGCACCAAGCTGTCGATGGTGTTCCAGCACTTCAATCTGTGGGCGCACATGACGGTGCTCGAGAACGTGATCGAAGCGCCGATGGCCGTGCTCGGGATCGGCAAGGACGAAGCCGTGACGCGCGCGCGCAAGTATCTCGAGAAGGTCGGGCTGCCGTCGCGGGTCGAGACGATGTATCCGTCGCATCTGTCGGGCGGCCAGCAGCAGCGCGTCGCGATCGCGCGCGCACTGGCGATGGAGCCCGAGGTGATGCTGTTCGACGAGCCGACTTCGGCGCTCGACCCGGAGCTGGTCGGCGAAGTGCTGAAGGTGATGCAGGCGCTGGCCGAGGAAGGGCGCACGATGGTCGTCGTCACGCACGAGATGGGTTTCGCGCGCAACGTGTCGAATCACGTGATCTTCCTGCACCAGGGGAAGATCGAGGAAGAGGGCGATCCGCACGAGATCCTCGTCAACCCGAAGAGCGAACGGCTCGGGCAGTTCCTGTCGGGACGGTTGAAGTAATCCGTTTGAAATGCGTGCGCGCGGCTTCGCTCCCGAGCCGTGCGCATCATCCTTCGTCGAGCCCTCGCTCGACGTGCTTTCCTTTGGCTTCCGAACGGATTCGGCCGTGAAAGCTTCGAAAGCCGAAAGGACGGCGCCACGGCGCTTTTCAGCGCCAACCTGCAGCGATGTCAAAGATCGTCAATTTCGGATGCGTGCGGTGCACGGCTCGTCGTCGGCCGGCGTTAAGGACATAACAGCCGGACGACCGGCTGGCCTACCCAGGAGAATGTCATGACCCGCATCGCAAAGATCCTGACGGCTGCGGCCGTCGCCTGTGCGGTCCTCGCGCCGACGCTTGCCGAAGCGCATTCGCACCGCGTGTGCCATTTCGACCATCACCACCATCGCGTGTGCCGCTGGGTGCGCTGATCGTCCCGAGCCCGGGCAATTCCACTGACAGGGAGCAAACATGAACAAGACGATGTTGATCGCCGCGCTCGTCGCCGGCATGGGTATGTCGATCGGTGCGTTCGCACAGGTTCCGGCCAGCGCGCCGGCTGGCACGACCGGCCTGTGCAAGGACGGTTCGTTCTATTCGGGCGCGTCGAAGAAGGGCGCATGCGCGGGTCACAAGGGCGTGAAGACCTGGTACGGCGCATCGGCGGCCGCGGGCGCGAGCGCGCCGGCCGCGATGGCGCCGGCGACCGCGGCTTCCGCACCCGCTGCCTCGGGCGCCGCGCCCGCGAAGGGCGCGCCTGCGACGACCGCGGCAGCGGGCGGCGGTGCAGGCAAGGTGTGGGTCAACGACAGCACGAAGGTCTACCACTGCTCGACCGACAAGTACTACGGCAAGACCAAGCACGGCAGCTACATGTCGGAAGCGGATGCGAAGGCGAAAGGCTTCCATCCGTCGCACGGCAAGGCCTGTTCGTAAGCCGGATGCGGGGGCCCGGCCCCCGCGCGTTGCCTGACGGCTGTCGGGCATTCCTGTCGCCCGCCGCCGCGGCGGGTCGGCCGAAGCGACGCACGGCGTCGCGGCGCCGACCTTGCCGCGACGGCGGGCGCTTCGCCTGCACGGCCGGCGTGCCGGTGCGCAAACTGGAACGCGACATGCTTGTCACGGGGATCCTGTCGATCAAGGAGCACCGCGATGAGCACGCCGACCGCCACCCGTTTCTCCCACGTGAAGCCGCAGGACACGGCGTTTCAGGGCGAGGGCCTGCGCGACTTCTTTCTGTATCGCGATCTCGGCATTGCGGCCGCGACGAACGGAAAGGTCGTCGCGCAACTTGTCAGGGCAAATCATGCACCGGAGGCGGGCACCGGCTGGCATCGTCACGAGGCGGAGTTCCATATCGTGATCATGCTGAAGGGCTGGGCGCGCTTCATGTACGGCGAGCAGGAAACGCTGGTCGCTGCCGGCGACTGCGTGCACCAGGCGCCGGGAATCGTCCACTACCTGTTCGACTACTCGCCCGACATGGAGTACCTGGAGATCGTCGGGCCGGCCGACTTCAAGTCGATCGACGTCGACGGCCCCTGCGCGGTGCCGGCGCCGACGCCCTGGGGGGAAGCGGGCGCGTAGCGGCGCCAGCCCGGCCGTCATCGGTCCGGCGTGGCGCGCTGCGCGTTCAGTGAGGCTGCGGCGAGGCCGCGTCCGCCGCGGCCGCACTCGCACGACTGGCCGCCTGCGCGTCCAGCAACGCACGCAGCGTCACGTAGTGGACGCCGTGCGTGTGGCCTGCCGCCTCCGCCGTGCGATCGTACGGCTCGTTGTCGTGGATCGTCGCGCGCACGATCGGGTAGATCTGCGATTCCCAGCGGCTGCCGTTGAACACGCCGTAGTGGCCGGCGCCCGTCTGCACGTGATGCGTCTTCAGATACGGCGGCAATCCCGAGCACAGCTCCTGCGCGGCCACGGTCTGGCCGACCGCGCAGATGTCGTCCTTTTCGCCTTCGATCGTCAGCAGCGCGGTGCGATGAATCGCCGCCGGCTCGACGAGCGTGCCGCCGACCGTCAGTTCGCCGCGCGCGAGCGCATATTGCTGAAACACCTTCTCCACCGTTTCCAGATAGAACTCCGCGGTCAGGTCGGCCGTCGCGAAGTATTCGTCGTAGAAATGCCGCAGCGTGTCGGCTCTGGCGGGGTCGCCCTTCGCGCGCTCGTAATACAGGTCGGCAAACGAGGCCGCGTGCCGGTCGGGGTTCATCGACATGAACGCGGCGACCTGCACGAATCCCGGATAGACGCAGCGTTGCGCGCCGACGAAGCCGGTCGGCACGACGCTGATCAGATGCTTCGCGAACCATTCGATCGGGCGGCTCGTCGCGAGCGCGTTGACCTTGGTCGGATTCACGCGACAGTCGATCGGGCCCGCCATCAGCGTCAGGCTCGCAGGCTGCGCCGGATCGCCGCCGGCCGCCATCAGCGCGACTGCCGCGAGCGCCGCGACCGTCGGCTGGCAGATCGCGAGCACGTGCGCATCGGGCCCGATGTGGCGGATGAAGTCGATCACGTGCGCGACGTATTCGTCGAAGCCGAAACGCCCGGCCGTCAGCGGGATGTCGCGCGGGTTGTGCCAGTCGGTGATGTACACGTCGTGGTCGGCGAGCATCGTGTGCACCGTGCCGCGCAGCAGCGTCGCGAAGTGTCCCGACATCGGCGCGACGATCAGCACGCGCGGCTGGCGCGCGACCGGCCCTGCCTTGCGGAAATGCAGCAGCGTGCCGAACGGCGTGATGGCTTGCGCCTCCTCGACGATCGGCACGGCGGTGCCGTCGACGACGATCGACTCGATGCCGAACGGCGGGCGCCGATGCGAGAACGCGCAGCATTCGAGCAGTTCGCACAGCGCGTCGAGCAGGCGGCCCGACGGCGTCGAGGCCGCCGACGGCCACAGCGACAGCGTCGCGCGCGTGCAGGCCGCCCATGCGCGCGCCGGGCGCAGGCATTCTGCAGACCATTGATAGAACGGGTAGGCAAGCAGGTTCATGACCGTCGCTCGTAGCGCTGCGTTGTAGAGAACGAGGCAAGCCGTGTGCCAAGTGCGCGGCTGGCACGCGCGTTGCACGCGATTGGGCAACACGGCGGCGCGGATGGTGCGCGGCAGCGCGGGCGCCGCGCGCAGCGAGCGCGCGCCGATTGTGCCGATCGCGCATGCGGCGACAGCGTGCGGAGCTGCGCCAGTTCGGCGAATGCGTCGCACCGGCATGGTGCGGTCGAGCCGCCCGACCTCCGTTTCGGTGCGCGGGCACGCACGGCATCCAGCAGGGGAGCGACATGGAATCCACCGGACAGACGACGCTGACGATCAGCAGCCGCAACTACTCGTCGTGGTCGATGCGAGGCTGGCTGCTCGCGAAGCTGAGCGGGCTCGCGTTCGAGACGGTGAGCGTGCCGATCGATGCGGCGTCGCGCGCCGAGCTGCTGCTGCTGTCGCCGTCGATTCTCGTACCGTGCCTCACGCACGACGGCAACCAGGTGTGGGACACGCTCGCGATCGCCGAATACCTGAACGAGATCCGGCCGCAGGCGCGACTGCTGCCCGCGGATCGGCATGCGCGCGCGCATTGCCGTTCGATCTGCGGCGAAATGCATTCGGGTTTCAGTGCGCTGCGCTCCGCGTTGCCGATGAACCTGCGCGCGCATTTTCCCGGCTTCCGGATCTGGTCGCGCGCGCAGCACGACATCGAGCGGATCGTGACGATCTGGCGCGAGTGTCTCGCCGCGTACGGCGGCCCCTGGCTGTTCGGCGCGGAGATCGGCATCGCCGATGCGATGTATGCGCCGGTCGTCACGCGCTTCCTGACCTACGACGTGAAGCTCGAACCGGACATCGCCGACTACTGCATGCGCGTGCTCGCGCAGCCGTTCGTCGCCGAATGGATCGAAGGCGCGAAGGCCGAGCACGAGGATATCGACGAGCTCGACATGGAGTTCTGAGCGCCGCAGTCGCGCCGCAGCTGACGGGCGGCTTTCAATTCGGCGTCGCCGAGGTGGCAAATGACATTTGTTTCGTGCGACCGCATCGCTCGCAAACGTTTGACGTCGATTTCGGATCCGCGCGAGTGTGATTTCCCTAAAGAACCGCGACCGCAATGACGTAAACGGGTCACGGGGACGACCGCCGATCCATGCTTCGAACATGCGACGCGGTCGACGGCAATCAGCGCAGCAGGGGAAACAACTTGAATCGTCAGCAATCGTGGACGCGCACGGCCGCGCCCGGCGAGATCATTTACGCCGAGGGCTTCGCCGGCGAAGCCGTCATCTTCCTGATCGCCGACGGCAAGGTCGAACTGTCGACCCGCTGCGACGACAAGCGCGTCGTGCTCGCCACGCTCGGCCGCGGCGAGTTCTTCGGCGAATCCGCGCTGCTCGCGGCCGAGCCGCGCGCGCATACCGCGAAGGCGCTGTCGTTCTGCCAGCTGACGGTCGTGCCGGCCAGCCTGCTCGACGACGAGATCGAGCGCGTGTCCGCGCTGCTGCGCCATATCGTGCGCACGACGATCCGCCGTGTGAAGCGCAGGGACGACCAGCTCGCGACCTATACGCATGCCGACTTCATGCCGGGCGTGCTGTCGTATGCGCACGTGCTCGCGCTGATGGCGTCCGGCAACGTGCGCGAAGCGGGCGACGCCTGGAGCCGCCGCCCGTTGCAGGCGTATGCGGAGACGGCCGCGGTGCCGCTCGCCGACGTGATCCGCAAATGCCGCGCGATCGCCGGTCATTCGCGCCCGCACGTGATGGCGATGCTGCGGCGCATGGAAAAGCTCAATCTCGTCACGATCGAGGCCGCACAGGCCGACCCGAGCGGCGGCGCGGGCGAGCACGCGGCGTCGGCCGACGCGCGTCAGGTCGTTGCGTTCGATGCGGCGCGCATCGTCGATCGCGCACAGCAGGTCGCGGATCGCGAGCTCGACCTGTCGATCAACAGCGAACTGGAGCTGATCGAACTGGCCGATCTCGAATCGCTGATCGGCGTCGACCGGAAGCTGCTGCTCAACAAGCTGTCGCATGGCGAGATTGCCGACGAACTGTTCGCGTTCCGCAAGTCGAAGGTGCTTGGCTACGTCGAGCAGAAGGGCGTCGCGTATTTTTCCCGGCGCAACGTGCGGCGTGCCGGCGACATCCGTTCGCTCGAGGATCTCGCGTGGATCGACGCGCGCACGCTGTTCGATGTCGTCGCCGCGTTCGACACCTACGATCTCGCGAAGCTGATGGCGAGCGTCGACGATCGCGCGGTGGCGGACCGGCTGTTCTCGGTGATGACCGAGGTGCGGCGCAACGAGGTGTCGTGGGTGATGCGTCGCGACCTCAAGCTCGATCCGGTCGAGGTGGAGGAGATCGAGCAGCGCCTGCTCGACGCGGTGCGGGCGGCCAAGGCGCCGAGCGCGGGCGCGACGTCATCCGTGCCGTCCGAATCCGACGTCTGAGGCGCGCCATGGACCTGCTGACATTGGCTGGCGTGGTGCTCGGTGGCGCGGCCATCGTGTTCGGCTTCTCGCTCGAAGGCGGCCACCTGGCGACGCTGTTCCAGCTCGAAGCGTTCGTGATCGTGCTGGGCGGCACGCTCGGCGCGGTCATGATCCAGAACACGTGGGCGCGCTTTTTCGATGCGGTGAAGCAGTTGCGGCTCGCGTTCGTGCGGGCGGCCGAGGTCGATCGCACGCATCTGTCGGCGCTGCTCGAATGGGGCGATCGCGCGAAGCTCGACGGGCTGCTCGCGTTCGAGTCGATGGATGTCAGCGGCATTCATCCGTTCGCGCGGCGCGGCATCGAACTGCTCGCGAACGGCATGTCGACCGCTGTGATCGAGGACGCGCTGCAGCGCGAACTCGACGCGTACGAGCGCAGCCATCTGGCCGCCGCGCGCGTATGGCAGCAGGCCGGCGGCTATGCGCCGACCTTCGGCATTCTCGGTTCGGTGCTCGGGCTGGTGCAGGTGACGAGTCACATTCTCGAACCCGCGCAGCTCGGGCCCGGCATTGCGGTCGCGTTCGTCGCGACGCTCTACGGGCTCGCGTTCGCGAACCTGGTGTTCCTGCCGCTCTACGGAAAGCTGCGTGCGCAGCTCGACAGCGAACTGCGGTTTCGCAAGCTGTATCTCGACGGCCTGCTGGCGATTTCGCGCAAGGAGTCGCCGCATACGATCGAGACGCGGCTGACCGGCGATGTGCGCGGCCGTGCATCGGAGTCGCTCGCATGAGCGGCGCGTGCCATTCCGGTTGGCCGAAAACGGCAGCGGCGGCGATCCATGCGGCGCTTCGCGATGAACGCGCGAACTGACGGCGCGCGGGCGGGCGCGGGTTCCGCCGAGCGCGACGACGAGGACGCCGAGGGCACGCAGGCGGGGCGCTGGCTGATTTCGTACGCGGATCTCGTCACGACGCTGATGGTGCTGTTTCTCGCGCTGTACGTGCTGCAGCTCGCGAAATACAACGCACTCGATGCGCGCTATCGGACGCTGGAGCGAAGCGGCGGCAGTCAGGCGAGCGCGACCGATGCCGCCGCACCCGCGCGCCCGCCGGCCTGGCTGGCGCTGCTCGATTCGCTGAAGGCGCACGGCGGAATTTCGCTCGTGAAGGCGCCGCACGGCGTCGAGATCGGCATCGACGCAAAGATCCTGTTCAATGTCGGCGACGCCCGCCTGCTGCCGGAGTCGGCGCCGGTGCTGGACCGGATCGCACTGGCGCTCGGCGCGCACGCGACCGGCGACATTCTCGTCGAAGGCCATACGGACCGCGTGCCGATCGCGAACGCGAAATACGAATCGAACTGGGAGCTGTCGTCGGCGCGTGCGGGCAGCGTCGTCCGTTATCTGGCCGAGCGGGGCGTCGCGCCGCATCGGCTCGCGGCGGTCGGCCGCGCCGATACGCAGCCGTTGGTCGCGGGCGACGATGCGGCGTCGCGCGCCCGCAATCGGCGCGTGACGATCTTCGTCGCGTATTGACGACGCCGCGCGCCGTCAACGACATATCGGATTTGATATGACGGATATCAAGAATCAGCAATGATGTTCCGCGCATTGCGTGCCGATAACCCGAACTGGCTCGAACGAGCGGTTACCGAGGGTTCTCCATGCATTTCTGGCGCAAGCTTTCCATTCAGAACAAGCTGATTCTCAGCATGACGAGCTGTCTGCTCGTGTTCGTCGCGATTTCGAGCGGATTGAGCGTCCGCCTGATCGGCAACGCGGTGCGCGAGCGCGTCGTCCGCGAGGAATTGCCGACGGCCGTCAACGGCATTCGCGCGGACGTGCAGCGCCAGCTTGCAGGGCCGATCGCCGCATCGCGCATTCTGGCGCGCGATGCGTTCCTGCTGCAGTGGGAAGCCGACGGCGAACCCGAGGCCGGCGCGCGCAACTGGATCCAGCTCGCGCGCAACGTGAAGGACGAGCAGAAGGCCGCGTCCGTGCAGTGGGTGTCGGTGAAGAGCGGCAACTACTACAACGAAGCCGGATTGCAGCGCAAGGTCACCGACCAGGATCAGTGGCTCACGCGTTTCCTGTCGTCCGGCATGCCGTATGAAGTGCACATGGATCACGAAGTGACGGTCGGCGGCTACATGATGTTCATCAACAGCCGCGTCGAACTCGACGGCGTGCCGATCGGCGCGGCGTGCATGAGCCTGTCCGTCGATGCGCTCGCGAAGGGGATTGCCGCGTACCGGATCGGCGAGACCGGCTTCGCCTATCTGGTGCGCCCGGACGGCGCGATCATGATGCATCGCGATACCTCGCTGATCGACGGCAAGCATTTCATGAAGGATCGGCCGGGCCTGCCGGACGATGCGTCGTCGGTGTTGCTGAGCGGCAAGCCGTATGCGTACATGAGCTACGACGGTGAAGGCGGCGCGCGCTTCATCGCGACCTCGTTCGTGCCGGAGCTGAATGCGTACGTGGTCGTCGAGGTGCCGCAAGACGAACTGCTCGGGCCGGTGACGCGTGCGATCCATGGTGCGGCGCTGGTGGCGGCCGTGGTCGGTCTCGGGGTCGCGCTGGCGGTGATCTGGTTCGTCGGGCGGGCGATCGCCGCGCCGATCCGGCGCGCGGCGACGCTGCTGTCGGAGATCGCGAGCGGGCACGGCGACCTGACGCGCCGGATGACCGTCGAGGGCGGGGACGAGATCGGCCAGTTGTCGGACGCGTTCAACCGCTTCGTGTCGTCGCTGTCGACGCTCGTGCACCGGATCCGTGCGGCTTCGGCGTCGATTGCGACCGGGTCCGCGCAGATCGCGTCGGGCAACGCGGATCTCAGCGCGCGGACCGAAGGGCAGTCGAGCAATCTCGAACGAACCGCTTCGTCGATGGAAGAAATTACGGCCGTCGTCAGGAACAACACGGAGACGGCCACGACCGCGGCGACGATGATCAATGGCGCATCGGATGCGGCCGCGCGCGGCGGGCAGGTGGTGGGCGAAGTCGTAAGCACGATGGAGCAGATCAGCAACGCATCGCAGCGGATCTCCGAGATCATCGTGATGATCGACAGCATTTCGTTCCAGACGAACATCCTCGCGCTGAACGCGGCGGTGGAGGCCGCGCGGGCCGGCGAGCAGGGCCGCGGGTTCGCGGTGGTCGCGTCGGAAGTGCGGAACCTGGCGCAGCGCAGTGCGCAGGCGGCCAAGGAGATCAAGGCGCTGATCGAGCACAGCGCGGGGACGGTGAACGTCGGGTCGCGGCTCGTCGCCGAGGCGGGGGCGGTGATGAGCGATGTGGTGTCGCAGGTGCAGGGCGTCAGCGCGATGATGCGCGAGATCGCCGAGGCGAGCCTCGAGCAGAGCGCCGGCATCGACCAGATCGGCGACGCGGTGCAGTCGCTCGACCAGATGACGCAGCAGAATGCGGCACTGGTCGAGGAAAGCGCGGCGGCGGCGGAGAGCCTGCGGCAGCAGGCGGCGGAACTGACGACGCTGGTTGCGGCGTTCAAGGTGGATGAATGAAGCGCGCGTGACGGCTTGAAATCGCGCGTTTGCGGAGCGCGGCCGTCGTGGAATCGCGGCGGCCGTTTTACCTCGCGGCGTGTGAAAGACGGCCTTCGCTTATGTGCGGACTGAAGTTCGGCATGCGCCGTCTACCGAACCCGCTTCCCGCGATCTTCTAGCTGCGCGATTCCAGCGCGATGCGTACCGCGAGCCCGGCCAGCACCGTGCCCATCAGCCAGCGCTGCACCAGCGCCCAGCCCGGCCGACGCGCAAGAAATTCCGCGATGGAGCCGGCCATGCTCGCGATCAGCGCATTGACGCTGACGCTCACCGCGATTTGCACGCAGCCGAGCGCGAGCGATTGCGCGAGGACGCTGCCATGTCCCGGTGAAATGAACTGCGGCAGCAGCGACAGATACATCACCGCGATCTTCGGGTTCGCGAGGTTCGTGACGAAGCCCATCGTGAACAGTTTCAGACGGCTGTCGTGCGGCAACTGCCGGACCTGGAACGCCGAGCGTCCGCCCGGCTTGAGCGCCTGCCACGCGAGATAGGCGAGATACAGCGCGCCGGCAACGCGCAACGCGTCGTACGCGTACGGCACGGTCAGCACGAGTGCGGTGATGCCGAATGCCGCGCAAAACATGTAGAACACGAAGCCCAGCGCAACGCCGCCGAGCGACAGCAGGCCCGCGCGTCGGCCCTGGCAGATCGACCGCGAGATCAGGTAGATCATGTTGGGCCCGGGCGTCAGGACCATGCCGAGCGACACGAGTCCGAAAGCGAGCAGGGTGGACATCGGCGGCACGGGGGTCTCCTTCGGGGCGGGAAAGTCGGGTCGACAGGCTCCGTGCAATGTATTGCATATCGAGCGCATTCGGCATGAATAATCTGCAAGCCGTGCATGAGCGCCGCTCATCGGACGGCGGCCCGCTACTTTTCTTTTGATGCCCGCTTCGAGGTTCGTTTTCCGCGCGCCGTGCCGGCTTTCGCGCGCTGTTCAGCGACGAGCCTGACGAATTCGTCGGTGACCGCATTGCCGGTCCTGTTCCACGCCAGCCGCACCGAACGCTGCAGCTTTGGCGACAGCGTCAGCACGCGGCCGGCGAACGGCGTGTAGGTGAGCGTGATGCGCGGCACGATCGACACGCCCATGCCGGCCTCGGCCATCGACAGGATCGTGCGCATCTCGACCACGTTGAAGGCGGCCCGCAGCGGCACGCCGCCGCGCGCAAAGTAATCCGCGATCACGGGCCCGCAACCGGCCTTCGAGAAAATGAACGGCTGCGCGGACAGGTGCCTTGCCGACACGCTCTTGCGATCGTCGAAGGTGCCGGCCGCCGCGACCGCGACGAAGTCCTCGTCGAGCAGCGGCCAATGGTTCGCGAAGGTGTTGCTGCCCGCCACCACGCCGACATCGGCGGTGCCGTCCTCGATCCATCCTTCGACTTCCGCGTCGGTGCCTTCGAGCAGCACTGCCGACACGCCCGGATGCATCTGCTTCAGCGCCTCGAGCGCGGGTGCGACGAACGCGAGCGACACGCTCGGCAGCGACGCGACCACCAGCCGGCCTTCGAGCTTGCCGCGCGACAGGCTGAACTGCTGGCGCAGCGTCTGCGCTTCGCGCACCACGTTGCGCACGTACGGCCACAGGCGTTCGCCGGCCGCCGTCAGTACGACGGGCTGACGGTCGCGCACGAGCAGCTTGACCCCCGTGAGGTCCTCCAGTTCGGTCAGCGCGTGACTGATCGCGGACTGGCTGCGGTTGAGCCGGTCGGCAGCGGCCGTCAGCGAGCCGAGTTCGACCACGGCGGCGAGCGCCTGCAACTGGGCGAGCGTCATTGGCGTCCCTTCTGTCGATGCATGTGAACCGCGCATGAAACGGCGGCATGTCATGAATTATATTGAAGGGGCGCGAGGATGCGGGACGTGGTCGAAACCGGGGCGGGGGATGCGATGTGCGTGCGGTTGACGCGCGAGTGCCGGCGCGTTATGAGCGAAACTCGATGTCCGTCGAGATATCGGCGCCGGCGGCCTTCGCAAGCGCGAGTACCCGATCGAGGTCCTCATGCCCGACGGCGAACGCCGTGTATTCATCGGATCCGTTGTCGAGGTGCAGCAGCACATAACCCCTGTCGTGCAGCCATCGACCCAGCACGCTCAATCCGGCGGGAACGTCGCCGTCGGCGCTCCAGGTCCAGCGCTCCGCGACGCCCAGCGTATCCAGCATCTGGTTTGCCTGCCATTCGATGTTATCCGACGCGCGCCAGTCGACCGAGATGCACAGGCACCAGTCGGAAGTGTCGATGACTTCCGGCGTCGTGCTGACATCGCGCGTGAGCACCCAGTCGAGTATCGACGACGCGTCCTCGCCCGGCTCCGCGTGGTGTACATACGCGACGAGGCGCTCGCGTGTGGCGGCGTCGAGCGGCTTGACGATGATTTCCACGAGATCGGCGAGGGCCGACAAGGCCTCTGGCGACGGCGAGAAGTAGTCGCGCAGCATCTCGGCATCGGAAATCGACGGCTCTGCCGGCTCAGGCGGGTTATTCGCGTCGACTGCCTTGCTGTTACCGAACCAGCGCCTGAAAAGACGGACCATGAGATTTTCCTGTTTGTTCGTCTGGTGGTCGACCGTGTGTGGGCGAACAACGCGAGACGGCGTTGACCGAACAGTCACGGCACACTCAGTTTAGAGCGATATCGATTCGACATCGAAACCGACTGTCGCGGGGAATGCGCGCGGATCGGCCGCTTCGGGCCGTCTGCGGTTAAACTCGTCGCGATAATGTGGTCGCGCGTTTCTTCCCGAAGTTTCGACACACACACTTTGCTGCCGGATAAAAGGAACTCCAGCGTTGATGCTCTATGGAATCTCGGGATTTGCCATTGCGATGTTCCTGGCACTCGTCGCGACAATCGGCCTGATCGTCGTCGTTGCGTTGCTCGGCCTCGGTCGGACCATTCGCGAGAGCCGGCTCTGGAAGCGCAGCCTGATCGGCTGCATCGTCATCGCGGGCATCGAGGTCATCATGCTCGCCGGCAGCACGGCGATCGAGCAGCTTTACGAGCGGGCCCGTGTCGCGTGGTACACGCACCATCTGACGCAGCCTGCCGTCTTCGATGGCGCAACGTTTCCGGCAGGGTCGACCGTCGTGCAGAGCCCCGACTGGCCGCATGCGGTAACGGGCGGCACCGTCCCGCCGAACACGCCGCTGTGGGGCGCCGCCGTGAGCGGCGACTTCGCGTCCGACTCGATCGATGCCTCCGTCGGTAAGGGCACTTATCTCACGGAAGGAACGCTGGCCCGGCCGGCAAGCTTCGAAGGCATCGCTTGCGCGGCCGGCCCGTTCTCTTATCGCGCCGGGCAGGTCAGTCGCGACTATCAAAAGAAAGTCGTGTGCACGCTGGCGTCGGATTTTCGTGCGGGCGACGTCGTTTTGCCGACCGGCAGCCACATCGAAGCGATCGATACGGACGCCACGCGCGTGGGGACGATCTCCGGCACCTTGCCGCGCGAATGGTCCACGTTCGGCGTCCGGTGTGCGAAGGGCGCGTTCGACATCGACGGGTCCGCTCGATTTACGTGCGTGTCGGCGCAGCGGCAGCACGTCGCCGGCTATGATCTCGCCGCGGATCGCAAGATAACCGTCTATCGGAGTCCGGAAGGCGAGCCGGCCGTTCGCGAGGGCGTGCTCGCGTCGACGCTCAAGGTCGACGTCATGCGCATTCCGGCGGGCGCCTGGATGTATGTCCCTGACGACAACGACTTCGCGAATTCGGCTGAACGCGTGAGTTCGCTCGCACTGGAGCGGCACCAGTATCTCGAGTTCGGGATTCCGGCCGGAACCGCGCTGCATGTCGCGGACGAAGTGCTGGAAGGCGGTGCGGTGACGGTTCAGATGAACGGCATCGGTGCCAACATCGAGGTTGCGGGCAAGTCGGACGATCAGGCGAGTCGACGCTATACGTTACTTTTCGGGGCGAAGTGACATTGCGTGTCGCAGCGGGCGGACCGTGCCGCATTCGTGCGAAGATTGACGGCGACCCATCCCAACCGAGACCGACGTGACCCGATCGAACCCCGAACGCGATCCGAATTCAGTCCTTGCCCCCTGGATGCCCGTCGCCCTGGCCGAACTCGGCATCCGCCGCCACCCGCCCGGCAGCATCAACCCGCGCATCGTCGAATACAACAACCAGACGAACCTGGTCGGCTACGACGACAAGATTTCGTGGTGCTCGTCGTTCGTCAACTGGTGCATGACGCGCGCCGGGATTCGCGGCACGGGCTCCGCGCTCGCGCGGTCGTGGTTCGAATGGGGCAGGCCGCTGGACAAGCCGGTCTACGGCTGCATCGCCGTGCTGACGCGTGACGATCCGGCGAGCTGGAAGGGCCATGTCGGGTTCTACCTGCGTCACGACGACGAGCACGTGCATCTGTTCGGCGGCAACCAGCTCGACGAGGTGCGCGAGCTTGCGTATCCGCTCGGCGAGGTAATCGGATACCGCTGGCCCGACGCCGGATAACGCCGCCGCGCATCGAATCGTCGCAACGGCATGTCACGGCGTTGCTAAACTGTCGCGAACTGTTTTGACCCTTCGGAGCCGCGCGCGGCACCGCCCGTGCCGACTCGATCTCCGCATCCATCAGGAGCCTGCAGTGCAAACCGGTAATCTCCGTCTCTACGCGGACGCGCAATACGCGAGCCCTTACGCGATGTCCGTATTCGTCGCGCTCGAGGAAAAGACGCTGCCTTACGAACTGGTGACTGTCGATCTCGGCAACCGCGCGCACTTCGCGCCCGACTATGCGGCGACCTCGCTGACGCAGCGCGTGCCGACGCTCGTGCACGACGATTTCGCGCTGTCGGAGTCGTCGGCGATTACCGAATATCTCGACGAGACTTTCCCCGGCGTGCGGCTCTATCCGGTCGATCCGCGCCAGCGCGCGCGGGCGCGGCAGGTGCAGGCGTGGCTGCGCAGCGACCTGATGCCGATCCGCACCGAACGGTCGACCGAAGTGCTGTTCTACGGCCCGTCGAGCGAGCCGCTGTCGAAGCTCGCGCAGGCCGCCGCGCAGAAGCTGTTCGCGGCCGCCGACAAACTGCTCGCGCCGGGCGCGGCGAACCTGTTCGGCGAGTGGAGCATTGCCGACGTCGATCTCGCGGTGATGCTGAACCGTCTGGTGCTGAACGACGATCGGGTGCCGCAGCGTCTGGCCGACTATGCGCGCGCGCAATGGGAGCGGCCGTCGGTGCAGCGCTGGGTGAAGCTGAAGCGGCCGCCGCTGTGATGCAACGCAGCGCCCCGGTGGCGTTGTCGCCCGACGCGGCCGCGCCGAGCGCGTCGAAAACCGCCGTGCTAGAGTAGGCCGGTCTTCCCGTTCACCCACACGAAACCATCCGAACCGCCATGAGCTATCTTCCCCAACTCGCCGCAGTCGGCGGCGTGATGTTGCTGGCCTGCGTCAGCCCCGGCCCCGACCTGATCGCCGTGTCGTCCCATGCGCTCGGCAACCGCCGCGCCGGCCTGCTGGCCGCGCTGGGCATCGCGTCGTCGCATGCCGTCTGGGCGGCGATGGCGATCTTCGGGCTCGGGCTGGTCGTCGCGAAGCTCGCGTGGCTGTACGAGGCGATCCGCATCGCGGGCGCCGCCTACCTGATCTACCTCGGCATCAAGACGCTGTCGAGCCTGCGTCAGTCGGCGCAGCAGCCGGAAGCCGCGCGCCAGCCGGCCGTGCGCGGCGGCGCGCATGCGTATCGCAAAGGCTTGCTGGTCGGCCTGACGAACCCGAAGGCCGCCGCATTCTTCGGCAGCCTGTTCGTCACGCTGCTGCCCGCGCATGCGCCGGCATGGGTGCACGGCGCGACGCTGGCCGTGGTCGTCGCGGTGTCGCTGACGTGGTTCTGCACGGTCGCCGTGCTGTTCTCGACGAATCGCGTGCAGGTCGGCTATGCCAGGCTGCGCAAGCCGATCGACGCGGTGATGGGAACGATCCTGCTCGGGCTCGGCGCGAAGCTGGCGCTCGATCGCTAAGCCGGAACCCGCTGTCGCACACACGCCCGGCGCCGGGCCTGCATCCGGCGCCCGCATCGCATCCTCAATTCCTCGCCACGGCTTCCGCTGCTTCCCCCGCCTCATTCCTGCTCCACCCGCCGCCCAGCGACCGATACAGCGCGACCGCCGCGAGCGCATGCTCGCGCTTCACCTGATTGAGCGAATCCGAGTCGCGCAGATACACCTCCTGCGCGGACAGCACATCCAGAAAATCCGTCGCACCGCCCTTGTAGAGCTGATTGGCCAGCCCGAGCGCCTTGTCCGAAGCGGCCAGCGCGCTGTCGAGCCGCCGTGTCGCTTGGTCCGTACTGACCAGATTGGCGCGCGCATCTTCGACCTCCCTCAACGCCTGCAGCATCGTCTGCCTCAAGCCGAGTTCCGATTCGCGCATCCGGCTTTCGCTTTGCGCGATATCGGCGGTGATCCTTCCGGCATTGAAAATCGGGCTCGTCGCACTGAGGGCCGCACTGAACAGGTTGTCGGTCAGCGTCGGCAGCCCGAGATACGAGGCCGCGAGAATCCCGTCGGTCAGGTTCAGCGAGAACTTCGGATAGCGCTCGGCCTTCGCCACGCCGACCTGCGCTGCCCGCTGCTCGACCTGCGCATACGCGGCCAGCACGTCGGGGCGACGCAGCAGCGCCTGCGAAGGCAGCGTCTGCGGCGAGCCGGCCGGCGGCGCGGGAATATCGCCGGGCTGCGCGAGCACGAGCCGGTCGACCGATTCGGGCGTGCGCCCCGCATACACGGCAATCAGATTGAGCTGATGCGCGATCTGCGCCTGCGTCGGCGGAATCCGCGCTTCGAGCGCATCGAGCTGGTTCTGCGCGCGCGTGACGTCGAGTTCCGTCGACAGCCCGAACGTCTGCCGCTTGCGCGTGAGTTCGAGCGCATGCTGGCGGATCGTTGCGTTGTCCTGCAGGATCTTCAGTTCCTGCTGCGCCCAGCGCAGGTCGACGTACGCGGCGGCCGCATCGGCCGCGAGCGCGAGCCGCATCGCGTCTTCCGCATGCTTCTGCCCGACCAGCGCGGCTTGTGCGGCCAGCAGGTCGAGCCGTTCGCCGCCGAACACGTCGGGCGACCAGCTCAGCGCGAGGCCCGCGCCGGCCTGCTTCACGTAGCCGAGCGGCGGCGGAACGTTCTGGCGCGCGTCGGACGCATGCGCGGTCGCGTCGAGCTCGGGCAGCAGCACCGCGCGCTTCTGCACGGTCAGCGCCTGCGCCTGCTTCACGCGCTCGGCGGCCGCCTGCAGGTCGAGGTTGTCGTCGAGCACGGTTGCGATCAGGCGGTCGAGCACGGGGTCGCGGAATTGCGCCCACCACGCGGCGGCGTCGATGTCCGCACGCGGGACCTCGGTATCCCACGCGGTCGGCGCAAGCGTCCGGACCGAGTCGTGCAACGCGGGATGCTGCGCCGGCTGCACCGCGCAACCGGCGGCGAACGCGCTGACGGCGAGCGCGACGAGTAGCTTTTTCATGATGATGACCTCAGTGCGCGTCGGGCGGCGGCGCGTTCAGCGAAATGGGTTTGGAGAAAACGACGGCGATCAGCGCGACGACGAAGCACAGCGACAGCGCGTAGTACGCATCCGCATAGGTGAGCGTCAGCGCTTCGCGATAGATCAGCCGGTGCAGGTTCGCGAGCCCGGCCTGCGCGGTGTTCAGCGTATTGCCGGCGACCGACGCCCAGTACGCGGCCTGGCGATCGAGCAGCGACGCGATCTGCGGCTCGCCGGCGCTCACGTGCTCGTTCAGGCGCAGATAGTGGAAGTTCAGCCGGTCGTTGAGCATCGTCGCGCTGACCGCGATGCCGATCGCACCGCCGAGATTGCGCATCAGGTTGAACAGGCCGCTGGCTGATTTCAGCCGCGACTGCGGCAGCGAGCCGAGCGCCATCGTCACGATCGGCGGCACGCTGAACTGCTGGCCGATGCCGCGCAGCGCCTGCGGCAGCAGCAGTTCGCGCCAGCCCCAGTCGTGCGTGATCGGCGTATACAGGTAGCAGCCGAGACCGAAGCAGACCAGCCCGAACACGAGCAGCGCGCGCAGGCTGAGGTAGCGCGCCGCGAACGCATACGCGCAGAGCGCGATCAACTGGAACGCCCCGACCGACAGCAGCGCGATGCCGATCTGCAGCGAGCTGAACGCGCGCACCTGCGCGAGAAACAGCGGCGTCAGGAACACCGTCACGAAGATCCCGATGCCCGTCACGAACGACAGCAGGCTGCCGATCCCGAAGTTGCGCACGGCAAGCGCGCGCAGGTCGACGATCGGCTCGTCCGCGCTCAGCGCATGAACGATGAACAGGAAGCCGCAGATGCCGGCGATCCACGCGCAGCCGACGATCACGTGATCGCTGAACCAGTTCTTGCGCGGGCCTTCCTCGAGCACGTATTCGAGGCAGCCGAGAAAGCCCGACATCAGCGCGATGCCGAGATAGTCGCCGCGCTTGAGCAGGCCGACGTTCGGCTCGTCGATATGCACGTAGCGCGGCACCAGCGCGGCCACCGCGATGCCCGGCACGAGGTTCAGGTAGAACAGCCAGTGCCACGACCACTGATCGGTGATCCAGCCGCCGATCACGGGCCCGATCGCCGGCGCGAGCGATGCGAGCGCGCCGATCGTCGTCGACGCGATCAGCCGCTGCCGGCCGGGGAACAGCACGAATGCGGTCGTGAACACGGTCGGGATCATCGCGGCGCCGAGCGCGCCCTGCAGGCCGCGAAACAGGATCATCGAGTCGATGTCCCACGCGAGGCCGCACAGCATGCTCGTGATCGTGAAGCCGACCGCCGACGCGACGAACAGCCAGCGCGTCGACATCACCTTCGACAGCCAGCCCGACATCGGGATCACGATGATCTCGGCGATCAGGTACGCGGTCTGCACCCACGACAGCTCGTCCTGGCTCGCGGACAGTCCGCCGCCGATGTCGCGCAGCGACGATGCGACGATCTGGATGTCGAGCGTCGCCATGAAGAAGCCGACGCACATCAGCGCGAACGCGAAGACGCGCTGCCGGATCGGTTGCGACGCGGGGTCGCCGGTGAAAGCGGTGTTCATGGTCGGCTCCCGGTCAGTTCGCGTGCGCGGTGTGCACGGTCACGACCGCCGACAGGCCGGGGCGCAGCACGCGCTCGAGGCCCGGCTGCGGATCGAGATGCACGCGCACCGGCACGCGCTGGACGATCTTCGTGAAGTTGCCGGTCGCGTTCTCGGGCGGCAGCACGCTGAAGGTCGCGCCGGTCGCGGGCGCGAGGCTGTCGATGCGGCCGTGCAGCGGCGTGCCCGACGCATCGAGCGTCACGTCGACGCGATCGCCGGCGCGCATCTTGCGCAGCTGGTCCTCCTTGAAGTTCGCGTCGATCCACAGCCCCGTCGCGGGCACGATCGTCAGCAGCGGCACGCCGACGTTGGCGAGCATCCCGACGCGGCCGGTGCGGTTGCCGACATAGCCGTCGACCGGCGAGCGGATCGTCGTGTACTCGACGTTGAGCGCGGCGACGCGCTGCGCGGCCAGTGCGGTGTTCACGCGCGCCCGCGCATCGGCGAGCTGCGCGCCGAGCACGTCGAGCTGGCGCTTCGATGCGAGCAGCGCGGCGTCGCTGCGCGCGACGGCCGCATCCGCCTTCGTGTAATCGGCATCGGCGCGCTCGACGATCTGGTTCGACACCGCGTCGGATTTCACGAGCTCGCGGTAGCGCACGCGATCCGACGCGGCGCGCGTGAGCTCCGCCGACGAGGCGCTCCTGTCGGCCGCATGCTGGCCGATCACCGCGTATTGCAGCTGCTGCTTCGCTTCGAGCTCGGCGACGGCCGCGCGGGCGCTGTCGACTTCCGCGCCGGCCTGTGCGAGCTTCGCGTCGTAGTCGCGCGCATCGAGCTGCACGAGCACGTCGCCGGCCTTCACGCGCTGGTTGTCGGTCACGAGGATCCGGTCGACGAAGCCGTTGACCTTCGGCGCGAGCACCGTCACGTCGCCGCCGACGTAGGCGTCGTCGGTGCGCTCCTGGAAGCGCAGCACGAACAGCCAGTCGAGCGCGGCCGCCACGATCACGACGACGACGGCGCCGGTCGCGATCCGCATCCACGGCACGCGACGACGCTGCTTCGCGGGCGGTTCGATTGTGGCTGCCTCGCGGGAAGCCGCAGTTTGGGTCGTATCCATCGATTCACCTATGTATATGCACTTATCAAAGCGATCGGCGATACCGTGTCGATCGCGGAAAGGGTCAACGTTCCGGCAGGTTGTGCGTGATCCGGAACAACTCGTCTCTGAGGCGCGCCGCCTGCTGCGGCCCGAAGCGCCGCTCGAACGCCTGCTGCGCGTCGCGCCAGTGCGCGTGCGCTTCGGCGATCTTCGTCTCGCCTTGCGCGGTGAGCGCGAAGGTCTGCCGGCGGCAGCGCGGCTCGGTCCGCCCCGCGACCAGCGCCGCGCCGATCAGCGGCCGCAGCGCGCGCAGCAGCGCGGTGCGCTCGATCACCAGCACGGCCGACAGCGTCGCCATCGTCAATCCCGGGCGTTCGCGCAGCAGCGCGAGAATGCTGTATTGCGACGGCGTGACGCCTGCCCGCGACAGGTAGCGTTCGTAGAACTGCGAGATCCGGCGGGCGGCCTGCCGGATCGCGAAGCAATCGTCGTCGGTGAGGGTCGTCATGTGCATGTACACATGTTAAGCGGCGCGCGGGCGTGGAGCGATGTGCGAGGCGGGATCAGATTGGTGTCGCGGCCGTACCAATCGAGCGCGGGCCGGCGCGGGCGAAGAACCCGCGCGTCAGGCCGCCATCGACGTGATCCAGTTTTCGCGCTCGCAGTAGCGGGTCGTGTAGTCGATGAATGCCTTGACCTTGGCGGGCAGCAGCGCGCGGTTGGCGTAGGCGAGCTTGATCTCGACGAACGCGTCGAGCAGCTCGGCGTCTTCGAGCAGCGGCACCAGCGCGCCCGACGCGAGTTCGGCGCTGACGAGCGTTTTCGGCACGACGCCGATGCCGAAATCGTGCATCACCATCTCGCGGTTGAACACGGGGCTGTTCGACGAGATGTCGAAGCGGAACGGCACGGTCAGGATGTCGCCGTCGACGCGGAACGACAGCGCGGGCCGGCGCAGCGACGGCGACAGCGGCACGAACGGATGATCGGCGAGATCGGCCGGCGTGGCGGGGCGCGGATGCGTGCGCAGATACGCGGGCGTCGCGACGATCACGAACGGAATCCGCGCGATGAGCCGCACGACGGTCGTTTCGCTCGTCAGCATATACGGCACGACGATGCCGATGTCGTAGCCTTCGCCGACGAGATCGACGGGCCGCTCGGTCAGCGTCACGTCGAGGCGCAGCTTCGGGTGCGCGCTCTTGAAGCCGGCGATCAGCGGCACGAGCTGGTTCAGCGCGGCCGTCGTGTGCACGACCAGGCGCAGCAGCCCTTCGGGTTCGCGCGTCTGCGTCTGCGCCTCGAGTTCGAGCGCGTCGAGCTCGTCGAGCACGGCCGCGCAGCGTTCGTAGAGACGCTCGGCCGTTTCGGTCAGCGACACCTGGCGCGTGGTCCGGTGCAGCAGCCGGCCGCCGAAGCGCGCCTCGAGGTCCGCGACCGCGCGCGACACGACCGGGCGGGCGAGACCGTGCATGTCGGCGGCGCGCGTGAAGCTGCGCAGTTCCACCACCGACCGGAAGATCCGCAGCTTGTCGATATAGTCCATGTCCGTCTCCTGGCCGGCCGTTACGGCGGAGTGTACATTGACTTTATGCATATGCACATATAAATTGCGCATCATGAACGACACCCGGATTGCCCACGCCTGCAACTGCCTCGCGCTGCGCCAGGCGACGCGCTTCGTCACGCAACTGTACGAACGTCATCTGGCCCCGGTCGGCGTCACGCCCGCGCAGTTCTCGATCATGGCGAACCTGACGCATCGGCCCGGCATGCTGATGAGCGAGCTGGCCGAGACGCTCGTGATGGATCGCACGACGCTGCTGCGCGCGCTGAAGCCGTTGCAGCGCGACGGGCTCGTCGCGGCGGCCGCGTCCGAACACGATGCGCGTGCGCATGCGCTCGGTCTGACCGCGCTCGGCGCCAGCACGTTTGCGCAGGCGAAGATCGCGTGGCAGGCGGCGCAGGACGAGTTCGAGACGCAGTTCGGCAAGGGCCGCGCGAAGGCGTTGCGCGAAGAACTGTTCGAACTGACCGGCAAGCGGTAACGGAAAACCGGTCGCGCCGGCGTGCCGGCGGCTATGTGCGACGCCAGTGCCGTGGTCTGGTTCGCAGCCGCCCGGCGGGGCTTCTCGTCGCCCGCGTACCCCTGTTCCCCATCGATCCCCGTTTCATCACGCCGTGGCGTTCGCCGTCGCATCGGCGCGCGCGTCCGTTGCCGAACGCGTCGAGTACGATGCACTCCTGCCTGACTGGCGCAAAATCGTATCCAATTTTCTGATTTCTCCGCGTCAACCTTTGAAATTGGTCACGATCGTCGATGAATTGGTCTGAATATCGTCCGGATGGATAGTTTTCTGGACATATTTTATTTCCAGTTGTACAGTCGCATCACGAACTTCACGGAGCGGCGCAGCGGGCGCCGTCGACAGGAGCGACCTATGTTGCAGTTGAGCGACCGCGACGACGCGATGTTGCGCGGGGATTTCGGCGAAGGCGTCGCGCGGGCGATGCGGATCGTCGCGCGCACGGCGGACGTGATGTCCGCGCCGCACCTGATCGACATCACGTCGGCGCACATCGACGGCTGTCTTTATCACGGCCAGACGAGCCTCGACTTCGTCGAATACTTCGTCGCGACCGGCGCGCGGGTCGCGGTGCCGACCACGCTGAACGTCGGCTCGCTCGACCTGATCCATCCCGAGCTGTACCACGGCGACCGCACGATCCAGCGCGACGCGCAGCGCCTGATGGACGCGCATCTGCAACTCGGCTGCGAGTCGAGCTTCACCTGCGCGCCCTACCAGTTGAAGAACCGGCCCGCGCGCGGCGAGCAGATCGCGTGGGCCGAGTCGAACGCGATCGTGTTCGCGAATTCGGTGCTCGGCGCGCGCACCAGCCGTTACGGCGACTTCCTCGACCTCGCCGCCGCGATCACGGGGCGTGCGCCCTATGCGGGGCTCCATGTCGAAGCGAACCGCGCCGGGCAGATCGTCTTTACGGCGCCGGATTTCAGCCATCTGCCGACGCGCGACATCTACTTCGCGGCGCTCGGCCTGCTGGTGGGCAGGATCGCCGGCGCGATCGTGCCGGTGATCGTCGGGCTGCCGGCGGATACCACCGAGGACGAGCTGAAGGCGCTCGGCGCGGCGGCCGCGTCGAGCGGGGCCGTCGCGCTGTTCCACGCGGTCGGCGTGACGCCCGAGGCGCCGACGCTCGACGCGGCGCTGCACGGCAAGGCGCCGCGGCAAACGGTCGACGTCTCGATGGCGGATCTCGTCGAGATTCGCCGCACGCTGAACCACGGCGCGCAAGGCGATGCGCTCGTCGCGGTCGCGCTCGGCACGCCGCATTTCTCGCTCGCCGAATTCCGCACGCTCGCTGCGCTGCTCGACCGTTTCGAAGGCCGGCCGAAGTGCGATTTCTACGTGAATACGAGCCGGTTCATCTTGTGGGAACTCGAAGAACTCGGTCTTGCGAGCCGCTTCGCGGCGCGCGGCATCCAGATCGTCGTCGACACGTGCACGTACATCACGCCCGTGATGAAGCAGCTGTCGGGGCTCGTGATGACCAATTCCGGCAAATGGGCGTCGTATGCGCCCGCGAATATCGGCGTGACGGTCGCGTACGGCAGCATGAGCGAATGCGTCCGGTCGGCGTTTGAAGGAAAGGTGCGATTCGATGACTGAAGCAAAGGGCGAGGGCGCGGTGCTGTCGGGCGATACGCTCGTCGCGGGGCATGCGGTTGCGCAAACGGTGGTGCTCGAGAAGCCGCTGAGCTTCTGGGGCGGCTACGATTCGGCCGCCGGGCGGATCATCGATCGCGGCCATCCGCTGGCCGGCGCAAGTCTCGCCGGCCGGATCATGGTGATGGCGCATGCGAAAGGGTCCAGTTCGAGCAGCAGCGTGCTCGCGGAAGCGGTGCGCAACGGCACGGGCCCGGTCGGGATCATCCTGAAGGAGCGCGACCTGATCATCTCGATCGGCGCGATCGTCGCGGCCGAGCTTTATGCGATCGCGGTGCCGGTCGTGTGCGTGCCGGAAGCCGCGTACGACACGATCGCCGCCGCATCGGGGCCGATCCGGATCGAAGCGGAAGACGGTATCGGCGGCGCGCGGATCTACCTGTAGCGACGCACCTGCCGATCCCGACGGCCGGCGCGCTGCATGCCCGGCCGTCCCGGTTTTCATCCTGAAGATTAGGATGACATACCAATCGGCGCACGGATGCCGGCGTTTCGTCAGGACGCGTCCCGTTCGCAAGCACGGGGCGTCGAACCGGCCCGGAACGCGCATTCGGGCGCGATGGCGCGGTGCTCACCGGGGCGCCGGCCCAATCCGGCTCGCGATATCGCGGGCACTCGTTGAGGAGACTGCATGAAGACGAAAATCGTTGTTGCATCGCTCGTATTGGGCGCGGCCGCGACCGGCATCGCGCACGCGGAGCAGGTCGTCACGATCGCGATCTCGGGGCCGCTGACGGGCCCGCAATCGGTCAGCGGCAAGGACGACGAGAACGGCCTGCGGCTCGCGATCGAGTCGCTGAACCAGAAGCCGATCCAGGTCGGCGGGCAGCCGGTGCGGTTCCGGATGATGTCCGAGGACGACCAGGCCGATCCACGGACCGGCGTGCAGGTCGCGCAGCGCCTGCTGGACCAGCGGCCGGTCGCGTTCTTCGGGCCGCAGAACTCGGGCGTCGCGATTCCGGTCGCACGCCTGACCAGCGCGGCGCGCGTGCCGATGCTGACGGTTGCATCGAATCCGCAGCTCACGACGCTCGGCTACGACAACCTGTTCCGCACCGGCGCGAGCGACTCGGTGCTCGGCGCGTCGATGGCCGCGTTTGCCGCCGGGAAACTGGGCGCGAAGACGGCGGCCGTGATCGACGATCGCACCGCATACGGGCAAGGGCTGGCCGAGCAGTTCATCGACAAGGCGAAATCGCTCGGCTTGCAGGTCGTCGCGCGCGAGTTCACGCATTCGCAGGCGAACGACTTCCTCGGAATCCTCGCGACGATCAAGGGCAAGAACCCGGACGTGATCTTCTTCGGCGGCTATACGGCGCAGGCGGCGCCGATGGCGCGACAGATGGTGCAGCGCGGCGTGCGGGCCAAGCTGCTCGGCGGCGACGGCATCTGTTCGGTCAATATGGCGCAGGTCGCGCAGGCCGCGTCGCGCAACGTCTTTTGCGCGATGAGCGGAACGGGCCTCGAGGGCACCGAACCGGGCCGCGACTACATCGCGCGATATCGCGCACGGTTCAAGAGCGAGCCGCAGACTTACGGCATCACGTATTACGACGGGATGATGCTGCTCGCGAAGACGATGGAGGCCGCGCAGACGACCGATCCCGCGAAGCTGATTCCGGCGTTGCGCTCGGCGTCGCACCGCGGCGTGGCGGCGACCTACGCGTTCACGAAGCAGGGCGAACTGCTGGACGCGCCGACGACCGTCTTCACGTTCGAGAACGGGCAGATGGCGCCGGTGCGGTAACGCGGCGAGCGGTGGCCGTGCGGCCGGGCGATCGCGCGCGGCCGGCGCGTAGCGCGCACCGGCGCCGCGCCGACCCCGTTACACCGCGGCCGCCGCGGCCCGGTAGGCGCTCGGCGTCTGTCCGGCCCAGCGCCGAAACGCGCGCGTGAAGTTCGCCGGGTCGGTGAACTGCAGGCGCTCGGCGATCGTCTTGAGGTCGAGATCGGACGCCGCGAGCAACTGCTTCGCGTCGCGAAACCGCGCTTCGTCGAGCAGCTGGCGATAGCTCGATCCGGCGTCTTCGAGTCGCCGCCGCAGCGTGCGCGTCGACACGAGCAGCGCATCGGCGAGCGTGTCGGGCCCCGGATAGTCGCCCGCCGCGCGCGCCAGTTCCGCGCGCACGCGTTCGACGAGGTCGCCTTCCTCCTGACGGACCTGCGCATATTCGCGCTCGACCTGCACGAGCGCCTGCCGGTGCGCGACGTCGTCGGCGAACGGCAGCGGCCAGTCGAGCACGTCGCGCGCGATCCACAGCGCATTGGCCGCGCAGTCGAAGGCCACGGGCGGCAGGCAGTCGCGATAGCGTGCGAAATAGGCCGGCTCCGGCCACGCGAACCGCAGCGCGATCGCCGGCGCCGCACGCCCCGCCCATTGCGCGATGTTCTGCGCGAGGCCGGTCAGCACGAACTCGAACATCACGTGATGCTGGAGCACCGGGCTCGCCTGCACGCCGTGCAGTTCGAGCGTCGCGCCGCGTTCGTCCTCGACATAGGTCAGGCGATACTGGCGGTTGCGCATCCGGAAGTAGCGGTGCGTGACCTGCAAGGCTTCGCGGATGTCCCGCGCGGTCAGCGTCGCATAGCCGAGAAAGCCGTGCACGGTCGGCTTCAGCAGCAGCCCGAACGCGAGGCCGATGCCGGGGTCGCCGCCGATTTCGATCGCGTTGAGCACGAGCCGCCCCCATTGCGACGGCGCGACGCGCGCGTCGGGCTCGGCCAGCACCGTGTCGCGCAGGCCCGTGCCGGCGCGCACCGCGTCGAGGTCGACGCCGCGCGCGGCCAGCGCCTGCAGCAGCAGGCGCGGATACGCGACCGGAATCGTCGGCCGGCGCAGCCCGAGGCGGTCCTTGCGGGATGGGGAGGTCATCTGATATTGGCCGGAAATGACAAGCATTATGGCTGTTTGCCCCCTCACGTTCAACGCGGCGCACGGCCTACGATGCAGCCATCGCTTCTCTGCCTGCCGATCATGACGACACCCTTTCCCCACTTGCTCGCGCCGCTCGATCTCGGCTTCACGACGCTGAAGAATCGTGTGCTGATGGGCTCGATGCATACCGGCCTCGAGGACAGCCGCAAGACGCTGCCGCGGCTGGCCGAGTATTTCGCCGAACGCGCGCGCGGCGGCGTCGGCCTGATCGTGACGGGCGGTTTCGCGCCGAACGTGGCCGGCTGGACCAAGCCGTTCGGCGGCACGCTGATGACCTCGGCCGGCGCGCGGCGGCATCGCGCGATCACCGATGCCGTGCACGCGGAGGACGGCAAGATCGCGCTGCAGATCCTGCATACGGGCCGCTACGGCTATCACCCGTTCGCGGTCGCGCCGTCGAAGATCAAGTCGCCGATCTCGCCGTTCGCTCCGCACGAGCTGAGCGCGCGCGGCGTCGAGCGGCAGATCCGCGCGTTCGTGCGCTGCGCGCAGCTCGCGCGCGAAGCCGGCTACGACGGCGTCGAGATCATGGGCTCCGAGGGCTACCTGATCAACCAGTTCATCTCGATGCATACGAACAAGCGCAGCGACGCATGGGGCGGTTCGTACGAGAACCGGATCAGGCTGCCGATCGAGATCGTCGAGCGCACGCGCGAAGCGGTCGGGCGCGACTTCATCCTGATCTACCGGCTGTCGATGCTCGACCTGATTCCGGACGGCAGCGACTGGCGCGAGACGGTGCAGCTCGCGAAGGCGGTCGAGCGTGCGGGCGCGACGATCATCAACACCGGGATCGGCTGGCACGAGGCGCGCGTGCCGACGATCGCGACGTCGGTGCCGCGCGGCGCGTTCGCATGGGTGACGAAAAAGATGAAGGGCGAGGTCGGCATTCCGCTCGTGACGACCAACCGGATCAACCGGCCCGAAGTGGCCGAGCAGATTCTCGCGGACGGCTGCGCGGACATGGTGTCGATGGCGCGTCCGCTGCTCGCCGACGCCGAGTTCGTGATCAAGGCCGCGCAGGGCCGCGCGGACGAGATCAATACCTGCATCGGCTGCAACCAGGCGTGCCTCGATCATGCGTTCAAGAACCGCATTGCGTCGTGCCTGCTGAATCCGCGCGCGTGCCATGAAACCGAACTGGTCTACGCGAGCGCGCGGCAGCCGAAGCGCATCGCGGTGGTCGGCGCGGGGCCGGCCGGCCTCGCGTGCTCGACCGTGCTCGCGCAGCGCGGCCATCGGGTGGATCTGTTCGATGCCGCGTCCGAAATCGGCGGCCAGTTCAATATGGCCAGGCAGATTCCGGGCAAGGAGGAATTCAATGAAGCGCTGCGCTACTTCGCGCGGCAGGTCGAGCTGACCGGCGTGAAGCTGCACCTGAACCGCCGCGTCGACGCGAGCGAGCTGATCGCGGGCGGCTACGACGAGATCGTGCTCGCGACCGGCGTGTCGCCGCGCGATCCGAAGATCCCCGGCCAGGACGGGCCGAACGTGCTGAGCTATATCGACGTGCTCGCGGGCAAGCGGCCGGTTGGCCGGCGCGTCGCGGTGATCGGCGCGGGCGGGATCGGCTTCGACGTCGCCGAATATCTGGTGCAGGACGGCGTGTCGCCGGCGCTCGACCTGGACGAGTGGAAAGCGGAGTGGGGCGTGACCGATCCGGCCGCGACGCGCGGCGGCGTGACGCGTGCGCAGGTGTCGCCGCCCGCGCGCGAAGTGACGCTGCTGCAGCGCAAGGCCGCGCCGCTCGGCAAGGGCCTCGGCAAGACGACGGGCTGGATTCACCGCGCCACGCTGAAGATGAAGCAGGTGAAGATGATCGGCGGCGTGAACTACGAGCGAATCGATGCGCGCGGGCTGCACGTGTCGTACGGCGAGCAGCGCACCGGTCACGAACTGATCGAAGTCGACACGATCGTGCTGTGCGCCGGGCAGGAGCCGCAGCGCGCGCTGCTCGCGCCGCTGCAGGCGGCAGGGCGCCCGGTGCACCTGATCGGCGGTGCGGAACTGGCCGCCGAGCTCGATGCGAAGCGCGCGATCGACCAGGGCGCGCGGCTCGCGGCGCGGCTGTAACACGCGCGCCGTCGCCGCGCGACGCGCGCCCGCCTGGCGGTGCGCTTCAGGCCGCTTCGGCGCGTTCCTCGGCCTCCGCTTCGAGCATCGCCTTGACGATCAGGTAGACGGCCGGCAGGTCGTCGTCGTCGCGACGCCAGTCGACCGGCTCGTCGACGTCCGCGGCGACCAGCCGGCTGTCGCGCAGCCGGATGAACGCATCGACGACGGTCGGATCGTTGCGGTTCAGAAACCCCGGATTCGAGAACGCGAGTTCTTCGACGTCGAGCAGCGCCTGCCAGCTCATCGTGCGGACCGCGGCCGGATGGCTGCGTCGGCGCAGGCCGAGCGCGCGCTGCGCGGGACCGCCGACGACGCGTTGCAGATCGACGACGGCCCGCTGCGCGGCACGCTCGAAATGGGCAGGATTGAAGCCGGGTTGCTCGGGATCGAATGCGGATGACTGGAACATGGTCGCCTCACAAAAGTCCGTCCGTCGATGCCTGACGGAATTCGGGTCAAATGGTGCAAAAGCACTGTAAATATATACAGTGTCCGATGCGGTTTCAAGTCCCGGCTTGCGAAATTTTGCGCGGCGGGCAAGGCGCCGAGGCGGGATATCGTCGCGTTACACCGCGGCCGCGATGGTTTCGCGCAGCCAGCGATGCGCCGGATCGCGATGCACGCGTTCGTGCCACAGCATCGACATCTCGTAGCCGGGCACCTCGACGGGCGCCTCGACGACGCGCAGCGCGGGCGCGTCGCGCACCAGCCGTTCGGGCAGCATCGCGACGAGGTCGGTGGCGGCGACGGCCGACATCAAGAACAGGAAGTGCGGCACGGAAAGCGCGACGCGGCGGGTCGCGCCCACCTTCGCGAGCGCCTCGTCGGTGACGCCGAAAAAGCCGCCGCCGTCGGGCGACACGATCACGTGCTCGAGCGCGGTGAATTGCGCGAGCGTCGGGCGGCGCTTCAGCTTCGGGTGACCGGCGCGGCCGACCAGCACGTAGCGCTCGACGAACAGGGGCAGCCGTCTCATGCCGGCCGGCGAACCTTCGGTCATGTGGAACGCGAGATCGATCCCGTTGCGCTCCGCGTCCTGCTCGATGCGCGGCGGCACCAGCTCGACGACCGCGAGCCGCGTGCGCGGCGCGGCCGCGCGCAGCGCCGGCAGCGCGGGCAGCACGATCGTCGATTCGCCGTAGTCGGTCGCGGCCACGCGCCACGTATGCGTCGCGGTCGCGGGATCGAACGGCGTCGCCGGCAGCACCGCGCGCTCGACCGCCTCGAGCGCGTCGCGCAGCGGCTCGCGCAGCGCTTCCGCGCGCGCGGTCGGCCGCATGCCGCGCGGCCCGGGCAGCAACAGCGGGTCGCCGAACAGCTCGCGCAGCTTCTGCAGCTGCACGCTGACCGACGGCTGCGACATGTTCAGCTTTTCGGCTGCGCGCGTGACGTTGTGCTCGGCGAGCAGCACGTCGAGCGTGACGAGCAGGTTCAGATCGAGACGCCTGAGATTGTTCATCGCTATACCTGGCATATCGGGAATTCATTTCCAATATACCGAAGGCGGCGGCATCCTGCGGTCATGCCATCGACGGAGTCTCGAACATGAATGTGCTGATCGTCTATGCCCACCCCGAACCGCGTTCGCTGAACGGCGCGCTGCGCGACTTTGCCGTCGCGCATCTCGAAGCGGCCGGTCATGCGGTGCAGGTCTCCGACCTGTATGCGATGAACTGGAAGGCGACGCTCGACGCGGACGACGCGACCGATCGCGGGCCCGATGCCGATGCGCGTTTCGATCCTTCGCTCGACTCGAAGCGCGCGTTCGAGACGGGCACGCAGCGCGACGACATCGCACGCGAGCAGGCCAGGCTGAAGTGGGCCGACGCGGTGATCCTGCAGTTTCCGCTGTGGTGGTTCTCGATGCCGGCGATCATGAAGGGCTGGGTCGAGCGCGTGTATGCGTACGGTTTCGCCTACGGCGTCGGCGAGCATTCGGACACGCACTGGGGCGACCGCTACGGCGAAGGCACGCTGGCCGGCAAGCGCGCGATGCTGATCGTCACGGCGGGCGGCTGGGAATCGCACTACGGCGCGCGCGGCATCAACGGGCCGATCGAGGACCTGCTGTTCCCGATCCAGCACGGCATGCTGTACTACCCGGGCTTCGACGTGCTGCCGCCGTTCGTGATCTACCGGACCGGCAAGATGGACGATGCGCGTTTCGAGGCGACGCGCGCGGCGCTCGGCGCGCGTCTCGATGCGCTGCACGACACGCCGCCGATTCCGTACCGGCGGCAGAACGCGGGCGATTACGAGATTCCGGCGCTGACGCTGAAGGCGGAGATCGCGCCGGAGCAGACGGGGTTTGCCGCGCATCTCGCGCACGAGTATTGAACGTGCCCGGTGGCGGGAGGGCAGGCAGTGTCGCGCGCGCCGACAGCGGACGCGCGCCGCGACGAGTCGACAGGCGCGGCCAAATCCAGTAGTTTCCCGAGATCGAAGCGATTTGTCTGTTTAATGAATCGCGTGCCCGTGCCGTCGGGCATCGCGAATCGATCTCGACGGAGAACAACAACCATGTCACTGGAACAGGCGGACCGCGCCGAACCGCCGCAGGGCGACGATCGCAACGTATTGCTGATGGCGCTCGAAGTCGGCGGTTATCTGACGGAGGAGGCGGCGGAGCGTGTCGGGCAGCGCCTGAAGGACAGGCCGGACGAGTTTCCCGATACCGGCTCCGCCCGCGCCCTGCTCGACTGGTTGATCGCCGAAGGCTATACGACCGGGGAGGCCGAGGCGAAAGCGACGCAGGCGGTGCTGGACTCCAGCTTCGCGGACGTGCGCGCGAAACTCGTTCTGCTGGACATGCTGCAGGACATCGATCCGCGCTTCGCGCAGCGTCTCGACGAGACGATCGCGTCGGTCCAGCGCGGGCAAAAGCGGCAACGGATGCTGACCGGTTTCGGCGTGCTGGTTGCCGCGCTCGCGGTCGGCGCCTATCTGCTGTGGCCGGCATCGACGCCGATGTGCGGCGCGTCGACCACGGTCAAGACGCTGAATTCGCTGATGTTGAAGTTGCGCGTGGAGATGATGCGGAAGGACCCGATGCACGCGCTGGGCAGCGAAACCTATCCGCATGTCGCCAACCATCGCGAAGTCGGCTATGACGAGGCCAATCGCTCGCGCGGCTGCCTTGCGGACCTGACTGTCGCCGACGAGCACACGACGCTCGGTTACGTCGTCCGGCATGACGACAAGGATCCGGGTACATTCGTCGTGCAGACTTTCCCGTCCGAATACGTGACGGCCCGCTACAGTGCGGCGGGCCTGAACCCGAAGCTCGGCGCGCCGCTCGGGCGCGAGGTCATCGGCGCCGCGTTCAGGGAGGGCGTCGCACGGTTCGACAAGCAGGTATCGGATCGATCGCCGAGCTACGGCAAGTCGCTGCCGGGCGACGACACGCCTGCGACGCTGACGAGCAGCGTGCAGGGCGTGATGCCGGCCGCCGACTGCAGGCGGATCGACGGCGACCGCGTATCGTGCCCGCTGCTGATCGACTACCGCGACAGGCTGCTCGGTGCGATCGGCATGCCGTCGATGCTGCAGCTGAAAGGCGATTTCACGTTCGTCAAGGACGGCAGCGGCTGGAAGACTGCCGACGATTTCGACGAGACGCTGATGAAGGCGATCGTCGCGCGGCGCGTCGCGGAGGTATCCGGCGACGCCGCCGCCGACCAGGTGGATTCACGGAAGTGAGATGCGACACGGGCGACCCGCGAGGAAACCGCAGGTCGCCCGTGTCCGCGCGCAGACGACGCCGCGAAGCGGCGACGATGGCCCGCTTACCGGTCGTCTTCCCGAATCGACGAAGGATGGCGGCAAAGCGCGCGCACTTCGAGGTCCATGTACGGGAACAGCGGCAACTGGCTCAGCAGGTCATGCAGTTGCTGCACGCTTTCCACGTCGAAGATGCTGACGTTCGCATAACGCCCGGCGATCCGCCACAGATGCCGCCAGATGCCTTCGTTCATCAGGCGCTGGCACATCGCCTTCTCTTCGGCCTTCAGCGTCGCGGCCTTGACCGGGTCCATGTCCGCCGGCAGCTTGACGGTCATTTCCACATGAAACAGCATTGCGCACTCCTTGCTTGATCGGTTCGTTCTGTAAATGGCCGTTCAGGCCTGCGCGCGTGCGCGCTCGACTTCGCTCGCCGGCACGTTGTCGCGCTCCCTGACCAGCGAGAAGTCGAAGTCGATCAGCGCGAACGGGCCGTCGATGCCGTACGGCTTGCCTTGCGCGCCTTCGGCCTGGCGGATTGCCGGGATCAACCCTTCGCGCGTCGCGAATGCGAAGTCGTCCCAGATGTGCGGATCGCCTTCGATGTTGATCTGCGTCGTCAGCTTACGATATCCGTCCGCGGAAACGAAGAAATGGATGTGTGCGGGACGATGGCCGTGGCGGCCGAGCTGGTCGAGCAGCTGCTCGGTCTTGCTGCCCGGCGGCACGCTGTAGCCGACCGGCAGCACGCTGCGGAAGCTGTAGCGGCCCTCCGCGTCGGTGCGGATCGAGCGGCGCAGGTTGAACGCGGGCTGCGACGGATCGAAATACGAGTAGTTGCCGAGATGGTTCGCGTGCCAGACCTCGACCAGCGCGTTCGCGATCGGCGTGCCGTCGTTGCCGAGCACCTGGCCGCGCATCACGAGCGTCTGGCCCGGATCGGTGCCGTCGTCGAGACGCGCATGACCGACCGACTCCGGCGCGCCCGCGACATACAGCGGCCCTTCGATCGTGCGCGGCGTGCCGCCTTCGATGCCGGCCTTCGCTTCGGCCTCGTCCATCCGCACGTCGAGGAAGCGCTCGAAGCCGAGGCCCGCGGCGATCAGGCCGAATTCCCTGCCGGCTTCGTTCAGGTAGTTGAGCGCGGTCCAGAACTCGCTCGGCTGCACGTCGAAATCCTCGATCGTGTAGAACAGGTCCTTCACGATCCGGTTGACGATCGCGCGCACGCGCGGGTTGCCGGGCTTCTCGGCGGCATCGTCGAAGGTTTTCAGCAGCGCGTCGATGGCTTCCTTGTTCATCTGTGTCTCCGGTGGCGGTTGTCGTAGGGGAATCAGCGGGCGCCGCGCCGCATCCGCTCGATGCGGGCCCAGTCGAAGGTGATGCCGAGGCCGGGCGTCGCCGGCAGGTGCAGCTTGAAATCCGCGTAGCGCAGCGGCTCGACGAGGATCTCCTCGGTAAGCAGCAGCGGGCCGAACAGCTCGGTGCCCCATTTCAGCGACGCGAAGGTGCTGAACAGTTGCGCGGACGCCATCGTGCCGGCCGCGCCTTCGAGCATCGTGCCGCCGTACAGCGCGATGCCGGCCGCCGACGCGATCGCCGCGACGTGCGCCGCGCCCTGCAGGCCGCCCGATTGCGCGATCTTCACCGCGAACACGTCGGCCGCGCGTTCCTGCGCGAGCGCGAACGCATCGACCGGGCCGTGCAGCGCCTCGTCGGCCATGATCGGGATCTGCGCGAGCTGCGTCAGGCGTTTCAGGCCCGCCCGGTTGGACGCGGCGATCGGCTGCTCGACGAGGCTCACGCCGGCATCCGCGAGCCGTGCGCCGGCCCGGATCGCATCGGTTTCGGTCCAGGCCTGGTTCACGTCGACGCGCACGTCGCCGCGCTCGCCGAGCGCGCGCTTGATCGCGATCACGTGCGCGACGTCGTCGTCGACCGCGTTCGAGCCGATCTTCAGCTTGAACGCGCGATGGCGGCGCGCGTCGAGCATCGCCTCGGCTTCCGCGATGTCGCGTTGCGTGTCGCCGCTCGCCAGCGTCCACGCGACTTCGACCTCATCGGTCGTGCGGCCGCCGAACAGCTCGGACAGCGGCACGCCGACACGGCGCGCCTGCGCGTCGAACAGCGCGGTTTCGAGCGCGCACTTCGCGAAGCGGTTGCCCTGGAACAGCTTGCGCGCCCGCGCCATCGCGGCGCCCGGGCGGGTCGCGTCCATGCCCTCGAGCAAGGGCGCGAAATAGGTGTCGATATTGGCCTTGATGCTTTCCGGGCTTTCCTCGCCGTAGGCGAGCCCGCCGATCGTGGTGGCCTCGCCGACGCCTTCGATACCGTCCGTGCATCGAACACGGACCAGCACGAGCGTCTGGCAATTCATCGTGGCGACCGAAAGCTTGTGGGGCCGGATCGTGGGCACGTCGACGAGCAGCGTCTCGATGCGCTCGATGGCGGCGGCAGTTGCTATCATGCGATTCCTCCTGTCGGTGCATATGGTAGGAACGACCGCGGGCGGCCGTCCAACACTCTTTCCGACTACTTCCATACCTTCGGAGCATGAAATGGAATTGCGTCAGCTGCGGTACTTCATGGCCGTGGCCGAGGAAATGAACATCACGCGGGCCGCGGAGCGGCTGCACATGACGCAGCCGCCGCTCAGCCGCCAGTTGCAGGCGATCGAGGACGAGCTCGGGCTGCCGCTGTTCGTGCGCGGCGCGCGGCCGCTGAAGCTGACCGATGCGGGGCGCGTGTTCTATGCGCAGGCGAAGCGCGTCGTCGACCAGGCCGACGAGCTCGGCCCGCTGACGCGGCGGCTCGCGCAACTGTCGGAACGGATCGTGATCGGCTTCGTGCCGTCGACGCTGTACGGTGCGCTGCCGGACGTGATTCGCGCGTTTCGCGAGCGGCAGCCGGACGTCGAGCTGTCGCTGATCGAAATGTTTACGCTCGAACAGCTCGGCGCGCTGAAGGGCGGCCGGATCGACGTCGGGTTCGGCCGTCTGCGCTTCGACGACGACCAGCTCGTGCGCGAGGCGCTGATCGAGGAAAAGCTGATCGCGGCGGTGCCGGTCGGCCATCCGCTCGCCGATCCGGGCCGGCCGCTGACGCTCGCGGACATCGCGAACGAAACGCTGATCGTCTATCCGAGCACGCCGCGCCCGAGCTTCGCGGATCAGCAGTTGTCCGCGCTGCGCGACGGCGCGCTGGTGCCGGCGGCCGTCCACGAGGTGCGCGAGCTGCAGACGGCGCTCGGGCTTGTCGCCGCGAAGGTCGGCGTGTCGCTGGTGCCGGAGAGCGTGGAGGGGGTGCGCGTGAAGGGCGTCGTCTACCGGCGGCTGCCGGAACCCGCGGCGACTTCGCCGATCATCATGAGCCGCCGGCTGCACGGCGAAAGCGCCGCGACCACCGCGTTCTGCGCGATTGCGCGGGAGATGATCGCGCCGGCGGCGCAGGCGTAGGCACTGCCGCCTTATATGCAACTAACGGTCGATTCCCGCGCGCGTTGGCGAATTCGGAGGCGGGGATTGCGGTGGCGGCGGTGGCGGTGCGCGCGCGGCGCGCTGCAGCGCAGTGCCGCTACGACCTGCTGTCCAGCGTATCGGACGGCAGTTCGCCGAATTTTTCCCGATACGCGATCGCGAAGCGTCCGAGGTGCGTAAACCCGCAGTCGAGTGCGATATCGGCGATGCGCCGGTCGGACGCCGCCGCGCGCAGCAGCTCGCGCGCATGCTCGAGCCGCGTCGCGCGCAGGTACTGCATCGGGCTCATCCCGCGAAACTGCAGGAACGCGTCGCGCAGCGTGCGCTCCGGCACGTTGGCGGCGCGCACGATGTCGGCGAGTTGCAGCGGCTGCGCATAGTGCGCGTTCACGAACTCCTGCGCGCGCCGCACGAAGCCCGGCGCCGGTTCGTGGCGCGAGGCGGGCAGCGCCGACGGCGGATGGCCTTCGATCAGCAGGTCGATCAGCAGGTGTTCGAGCTGCGACGCGACGCGCGGGTTCGCGTTGGCGCGTTCGAGCAGCTCGGGCGAGCGCGCGACCAGCATCAGCTGCTCGCGCCACGCGGTCAGCGCCGCGTCGCTGACGTGCAGCACCGGGTCGAGCGTCGCGCGCGGGTCGCCGGTCAACGCGCCGACCGTCGCCGCGTCGATGCGCAGCACGAACTGCTCGCAGTCGGCCGACAGCGTTGCATCGAAGCGCTCGCCGGGCGCGCACAGCACGCCGGTCTGCCCGTCGACGCCGAGCTGCCGGCCCATCGCGCGCACCTCGGCCTGGCCGGACAGGCAGAACATCAGCAGGTAGTAGCCGTCGACCGCGTCGACCTGCACGCGCATCGCGTCGCCGAACGCGATCGTGCCGATCCCGAGCCCGCCGAGCCGGACGAAATCCATATGCGACGCGCCGCGCACGCGGCCGCTCGGCAGCAGCGCGTGCGGCTGCATCACGCGCGAGATCCGCTCGCGCGTCTCGTCGAGATCGCGGGATTCGAACAGCCGGTGCGCGCGCAGCGCGAGCGGCTCGAACGACGTCGGGGACATGGGCATCGGCCTCGTTGGGGCGCGCATCGATCGGACGAATGGGTCGCGATCGCGCGCCGAGTGTGTCGTCATGCTAGCGCAGAAATCCGCCGAAAGTGGATACTGCGCCGCCGCAATCGCACTTTCCGGATAGACGGCGAATATTAGCTTTTCAAAAATCGGCTCCATCGATCAACGAAACGGAACCCCCAAGGAGTCCGACATGGAGCAGACAGAATCGCCCGTCGTGTTCGCCCCGCGCGACGATGCGTCCGACGTGAGCTTTCCGCACGCCGACGGCTCGCGCGTGCCGTACAAGGTGTTCAGCTCGCGCGCCGTCTACGACCGCGAGCAGGAGCGCATCTTCCGCGGCCCGACGTGGAACTTCGTCGCGCTGGAAGCGGAAATCCCCAACCCCGGCGACTTCAAGAGCACCTTCGTCGGCGACACGCCGGTCGTCGTCACGCGCGCCGACGACGGCTCGCTCGCCGCCTGGGTGAACCGCTGCGCGCATCGCGGCGCGCAGGTGTGCCGCAAGTCGCGCGGCAACGCGAGCTCGCATACGTGCGTGTATCACCAGTGGAGCTTCGACAACACCGGCAACCTGCTCGGCGTGCCGTTCCGGCGCGGCCAGAAGGGCATGACCGGGATGCCGGCCGATTTCGATCCGAAGCAGCACGGGCTGCGCAAGCTGCGCGTCGACAGCTACCGCGGGCTGGTGTTCGCGAGCTTCAGCGACGAGGTCGCGCCGCTGCCCGACTATCTCGGCGAGCAGATGCGGCCGTGGATCGACCGGATCTTCCACAAGCCGATCGAGTATCTCGGCTGCACGCGCCAGTATTCGAAGTCGAACTGGAAGCTGTACCTGGAGAACGTGAAGGACCCGTATCACGCGAGCATGCTGCACCTGTTCCATACGACCTTCAACATCTTCCGCGTCGGCATGAAGGCGCGCTCGATTCCCGATGCGAACCACGGGCTGCACAGCATCATCACGGTGACGAAGACCGGCGACGACACGTCGGCCGCGTACAAGCAGCAGAACATCCGCTCGTTCGACGAGGGTTTTCATCTCGAGGACGAATCGATCCTCGACCTCGTGTCGGAATACGACGAGGACTGCACGAACCACATCCAGCCGATCTTCCCGCAGCTCGTGATCCAGCAGATCCACAACACGCTGGTCGCGCGGCAGATCCTGCCGAAGGGGCCCGACAACTTCGAGCTGATCTTCCACTTCTTCGGTTATGCGGACGACACGCCCGAGCTGCGCGCGCTGCGCATCAAGCAGGCGAACCTCGTCGGGCCGGCCGGCTACATCTCGATGGAGGATACCGAGGCGACCGAGCTGGTGCAGCGCGGCACGGTGCGCGACGGCGACGCGACCTCGGTGATCGAGATGTCGCGCGGCAATCCGGACCAGCAGGACACGGTGATCACCGAAAGCCTGATTCGCCGGTTCTGGGTCGGCTACCAGAAGCTGATGGGCTATTGAAGCGGGAGCGAGACATGACGGAAGACATGAAGACGTGGTTCGAGCTGTACATGCTGCAGAACCGCTATATCAGCCATCTCGACAACAACCGGCTCGAACAGTGGCCGGCGATGTTCACCGAGGACTGCACCTACGAGATCGTGCCGAAGGAGAACGCCGACCTCGGGCTGCCGGTCGGGATCGTGCACTGCACGAACCAGCGGATGCTGCGCGATCGCGTGGTGTCGCTGCGGCACGCGAACATCTACGACGAGCATACGTACCGGCACATGACCTCGGGCCTGACGATCGTCGCCGAGCGCGACGGCGAGATCGACACCGAGAGCAACTACGTGGTCGTGCAGACGCGCAGCAACGGCGAGTCGAACGTCTACCAGGCCGGCAAGTACTACGACACGGTCGTGCGCACGCCCGACGGGCTGCGCTACAAGACCAAGCGGGTGATCTACGACACGTCGCGCGTGCAGACGCTGCTCGCGACGCCGATCTGATGCACGGGCAAGGAATCGACATGAACGAAACGACGCTGGCCGAGTGGCATCCGCTCGGCGCTTTCGACGAATTCTCCGAAGACGAACCGGCGGCGCGCGTCGCCGGCCAGAAGCCGATCGCGGTGTTCCGCATCGGCGACGAACTGTTCGCGATGCACGACCTCTGCACGCACGGCCATGCGCGGCTGTCCGAAGGCTATGTGGAGGACGGCTGCGTCGAATGCCCGCTGCATCAGGGGCTGATCGACATCCGCACCGGCGCGCCGAAATGCGCGCCGATCACCGAGCCGGTGCGAACCTATCCGATCCGGATCGTCGACGGGCAGGTGGAAGTCAATGTCGGCTGACCCGTTCGTGATCGTCGGCGCCGGTCACGCGGCGCGGCGCACCGCCGAGGCGCTGCGCGAACGCGATGCCGATGCGCGCATCGTGATGATCGGCGCGGAGCGCGAGCTACCGTACGACCGGCCCGCGCTGTCGAAGGATGCGCTGCTGAGCGACGACGGCGAACGCCGCGCGTTCGTGCGCGACGCGGGCTGGTACGACGCGCAGCGCATCGAGCTGCGGCTCGGCACGCGCGTCGACGCGATCGAGCGCGCTGCGCAGCGCGTGCGGCTCGACGATGGCGCGACGCTGCCGTACGCACGGCTCGTGCTCGCGACCGGCTCGCGCGTGCGAAGCTTCGGCGGCCCGGTCGACGCAGGCGTCGCGCCGCATTACGTGCGCACCGTCGACGACGCGCGGGCGCTGCGCGCGCAGCTGGCGCCGGGACGGCGCGTCGCGGTGCTCGGCGGCGGCTTCATCGGTCTCGAAGTCGCGGCCGCCGCGCGCCAGCTCGGTTGCGACGTGACGGTGATCGATCCGGCCGCGCGGCTGCTGCAGCGCGCGTTGCCGGAAGTCGTCGGCGCGTTCGCGCGGCAACTGCACGACGCGCGCGGCGTCGCGTTCCGGCTCGCGACGCTGCCGCGTGCGATTCGTCGCGCGGCAGCGGGCGGGGCGATCGTCGAGACCGAGCAGGGCGATGTGCCGGCCGATCTCGTCGCGGTCGGCATCGGCGTCGTGCCGAACGTCGAGCTCGCGCAGTCGGCCGGTCTCGACGTCGACAACGGGATACGCGTCGATGCGGGGTGCCGCACGAACGATCCCGCGATCTTCGCGACCGGCGAGGTGACGATGCATTTCAATCCGCTGCTCGGACGCCACGTGCGGATCGAGTCGTGGCAGGTCGCCGAGAACCAGCCGGCCGTCGCGGCCGCCAATGCGCTGGGCGCGGACGAGGCCTACGCGGAGCTGCCCTGGCTGTGGTCCGATCAGTACGACTGCAACCTGCAGATGCTCGGGCTGTTCGGCGGCGAGCGGACCATCGTCGTGCGCGGCAATCCGGCGAGCGGGCCGTTTGCGGCGTTCGGGCTCGGCGCTGACGGGAGAATAATCGCGGTGGCCGCCGCGAACGCGGGGCGCGACATCGGCGCGTCGCGGCGGATGATCGCGGCCGGAGCGACGCCCGATCCGGCGAGGCTCGCCGATCCGGCGGTGAACCTCAAGACGTTCCTGTAGCGAAGGAACGGCGGCGGCGCAGGGCGATGCGTCATCGTCGCCCGGCACGCGGCGGCACGACGCGCGGCACGATCGCCGCGCCGCGCGTCGTCGTCGCGGTTACGCCGCGTTGCCGTAACCCTGGAACACGCGCAGGTCCGGGTACATGCTGCGGATCTTGCGCCATTCGTTCGCATCGTAGAACTCGCACGCGCCGGCCGTGAAGCGCTTCGCGACTTCGACGGAGAAGCGCACGGCTTCGGCCAGGTCGATCTCGTGGCTCGCGCTCGAATCGCTGCCGCCGACGACCGAACGCGCGGTCAGCGCGACGCCGACCACCGGCTTGTCGGTGCCGACGTGCGGCTGCATGATGCTGTTGAAATGCGACAGCCCGTTGTCGTACGGCGAGATGTCCTGCAGCGAGATCGGGAACGTGACGGCCGGCATGCCGGTCGTCGATTCCATGATCGCGACGAGATCGGGCGCCATGCGCAGGATATAGCCCTGCATGGCCGTCGGCGAGAGCGCGAAGCCGCGCTGCTTGACGATCCGGTTGCCCTTCGACGCGTCGAGCGACAGGATCGCGTCCATGTCGGGCGTCACTTCGTAGCGGTTCATCGTCGCCGACGAAACCGGCATCCCCATGAACGGCACGCCGTTGTTCTCGCTCATCGACACGTCGGTCGACAGGTGCGTCGTGACGATCACGTCGCCCGGCAGCACGTCGCCGTTCGCCTTCATCTGCGCGAGCTTCAGCGCGGCCGCGAGCGAGCCGATCGGGCCGTCCGCGTCCGACACCATCCCGAACTTCGCGGGGCGCGCGCCGATCGCGCCGTTGCGGCCGACGATGCCGAGCGTGCGCGCGTCGCCGCCGGCCGTCTTGCCGCGTGCGCCGGGAATCGTGATGCGGATGAAGTCGGTCGTCTTCGTCGGGTCTTCCGGCGGTTCGTTGTTGACCGTGGTGACCTCGACCGTCACGCCGTGCGCCGCGTACGGCTCGAACAGCGCGGCGATGTCCTGCCCGTTGACGGTCGCGCCGTCGAGCGCGTCGAAAATGACGAGGGTCTGTTTCAGTGCCATCGAATGCCTCTTGGTTCAGTGTGCCGATGCGGCGTGTCGTGCGCCGCGCCGCGACCTGCATCGGCGAATTGCGCGGAGATCAGAAGAAATGTCGCAGGCCGAGCAGCACCGAGAGCTGCTCGTTGCGACCGTTGAGCGCGCTGCCCCGGGCCGCCGCCGCATTGGTCGTCGTGTTGCCGAACAGTCCCGACCAGCCGCCGCGCGTCCACTCGTAGGAAGTCGCGAGGTAGACGTCGGTGCGCTTGCTGAGGCTGTAGTCGGCCACGCCGTATACGGTGCTGCGCGCGCCGTTGAAGCCGTCGGCGAGCGTGCGGTTGTGCATTCCCGCGACGACGAAGTTCCATACCGGCGTCGCGCGCCAGCTCGCGCCGAGCGTGAAGAAATCGTCGCGGCGATGCGAACCGAACACCGAGTTGATCGTGACGGCGGCGGTCGGCGAGCCGGACGCCATGCTCGTGATCGACGCGGTGTCGGCGCCGCCGTTCGACGAATCGAAGCCTGCGTCGCGATCGCTGTGCAGATAGTTCGCGTACAGGTTCACGCTGCCGATCGCGGCCTTCGCGCCGGCCAGATAGATGCGTGCACGGCGGCTCTGCGTGTCGCGCGTCTGCTGCGCGTCGCCGATCACGGTCACGGGGCCCGCCTGATACTTGACGCCGAGCGACATCGACGCGCGTGCGCGCGTGTCGCCGGCGATCCCGCCGAACGCATACTCGGCGATCACCTGCATCGGCCCGTAGCTGCCGGTGTAGCTGACCGCGTTGTCGTAGCGCTGACCGACGAGGTAGACCTGCCATGAATTGGTCGGTGCGGCGCCCACGCCGAGCGGGTCGACGTAGTACAGCATCGTGTTGCCGGTCGTGTACTGCCGGCCGAGCGCGAGCTCGCCCCAGCGCTCGTGGCCGAGCTTCACGAACGCCTGGCGGCCGAACAGCTGCCCCTGCTGGTCGAGCTTGCCGTTGTTTGCGAGAAAGCCGTTTTCGAGCGTGAAGCCGGCTTTCCAGCCGTCGCCGAGCTCCTCGGTGCCCTTCAGCCCGAAGCGGCTGCCGGACAGGAAGCCTTCGTTGCCCTGCTGCAAGCCGACGGTGCGATCGCCGGACGGGTTGGTATGCGTCTGATACCCGATCGCGACGTCGATCACGCCGTACAGCGTCACGGTCGACTGGGCGTGTGCGACGCCCGTCGCACCGGCCAGCAGCGCAATTCCGGCAAGCTTCTTGTTCATGAAAAGGTCTCCTAACCAATAGGGAACTGTATTTTTAAAAAAAGGGAGATCAGGGCCTGCCTCCGTACGAAAGCAGACCCCAAGCGTTTATTTCCGGAACGCGGGCCACAGGTCGATGTCGGCCGGGCCCGTGATCGATGCGAGCGGGAAGCGCGCGTTTTCCGCCAGCGTGCGCACGTCCGTCTTGCTCGCGAAGTGCAGCGCGCCGCGCTCGCCGAGCACCGTGCCGGTCGTGCCGTCGGACAGCAGCGCCGAGCCTTCGGGCAGCGCGAATACCTGTTCGGGCGCATTGATGTCGAGGAATTCGCCGAGGCGTTCCTCGCGGCTCTCGCCGTTGTGGCCGACCGGCTTGCCGCTGATGAAGTGCGGATTGATCTGGAACGGCACGAGACCGAGCGCGCGCAGCGTCGGCGGCTGCACGATCGGCATGTCGTTGGTGGTGCGGATCGTCGGGCACGCGACGTTGCTGCCCGCGCTCCAGCCGATGTACGGCACGCCCGCGTGCACGCGCGCGCGGATCGCATCGACGAGATTGGCGTCGTACATGCGCTTGAGCAGCGCGAACGTGTTGCCGCCGCCGACCGCGATCGCATCGGCCTGCTCGATCGTCTTGCGCGGGTCGGCGCTGTGGTGCAGCGATTCGAGCGCGTAGCCGAGCTTCTCGAACACGGGCTTCACGATGCCTTCATAGGTGTCGAAGCTGAACGACACGCCCGCATACGGGACGAAGACGATCTTGCGCGCCTCGCGGCGGAACAGCGCGTGGATCTGCTCGGTCGCGTGTTCGAGATAGCCGAGCGCGTCCTTGCGGGAGCTGCTCATCAGCAGAAAGCGTTGGTTCATGGTGGTTCCTGTTTCGGTAGTCGAGAGAGGCTCAGTGGGCCGCCGCGCGGATCAGCTCGGCGACGCGCTCGATTTCTTCGCGCGTGTTGAAGTAGTGCAGCGAGACGCGCGCCATCGTCGATACGCCGTAGCGCGCGAGGATCGCGTCGGCCATGAAATTGCCGGCCTCGATGATGCATTGCTGCGCTTCGAGCGCCGCGACGATCGACGCGGGATCGACGCCGCGCAGGTTGAACGGCACGATGCCGATGCGGCGCGCCGTATCGCGCGGGCCGTACAGCTCGAAGCCCGGCAGCGTCGCGAAGCGCTCGACCGCGTAGGCGGTCAGCTCGCGCACGCGCGCCTCGATCGCGTCGATGCCGATGCGCTGCGCATAGTCGAGCGCGGCGCCGAGGCCGAGGATCGCCGGCACGATCGGGCAGCCGGCCTCGAAGCGCTTCGCGCCGGCGACGAACGACAGCGCGCCGGTCGCGCGATCGCAGGCGCCGTTCCACCAGCCCGCGAGCACGGGTTCGAGCCTCTCGACCTGCTCGCGCCTCACGTACAGAAAGCCCGAGCCTTCGGTCGCGCGCAGCGCCTTGCGGCCGCAGCCCGCGAGGAAATCGCAGCCGAGCGCGAGCACGTCGGTGGCGACCATGCCGACGCTCTGCGACGCGTTGACGAGCGACAGCACGCCGTGCGTGCGCGCGACCGCGCACAGTCCGGCGGCATCCTGCAGCGCGCCCGATGAGTTCGGCACGTGCGAGAACGTCAGCAGGCGCGTGCGCGGCGTGATCGCCTGCGCGAACGCGTCCGGCGACAGCAGTCCTTCGTCGTTCGCGGCGACCATCTTCACGACGATGCCGTGCGTCGTCTCGAGCCGCTTCCACGGCAGCAGGTTGCTGAGCATTTCGGTATCGGCGACCAGCACTTCGTCGCCCGGCTGCCAGCGCATCCCCTGCGCGACGATCGAGATCGCCTCGGTGGCGTTCTTGGTGAACGCGATTTCGTCGGCCTGCGCGCCGATGAACGCGGCGAGCTGCGTGCGCACGGCGTCGACGCGTGCGTAGGTCGTCTTGCGGAACGCGGGCAGGTAGATGCCGACGCGGCCCGTGTCGCGCAGGTAGTCGTTGACGGTGTCCAGCACGGGTTCGGGCGGCAGCGACGCGGCGGCCGTATCGAGGTAGATCGTCGAGGCCGTCAGCGGCGTATCGGCGCGGATTGCGGTGATGTCCATCGAAAGTCCTGTGGGTGAAACGGAATTACTTGAGCTTGATCAGCGAACGCGTGAAGCTGAACAGCGCGTCGCCCGCGATCACGCCGCCGGCGAAGGCGCTCATTTCGGCGACGTCGCGCTCGCCGCGCGTGCGCAGCAGGATGAAGCGGATCGCGAGGCCGAACAGCACCGCGAAGCCGGCGAGCGGCGAGGTGAGCAGCATGCCGGTCGACAGCAGCACGCCGAGCTGGCGCTTCGCGCCGCCGAGCCATTGCAGCAAAGCGCCGGGCACGGCCCAGATCGCGAGGTTGCGCGCGATGTCCCACGACGAGCCGGCCCTGATCGACGCCGCGTAGACGCGATCGACCGGCGGCAGCATGTCGCGGCTGAAGAAGCCGTGGTGGAACAGCACGACGACGATGCCTGCCACGACGAAGCCGAGCGTGGCCGCGAGGAACTGCTGGCGGCGGCCGGCCAGTTCCAGCGCGGGGTCCTGGCCCGAGCCGCGCAGCAGGAAGCCGGTCTTGAGGTCGTAGCCCATGTCGGCGAATGCGGGGCCCGTCGCGGCCGAGAAGCCGACCAGCACCGCCAGCGCCGGCGCCGGGAAGCCGATCAGGATGCCGATCGTCAGCGTGATCAGCGCGACCGCGAACGCGGGGAACCAGCCCGAGTGCATCGCGGCGATGCCGACGATCAGTTCGTGGATGTAGGCCGCGAACGCCGCGTACAGCACGAACACGATCAGCATGCCGGTCGACATTTCCGAGAAGCCGCCGGTGCAGCCGACGATCACCAGTGCGATCAGCATGTAGACGAGATAGCCGAGGCCGAGGATGCGGCCCGCGCGGCGCGGCGACACGTCGCCGGTGCCCGCTTCGTCGACCGGCGCGCGGCGCGCGCGGCGGATTTCCGCCGACACCTGCAGCATCGCGACGGCGCCCGCGCCGATCATCACGCCGTGCGGGATGTAGGCCTTCGCGATGTCGACGCCGGTCAGCGCGACCGAGTAGCCGCGCACCAGCAGGCCGAGGCCGAACATCGTCAGCGCGGCGAGGTTGCCGAGGAACGCTGCGCCGAACGCGGACATCGGCACGCCGAGCCACGCGCCGGCCACGCCGACCGCGACGCCGATCCCGAGGAACGCGGCCTTGCGACCGCCGCGGTCGCCGGCCCAGATCGCCTCAGCGGTCGCGACGCCCGACGGCCAGCTGCCGGTCGCCGGGAAGATCTTGCTGCCGAACAGCAGGTACAGCATCGTGCCGTCGACCAGCATCGCGGCGAGCGCGCCGATCAGCATCGGCGTCGCGAGTTCGGGCATGCCCATCGCGTACGGCACGCCGATCGGGATCATCAGCGAGTTGGCGGCGCCGAACGTGGCCGACGAGATCGCGGTCTGCACGAGGTTCTGGCGTTCGAGCACGCGAAAGCGCCGCGCGAGTTCATGCGGAATGCGCGAAAACACGATCGCGATCAGCGCGCCGATGATCGACGTGTTCGCCGAAATGCCGAGCGACACGATCAGCTGCATGCCGATGATCGCGCCGAGCACGGACAGCACGACCGACACGATCAGCAGCACCGGTTCGGCGAAGCGGACGCGCGGGGCGCCGGACGGGGCCGCGGAGGCGGCGGGGTCGCCGGCCTGCGCGTCTTGCAAAGCGTTCATGGGTTTCTCCTCAATGCCTGTGGCTTGTTGTGATGTAGCGGGCCGGCCCGTCGACGAGTCGGGCGAATTCGGCGCGAAATTCGGACGGCAGCGGCGCTCAGCGCATCAGGCTGAGCACGCTTTCGATCTTGCGGCGCGCGTCGTTCAGCGCGTCCAGCAGGCGCGGCACGGCCGATTCGTCGAGGCGCTGCATCGGCCCCGAGATCGCGAGCGAACCGGCGACCGAGCGGCTGCCTTTCGCGGTGAGCGGCACCGCGAGGCCGGCCACGCCGGTCGCGGCTTCTTCGCGCGTGTACGCCCAGCCGTGCTCGCGGATCACCTCGAGGCGCGCCTCGACGGCCGCGCGATCGACCGCCTGGCCGGCCTTCGCGGCGCGCGCATAGACCTCGTCGCGCACCGGGTCGGGCTGGAACGCGAGCATCGCCTTGCCGTGTGCGCCCGCGTGCAGCGCGAAGCGCTGGCCTTCCTCGATCGAGAAGCGCAGCTGCTGGTCGCCGTGCGCGATGTCGAGGCACAGCCCTTCGTAGCCGTCGAGCAGCGACAGGAACACGGTCTCGCCGCTCTGCTGCGCGAGCCGGTGCAGCGCGGGCTCGACGATCTGCGACGGCGACAGCGAGCGCCGCACGATCTCGCCCATCTCGAACCAGCGCAGGCCGAGCGCATAGCGGCCCGCGTCGTCCTGCACGAGGTAGCCCTCGGCCGCGAACGTCGCGAGCACGCGATGGACGATCGCGTGATGCACGCCGCTTTCCTTCGCGAGTTCGCGAACGCCCCATACGGCTTGCCGGGCGGTGAAGTACTGCATCAGTTGCAGTGCGCTGCTGAGTGTCTTGAGCATGATGTGTGTCTCTATATAGGAGACATTGTCTCGAAATGTGAAATCAGTCTGCGGCGTTGGCGCGGCGTCGTGCTATCCGGGTAAACGCCAAATCGAGAGACAGTCCGTCTGGCGGGGCACAGCGGGCGATCGACGGGGGCGAAGGGAGCGCAGCGGCGTCCCGGAGGCGGTGGGATCCCGATGGCGGGCGGCGTGAACGGGGAGGGGAATGGGCCGGCCGGGCGCCTGGGCGTCCTGCCGGTAAAAGGGGGCCGGGTATTTGGCGGCGACCGCCGAGTCGGTGCATATTGACGGCATCTTTCGCGCTGCCGGTTGCCCATGACGCCAGACAAAGCCCTCGAACTGAAACGCAGCAAGCGCCGCGCGCTGTGGCTGCTGCTGGCCGCGGTCGCGGTATTCGCGACGACGATCGTCCTGCCGCGCGGCCCGTGGATCGACGGCGTCAAGGCCGTGGCCGAGGCCGCGATGGTGGGCGCGCTCGCCGACTGGTTCGCGGTCGTCGCGCTGTTCCGTCGCGTGCCGATCCCGTTCGTGTCGCGCCACACCGAGATCATTCCGCAGAACAAGGACAAGATCGCCGACAACCTCGCGGCGTTCGTGCGCGAGAAATTCCTCGGCCCCGACGCGCTCGCCGCGCAGATTCGCCAGCACGATCCGGCGCAGAAGCTCGGCGCGTGGCTCGGCGATCCGGCGAACACCGATGCGCTGGGCGGCTACGCGACCAGGCTGATGAGCTTCGCGCTCGACATGACCGACGACGCGCGCATCCAGTCGTTCGTCCACGACGCATTCCGCGCGCTGATCGACAAGGTCGACCTGTCGCAGTCGGCCGGCGCGATCCTCGACACGCTGACGAAGGACGGCCGCCACCAGGCGATGCTCGACGACGCGATCGAGCAGATCGTCGACGTGCTCGGCAAGGAGGAGAACCGCGAGGTGATCGCGGGCTTCATCGTCGAATGGCTGAAGACGCAGTACCCGAAGTTCGAGAAG